>CAJONG010000048.1 GCA_905235845.1 uncultured Lachnospiraceae bacterium
GTTGTGGCACCTTCAGACGGAACTGTTGCAAGCATTGATGTATCAGTCGGAGATGCTGTAGAAGCAGGTGCAACACTTGCTACTCTTAACTAAGAGAGTGATTGGATTTTTACAAAAAGATGTAAAAATATTCAGAAAGGAACAACATGGAATATATATCTAATACATTGAACAATCTGGTGCACCAGACAGCGTTTTTCAACCTGACATGGGGCAACTATGTGATGATCGCTGTAGCGTGTATCTTCCTGTATCTTGCGATAGCCAAGGAATTCGAGCCGCTTCTGCTCATTCCCATCGCTTTCGGTATGCTGCTTGTCAATATCTATCCGGATATAATGTTAAGCTTCGAAGATTCACCCAACGGGATCGGCGGTCTGCTGTACTATTTCTACAAATTGGATGAATGGGCCATACTTCCTTCGCTCATATTCATGGGTGTAGGAGCCATGACGGATTTCGGACCCCTTATCGCCAATCCCAAGAGTTTCCTCTTAGGTGCGGCAGCACAGCTTGGTATATATATGGCATACTTCGGTGCCATAGCACTTGGCTTTAATGGTAAGGCTGCTGCTTCTATCTCTATAATAGGAGGTGCGGACGGTCCTACTTCAATCTTCCTTGCAGGTAAGCTTGGTCAGACGAATCTGTTAGGACCCATAGCAGTGGCAGCATATTCTTATATGTCACTGGTGCCGATCATACAGCCTCCTATAATGAAGTTGTTCACTACAGAGGAGGAGCGTAAGATCAAGATGGGTCAGTTAAGACCGGTATCAAAGCTTGAGAAGATACTCTTCCCTATAGTCATAACAATAGTAGTATGTATGATACTTCCCACAACAGCTCCCCTGGTAGGCATGCTGATGTTAGGTAATCTCTTTAAGGAGTGTGGTGTTGTAAGGCAGCTTACGGATACGGCATCCAATGCACTTATGTACATCGTAGTCATAATCCTCGGTACGTCCGTAGGTGCTACTACAAGCGCAGAGGCTTTCCTTAATGCGGCGACTCTTAAGATAGTCGTACTAGGACTGATAGCATTCGCCTTCGGTACATTCGGCGGAGTGATGCTTGGAAAACTGATGTGCCTGCTCAGTCATCGGCAGATCAATCCGCTTATCGGTTCGGCAGGTGTATCTGCTGTGCCTATGGCGGCGAGAGTATCACAGAAGGTCGGCGCAGAAGCTGATCCTACCAACTTCCTTCTCATGCATGCCATGGGGCCTAACGTTGCGGGAGTTATCGGTACGGCAGTTGCGGCCGGAACATTTATGGCGGTTTACGGGATTATGTAATAGCTTCTGGTATTTCTAGAGGCTCGCAGCAATGGCTGCTTCGCCAAGAAATACTACGAAGCCAACCGTTTGCTAAAGCAAACGGAGGTTAGTAATAGAGTGGCTATAGCCGGGAATTACTACAAACAAACCGTTTGCCGGAGGCAGACGGACGGTTATTAAATATAATGGAGGAATTAAAATGGCAGAAGTAACAAAAAAGCCGGTTGGAATAATGGAAACGGTGCTTCGTGATGCTCATCAGTCTCTGATAGCCACAAGAATGCCTACCGAGAAGATGCTTCCGATCGTAGATAAGATGGATAAAGTCGGCTATGCAGCCGTAGAATGCTGGGGCGGTGCTACTTTTGATGCTTCCTTAAGATTCCTTAAGGAGGATCCGTGGGACAGACTCAGAAAGCTTCGTGACGGATTCAAGAATACCAAGCTTCAGATGCTTTTCAGAGGACAGAATATCCTCGGATATCGTCCCTATGCGGATGATGTGGTATACGCTTTCGTTGAGAAGTCTATCGCTAACGGTATTGATGTGATCAGGATATTTGACTGTCTGAACGATATCCGTAACCTTCAGGCTGCCGTTGATGCGACCAATAAGATCAAGGTTCAGGAAGGCAGAGGACAGAGCCAGATAGCTCTTTCATATACACTCGGCGATGCTTATACACTTGAGTACTGGGCAGATATGGCCAAGAAGATCGAGGAGATGGGCGCTGATTCGCTCTGTATCAAGGACATGGCAGGACTGCTTGTACCGTACAAGGCTGCAGAGCTTGTTAAGACACTTAAGGAGAATACAAAGCTTCCTATCCAGTTACATACACATTACACCTCAGGCGTGGCTTCAATGACATACCTTAAGGCTGTTGAAGCCGGTGTTGATATAATCGACTGTGCAATATCACCTTTCGCACTCGGTACATCACAGCCCGCAACAGAGGTTATGGTCGAGACATTCAAGGGCACACCTTACGACACAGGCTATGATCAGAAGATCCTTGCTGAGATTGCAGATTACTGGAGACCTTACAGAGAAGAGTGCATAGAGTCAGGACTTATGAGTACCAAGGTGCTCGGTGTCAACATCAAGACACTTCTCTATCAGGTACCCGGAGGAATGCTCTCTAACATGGTATCACAGCTTAAGGAGCAGAATGCGGAAGATAAGTACAATGAGGTTCTTGAGGAGATCCCGAGAGTCCGTAAGGATTGCGGTGAGCCGCCTCTTGTTACTCCTTCTTCACAGATTGTCGGAACACAGGCTATCTTCAATGTCCTTATGGGCGAGAGATATAAGATGGCTACAGGTGAGTTCAAGGATCTGCTTCGAGGTAACTACGGTCAGACCGTTAAGCCCATGAACGAGGAAGTCATCAATAAGGTTATTCCCGGAGAGAAGCGTTCTACGGCTCGTTCCGCAGAGGCTACAGGTCATACGGAGCCGGAGCTTGCTTCTATAGAGGCAGAGATGAAGGAATGGAAACAGCAGGAGGAGGATGTGCTCTCATATGCACTGTTCCCTCAGGTTGCGGTAGACTTCTTCAAGTATCGTCAGGCACAGCAGACATCTGTAGATGTGGCCAAGGCCGATACAGCCAACAAGGCATACCCGGTATAATATTTCTTATATGTCGCAAAGCATGAGGCGATAAAAGATGCATCGTATTCACGCAACCTGCGGCTAATAACATAACGAAAATGTATGTGGTATTTTATACTTTTCGGGTCGCCGCCAACGGCATCCCTGCCGTAGGGCGGCTTGGAAGTACATCCCTGTACTTCCATCCCTTGCATAACTAACATTTTCTATGTTATTACGCCTCGGTTGAAAGTGAATCCGATGCATTCTTTTTCGTCTCATGCTATTTACATATATGAAATGATCAGAGAATAAAAATAATACACCCGCAAGTCCTTCGGGCGAGGCTTAGTATTATTTGAAAATGCGTATATTATCAGGGCAAAAGGCACAGGGATGTGCCTTTTAGCCGACCTATCGCATGGATGCGATTGGAGGCGGCCCGTCAAGAGCCGTTATACTGATCGCATTTTCGTAATAATACTTGCCGAGTCAGTTCGGACTGCGGGTGTATTATATTTTATTCTCTGAGTGTTCAGATAAGAAATATTATTTTTGGGATTGAATTATAGGATTACGAGTGTTATTATTAAGGGGCAAAAAATATAATTTGGAGGTGGGTTATATGCCACGTAAGGAGACAATTACCAGAGATTATTTGATCGAGACAGCCTTTACCCTGGCTAAGCAGGAGGGCGTGGAGAATGTGACGGCAAGAAAGCTTGCGGCCAAGGCAGGATGTTCTACCCAGCCTATATTCAGATTATATGATAATATGGAGGATCTGCTTAAGGAGGTATTCTACAGGTCGTGCGAATTTTTCTCTTATTATGTGGAGAAGATGAGCAAGAGCCATGATGAGCCTTTTGTGGATCTCGGACTTGTATATATTAAGTTTGCGACCGATGAGCCCCACCTTTTTAAGATGCTTTTTTTGAGCGATAAGAGATTCGATAAGTCTATGTATGAGATCCTTAACGGGGATAAGGCGGTGGTCGCTGAGCAGATGAATAAGGCTAAGGCTTCGGGCTGTGCCAATAGCGGAGACCTTTTTACCAAGATGTGGATATTCATACATGGTGCAGCCTGCATGAGTATAACAGGTGATTATGATCTGGGCGAGGAAGACACCGTTAAGCTTTTGATCGATACATACAAGGCATATAAGTAAAGTGTGGTGAATGATGAATCCAGGTGCGGATGTAATACAGATAATAGATGAACATTTTCCCAAGATGAGCAAGGGGCATAAGGCCATTGCTAATTATATCAAGGAGCATTATGATGAAGCGGTTTTTCTTACCGCGGCCAAGATAGGACAGGGACTTGGAATAAGCGAATCGACTGTTGTCAGATTCGCTTCTTCTCTTGGATACAAGGGCTTCCCCGAATTTCAGGCTGCTTTGGCGGACTGGGTCAAGAATAAGCTTAACACCGTGCAGAAGGTAAGCGCCAAGTACGGCAGGAGTACACAGTCGGAGATACTTTCATCCGTCTTAAGAGGTGATATAGAGAAGATTCAGGATACACTCGGAGATATAGATCCGGACGCTTTCGAGGA
Source organism: uncultured Lachnospiraceae bacterium (assembly GCA_905235845.1). Lineage (GTDB taxonomy): Bacteria > Bacillota > Clostridia > Lachnospirales > Lachnospiraceae > Colinaster. Next base: position 4,439 of record CAJONG010000048.1, read on the forward strand.
TGCGGTGGATATGATCCTTGCGGCCGAGAATGTATATGTAGTGGGCTTAAGAAGCTGCGAGCCTCTTGCTGACTTTCTGTGCTTCTATCTTAACATGATAAGAGGCAATGTGAACCTGATAAGGACCACCAGCGTCAGTGAGACCTTCGAACAGATGATAAGGGTAAGCTCTAAGGACTGTGTCATAGGCATAAGCTTTCCGAGGTATTCCATGAGGACACTTAAGGTCATGGAATTCGCAAGGGATAGGAACGCCAGGATTATATCCATCACCGACAATCAGTATTCGCCCATGTGTATGTACAGCTCGTGTCATCTTTTTGCCAGAAGCGACATGGTATCTATCGTAGATTCCCTTGTGGCACCGCTTAGCGTCATTAATGCGCTTGTTGTTGCATTGTGCTTAAAGGCTCCGGATGAGGTCAAGAATAACCTTGAGGCACTTGAGAGTACGTGGAGCAATTATCAGGTATACCTAAGTGATGAGATCAACTTCATAGACGACGAACCGATGCTTGACTATTCTCTTCATAAGGATCTTATGGGGGATAAAAAGTGAAAAGATGTGTGGTCATAGGAGGCGGAGCGGCAGGGATGATGGCGGCGTACAGTGCGACCGCATCCTTTGATGAAGTGATCCTTTTTGAGAAAAATGAAAAGCTTGGGAAAAAGGTATACATCACAGGCAAGGGTAGATGCAATGTTACCAATGATTGCAGTGTTACGGAATTCTTTGACAGTGTTGTGAGCAATCCGAAGTTCTTATACAGCGCATATTATGGCTTTGATAATATTGCGTTAATGAGGTTTATAGAAGATAACGGCTGTCAGCTTAAGACGGAACGGGGTAACAGAGTATTCCCTGTATCGGATCATTCATCTGATATAATCAAGGCTATGACTGACGCTTTGAAAAAAGCTAAAGTCAAGGTAAGGCTTAATACGGAAGTTAAAGATATACTGACTGAGACGATACAGGATACATCCAAAGAAGAAGTCCGGTCGTTAAAAGATGATGACAAGGGCGAGATAAAAGAAAAACCTTCGGGGAATAAGAGGGTGATCGGAATAACTCTTAAAAGCGGCGAAATAATAAGCTGTGACAGAGCAGTGATCGCAACCGGAGGGCTGTCATATCCATCTACCGGCTCTACCGGCGACGGACATAAGATCCTTAGAAAGATCGGACATACGATTACAGATTGCAGACCTGCGCTTGTACCGCTTGAAGTGAAGGAGGCGGATGAGTGTATATCGATGCAGGGTCTGTCGCTTAAAAATGTAGGCGTTAAGCTATGCGACAGTTCTAAGAAAAAAGCCATATATGATGGCTTCGGAGAGATGCTCTTCACACACTTCGGTGTAAGCGGTCCTCTGATCTTAAGCGCAAGCAGTAATTACGGACAGTATATTAAAAAGAAGGGCATAGATGATGCTATCCTGCATATAGACCTAAAGCCCGCACTTAGTCAAAAACAGCTTGATGCAAGGCTTTTGCGTGACTTTGATGCCTCTAAGAATAAGAGTATACACAATGTGATGGGCGGACTGCTTCCAAGCAGTATGATCCCTGTAATACTTAAAAGGTGCGGTATACCGTCCGATAAGAAGATCAATGAGATAACAAAGCAGGAGAGAGATGCTCTTACGGATACCATCAAGGACTATACATTACATGTCACCGGTTCTCGTGATTACAATGAGGCGATAATCACCCAGGGCGGAGTGAATGTGAAGGAGATCAATCCTTCTACCATGGAATCAAAGCTTATAAAGGGATTATATATAGCAGGAGAGCTTCTGGATGTAGATGCCCTGACAGGTGGATTCAATCTGCAGATAGCGTGGAGTACGGGACATCTGGCAGGTGCAGGCATATAATGGACAGAGCGAAAGGAGAGATATGAACATAGCGATCGACGGACCCGCCGGAGCGGGCAAAAGTACAATAGCCAAAAGGATAGCAAAAAAGCTTGGCTATATCTATGTGGATACAGGAGCGATGTATCGTGCGATGGCACTTTACTTCATAAGATCAGGTGTAGGTGCAGATGATACTGCCGCAATAGATTCAGGATGCGAAAATGCAGATATAAGCATCGAGTACAGGAACGGTGAGCAGGCCGTCATACTTAACGGTGAGGACGTTACGGGCTTGCTTCGAACGGAAGAGGTCGGCAATATGGCATCTGCCACCTCAGTCAACGGCAATGTACGCAAGAAGCTTGTGCAGCTGCAACAAAAGCTGGCTGCAACTAACGATGTTGTGATGGATGGCAGGGATATAGGGACAGTTGTGCTTCCGGGAGCGGAGGTCAAGGTCTTCCTTACTGCAAGCAGTGCCGTAAGAGCTAAGAGAAGATATGACGAGCTTGTCGCAAAGGGAGAGACTCCTGATATCACTAAGATCGAAGCGGACATAAGAGAGAGAGATGAGCGTGATATGACCAGGGAGATATCACCCTTAAGACAGGCAGAGGATGCTACTTTAATCGACAGTTCGTACATGACTATAGATGAAGTGGTGGATGCGGTAGTGGATTTGCTTCCATGACCATACAGGAAGATGGTCACCTACCGGAATACATAAAAGGGAGATAGTGTACAGATGCAGACAGAATTGGCCAAACATGCAGGGTTCTGCTTCGGTGTGGATAAGGCTGTAGAGATCGTACAGGAAGAAATTAAGAAAAGCAATGATAAGCCCATATATACTTACGGACCGATCATACATAATGAACAGGTGGTAGAAGATCTTGAGTTAAAGGGCGTCAGAGCCGTGGGAGATGATGATATAGGAAAAGTGCCTCCCGGGGTGATGATACTTCGAAGCCATGGAGTGTCCAAGGAAGCGGAAGCTAGACTTAAAGCGGCCGGTTTTGACATAATCGATGCTACATGTCCCTTCGTTAAGAGGATACACAGGACTGTAGATAAGGAGAGCAAAAACGGCGGGAATATCATAATAGTCGGTGACGAAAAGCATCCTGAGGTGCAGGGTATCATGGGCTGGTGCAATAAAAGACCATACTGCATAACAGACATATACGGAGCTGATGCCATACCGTATCCGAAAGATGAGAGGATAACGATTGTCTCACAGACTACATTTAATTATAATAAATTTCAAGAAATAGTTGATTATATCGACAAAAAAGGTTATTATATTAATGTTGTGAATACTGTATGCAATGCTACCGAGGAAAGACAGGAGGCAGCCAGAGAGCTGGCTTGTCGGGCGGATTGCATGATAGTGATAGGAGGAGCGAACAGTTCCAATTCCCGCAAATTATATGAGATATGCAGGGAGGAGTGTGAGATCACCTATTTTATACAGACACTGGATGACTTGCATTTAGAACTGCCTAAATCTGTTCGACTGGTGGGTATTACAGCAGGGGCATCGACCCCAAATAATATTATCGAGGAGGTTCAAAATTATGTCAGAAATGAGTTTTGAACAAATGCTGAATGAATCATTCAAAACAATCCATACAGGAGAGGTAGTAGAGGGTACAGTTTTCTCTGTTAAGCCGGATGAAATTATCCTTAACATAGGCTGCAAGGCTGACGGTATTCTGACCAGAAGCGAATATACCAATGAGTCCAACTTAGACCTTACTACTGTAGTCAAGGTTGGAGACACTATGGAGGCTAAGGTCTTAAAGGTTAATGACGGTGAGGGACAGGTCATCCTCACATACAAGAGACTCGCTGCCGAGAAGGGCAATAAGCGTATCGAGGATGCGTTCAATAATCAGGAGGTTCTTAAGGCTAAGGTTACACAGGTACTCGATGGCGGCATCTGCGTAATGGTAGAGGAAGTGAGGATATTCATTCCCGCAAGCCTTGTATCCGATACATATGAGAAGGATCTTAATAAGTACAAGGATGAAGAGATCGAATTCGTCATCACTGAGTATAATCCCAAGAGAAGAAGATATATCGGTAACAGACGCATGCTTCTGACGGCCGAGAGAGATAAGGCACAGAAGGAGCTCATGGAGAGGATACATGTAGGTGATGTGATCGAGGGTACGATCAAGAATGTTACAGACTTCGGTGCTTTCGTAGACCTCGGTGGAGCGGACGGTCTTCTCCATATCTCAGAGATGAGCTGGGGCAGGGTTGAGAGCCCTAAGAAGGTATTTAAGTCAGGAGACAGTGTAAGAGCATTTATTAAGGATATCCAGGGCAACAAGATCGCACTTTCCATGAAGTTCGAGGATGAGAATCCATGGAAGGATGCAGATAAGAAGTTCGCCATCGGCAATATTGTGACCGGTAAGGTTGCACGTATGACAGACTTCGGTGCATTCGTAGAGATAGAGAAGGGTGTTGATGCACTTCTTCATGTATCTCAGATATCTAAGGATCATATCGAGAAGCCAAGTGATGTACTTAAGGTTGGAGATGAGGTTACGGCTAAGATTGTTGACTTCAATCTTGATGACAAGAAGATCAGCTTAAGCATCAAGGCTACTCTCCCTGAAGAGCCTGAAGAGGCTAAGGAGGATGATGATGATGCGGAAGCAGTATCGGTCAATATAGATGAAGTGATCGCTGCGGAAGCGGCTGAGGATAATGTAGCTGATGCTTCCGAAGCTAATGAGAATGCCGAAGAGACTACTGAAGAGACTAACGAATAATATTAAGGCATAATTACAGGGGAAGAGTGAAGGATGATGTGTATGCATTGCTTTCGCTCTTTTCTTAAAAGGGAGACACTTATAATATGGCACAATATGATTACGATGCTTTCATGCAGGATATATTCAGACTTACCAAGATAGATCTGACATTCTATAAGCAGGCGCAGATGAAGCGTCGTATTGATACACATATATCCAAAAGCCCGTATAAGAACTATGAGGAGTATGTGGGAGAGTTAAAGAAGAACAAGAAGGCGCTTGATGAGTTCGTTGAATATATCACCATCAACGTATCGGAGTTCTATCGTAATCCGGATCAGTGGGAGATACTTACCAAGAGAGTGTTCCCGATGCTCATAGGAAAGTTCGGGACGAATCTTAATATATGGAGCGCAGCCTGTTCGACAGGTGATGAGCCTTATTCTCTGGCAATGGCTCTTTCGGAATTCGTACCGCTTAATAAGATCAGGATAACAGCTACGGATATCAGCGATGAAGTGGTTGCCAAGGCTAAGATCGGACTCTATGGTGAGAAGAGTATAACGAATGTTCCTGCCAAGTATAAAAAGGAATATTTTACACAGAACGGACCCGCATATCAGATATCCGATAAGATCAAGAACTGCATAACCTTTAAGAAGCATAATCTTCTTAAGGATGATTTCTTCAAGAACCAGCACCTGATAGTATGCCGTAATGTACTTATATACTTTACCGAGGAAGCCAAGGATGATATATTCGCCAAGTACTATCAGTCCCTTGCACCCGGCGGAGTACTCTTCATAGGAAGTACCGAGCAGATAATGAAGTATAAGGATATAGGTTATACCAGACTGGATTCTTTCTTCTATCAGAGATAGATAATAAAACATGACATATTAGAACATAAAGGTCCCTGCCAATTGTTGGCAGGGATTTTTGTCTATATAAGATACTTAAGAATATGTCCTACATATCTTTGCAGAAAAGGAATGTCACAGGCTTTATCAGTCCCAAACTCAAAGTACAGGTCTTTTGATTCATAGGAGCTTTTGCATACCGGAATGAAGAATTCACTAAACTGCGGAAGAAATGTTCCGGTCAAACGGGTATAACAATTACCTGCTGTAGCAGGCTGTCTGAATCTTTTATCCATATATGCCGATACGGACTTGTGGATTGCTATATCCTCTTCCGGCAGATAATAGTATTCCTTGGGATCATTATAGAAAAGCTTAAGCTCTCCTTCATAGACGGGAACCTTAATAAGTACATTGCGTTCTCTGACTGATAGGAATATGCCCTGCAGGGAGCTGCTTACAGGATGAGGAATGTCAAGTGAGAGAGTATACCTTATCAGAAGCTCCTTGTGTATAAGCCCATCATAGCCCTTGTATTCCGATATGTCAGTGTCAATAGAATCGGGAATATCCTGTCCCATCCTTCCATATGCTACTACGGGAAGGATATTGTACATACCGCAGAGATCATCATAATTGTGGGTAAAGAGGATTCTGTAGAGTCCATCATCTTTTGAAGCAGTGTATCGCTGATATACATCTATAAGCTCGCCGCCTGAGTAGGTATCCTCCCTGTCAAAGCCTAAGAATCTCTCGACTGTCTTCTGCTTACAGTTATTAAGACCCAAAAGCCTCTTATAGTGAGAGATACAGCGATAGATATCAAGACTCTCATAAGCCCCAGGGTCGAAGGTAAGATCGTATGCTCTGCACCTTGATACAATGAAGGGCAAGTCGAAGGTGGTGCCGTTAAAGTGGATAAGCATTCTGTAACCGGATACGATATCAAGGAAGGCTTTAAGAATGTACTCTTCATCGGAAGGAGTCTCTGCAATAAGACCTTCAAAGACCGGCTCATCATCCTGTATATATATGAGACCTATCATGTAGATATGCGCTTTTGCAGGAGACAGTCCGGTAGTCTCTATGTCAATAAAAAGCGAATCTGGATCTGAGCACAGTGCGGATAAATCCGGAGCGGTGTCATATATGATAACATTCTTCTTTTCTCTTATCATTTCTTTAGTATAGCATAGAGGGTGGAAATTTGTATTAAAAAATAGTAGAATAAACTAGATAAAGCAAATGGAGGTATGTATGGCAAAGCATTCTTTTACAGGAGGTATCCATCCTTATGACGGTAAGGAGCTGTCGAAGGATAAGCCCATTAAGGATATATATCCGTCGGGCAAAATGGTATACCCCGTATCACAGCACATAGGTGCTCCCGCTTCTCCCATTGTCGCCAAGGGCGATCATGTCTTAAGAGGTCAGAGGATCGCAGAAGCATCAGGTTTCGTATCTTCACACATTTATTCAACCGTTTCGGGTACTGTTGAGTCCATCGAGCCGAGACGGACCGTGACCGGAGATATGGTCTTAAGCATCATAATAGATAATGACGGCGAATACAGGGAAGTTGATTATGATGTATGCGATGAGATCGATATCGATAATATGAGTAAGGAGGATATCCTTAAGAGAATACAGGATGCCGGTATCGTCGGAATGGGCGGTGCGGGCTTCCCGACCCATGTCAAATTAAGCCCCAAGGAGCCGGATAAGATAGATTATTGCATCGCCAACTGTGCCGAATGTGAGCCATATCTTACAAGTGACTACAGAAGGATGATAGAACAGCCCGAGATGCTTATAGAAGGGCTTAAGTGCGTGCTGAGACTTTTTGACAATGCCAAGGGTATACTTGCGGTGGAAGACAATAAGCCTGACTGTATAGCCAAGCTTAAGGCTCTTACCAAGAATGAGCCGAGGATATTGGTCAAGACGCTTAAGACCAAGTATCCGCAGGGCGCAGAGAGACAGCTTATATTCGCCACCACTAAGCGGGCCATCAACAGTTCCATGCTTCCGGCGGATGCAGGCTGTGTGGTTGATAATGTGGATACCCTGTGTGCCATATATAATGCAGTGTGGAATGGTAAGCCTCTAATGGAGAGGATAGTGACCGTTACGGGAGATGCCGTTAAGGAACCGCAGAACTACAGAGTATGTATAGGGATGAGCTACAGCGAGCTTATCGAGGCTTCCGGAGGCTTCATTAAAAAGCCGGAGAAGATAGTGTCGGGTGGTCCCATGATGGGTTTCGCGCTTTTTGATACAGATGTGCCTACGACCAAGACAGCTTCTGCGCTTCTGGCATTAAGTAAGGATGAAGTGGCACGTTACACTCCGTCGGCATGTATCAATTGCGGAATGTGCCTTGAGGTATGTCCGGGAAGAGTTATGCCGAAGGCTTTGGCTGAATGTGCGGAGCATGGCGATTATGAAAGATTTGAAGAACTTAACGGCCTAGAGTGTTGTGAATGCGGCTGCTGCAGCTTCGTATGTCCTGCGAAGAGACAGCTTACACAATCAATCAAGTCTGCACGTAAGATAGTATTGGCTAATAAGAAAAAGGCAGGAAAGTGAGGGAACGGATAATGAGTGATATGATGAATGTGTCATCGAATCCGCATATCAGGTCCAAGGTCACCACAGACAAGATCATGCTCTGTGTGGTACTGGCACTTTTGCCTGCTGCCGGATTCGGTGTGTGGAACTTCGGAATACATGCGTTGTGGCAGATATTGCTTACCATAGCAGCGTGCGTTGCATCCGAGGCAGTGTATGAGCTTCTTATGAAGAAGAAGCTTACGGTACTTGATTTTTCAGCGGTGGTTACGGGACTTCTGTTAGCGCTTAATATGCCTCCGGCAGCTCCATTGTGGGTCGGACCCATGGGCGGTGTATTCGCTATAATAGTAGTTAAGATGCTTTTCGGAGGACTGGGTCAGAACTTCATGAATCCCGCGCTGGCTGCAAGGTGCTTTTTGTTAATATCATTCCCGGGAATCATGACTAATTTCGAGTGTGATGCGTATACGGGAGCCACACCTCTTGCAACACTTAAGTCAGGCGGCAGCGTCAACGTGCTTAATATGATCATAGGAAGGACATCAGGAACCATCGGTGAGACTTCGATGATAGCAATAGTTGCCGGTGCGTGCATACTGCTTCTTTTAGGTATAATCGATCTTAAGATACCGGGAAGCTATATCATTACCTTTGTGATATTCTATGGGCTGTTCGGAGGACATGGATTCAGTACATATTATATAAGTGCCGAGCTTGCGGGAGGCGGACTGATGCTTGGTGCATTCTTCATGGCTACTGATTATGTGACAAGACCCGTCACCAAGTTCGGACAGATAATATACGGGGTAATACTTGGAATACTTACAGGTATATTCAGAATATTCGGCGCTTCAAGTGAGGGAGTGTCATATGCTATCATAATCGGCAATATGTTAGTGCCTCTCATCACCAGGTTCACTGCACCGAAGCCTTTCGGAAGAGGAGGTGAGCGCATATGAAAGAGATGATTAAGAATGCGGGCATACTCCTTGCAATAACAGTGATAGCGGGACTGGTACTCGGACTTGTATACGAGACCACGAAGGATACCATAGCGGCAAGGGAAGAGGCTGATAAAAAAGCTGCATATAAAGAGGTATTCGCAGATGCCAGGGATTTCGAACCGATAGAGAACGAGATCATGAGCACAGAGTACCGACAGGAGCTTGATGATGCCGGATATAAGGCAGTAAGCATAGATGAAGTTGTCAAGGCTATAGGCGCTGAGGGCAGTGTACTTGGATATGTATACACCGTCACGACCTCTGAAGGCTATGGCGGAGATATCACATTGACTGTAGGTATCAATAATTCCAAGGTGGTGGGCGGTATATCGATACTTACCATCAATGAGACGGCAGGTCTTGGAATGAATGCGGAGAAGGTACTCAAACCTCAATTTGCAGGGAAGCAGGTGGATAGCTTTAAGTACACCAAGACAGGTTCGACGGCCGATAATGAGATAGACGCTATATCAGGCGCTACAATTACGACCAATGCATTTACCAATGCTGTTAATTGCTGCCTTAAGTATTATGAGGATCATAGATAGGATGGTTAAGCTATGAATAAATGTTTTGAAAGACTACATAACGGTATAATAAAAGAAAATCCCACCTTAGTCCTGATGCTTGGAATGTGCCCGACGCTTGCTGTCACCACATCTGCAATTAACGGACTCGGAATGGGGCTTACCACGACGGTTGTGCTTGCGCTTAGCAATATGATCATTGCAGCGCTTAGGAACATAATACCGGATAAGATACGCATCCCGGCATTTATAGTTATCATAGCGTCTTTTGTGACGATGATGCAGCTTCTTTTGCAGGCTTATATACCGAGTCTGTATAAGTCTCTCGGTATATATATACCGCTTATAGTTGTTAACTGCATAATCCTTGGAAGAGCCGAGGCATATGCTTATAAGAATCCCGTATTGCCGTCCTTCTTCGATGGACTTGGAATGGGACTTGGATTCACCATCGCACTTACACTTATAGGACTTTTAAGGGAGTTTCTGGGAGGCTGTGCGGTGTTCGGACATGAGCTTTCGCTTTTTACTCCGATAGCGATATTTCGGATGGCGCCGGGTGCATTCTTCGTACTTGCGCTTCTTACAGCCATACAGAATCAGGTTAAGATAGCAGGAGAGAAAAAGGGTAAGGATGTATCCAAGATACAGTCAGGATGTGGTGCTGATTGCCTTAACTGTGCTTCCACAGACTGCGCAGACAAAGTGGCAACGGTAGGTATTGATAAGGAGGAGGCATAAGGATGGATACTTTAAGAGATCTTTTGATCATATTGATCGGTTCGTCACTTGTCAGTAATGTTGTCTTAAGCCAGTTCTTAGGGCTGTGTCCTTTCCTCGGAGTATCCAAGAAGGTCAATACAGCGGCAGCAATGGGTATAGCAGTTATATTCGTGATCACGCTTTCAAGTGCAGTTGCGGGGGTCATATATCAGTATATACTGACACCCCTTCATATGGAATATATGCAGACCATAGTATTCATTCTGGTCATCGCGGCGTTAGTTCAGTTCGTTGAGATGTTCCTTAAGAAGTTCATGGTAAGTCTGTATCAGTCCTTAGGTGTGTATCTGCCCCTTATCACAACAAACTGTGCAGTGCTTGGAGTGGCTCTTACCAATGTCACCAAGGGATATGGGGTCTTATACGGTGTAGTCAATGGATTCGCTACTGCGGTAGGCTTTACCATATCGATCATACTGCTTGCAAGTATAAGAGAGAAGCTTGAATACAATGATATTCCGAAGCCTCTTAAGGGCATGCCGATAGTACTTCTTACAGCGGGACTTATGGCGATCGCTTTCTGCGGCTTTTCGGGACTTATATAATACAAGGGAGATACGGAATTGGTACAAGGTATATTGATAGCAACATTACTTACCGGATGCGTGGGATTGTTCGTCGGAGTATTCTTAGGCATAGCGGGTATTAAATTCAAGGTTGAGTCTGATCCCAAGGAGGAGGCCGTGCTTGGTGCACTTCCGGGTAATAACTGCGGAGGATGCGGATATGCGGGCTGTTCGGGGCTTGCATCTGCCATAGCTAAGGGAGAGGCGCCTGTTAACGGCTGTCCTGTGGGCGGAGAGAGTGTCGCAGGTGTGATAGCATCCATTATGGGTGTTGAGGCAGGCGAAACTGTCAGAAAGACTGCTTTTGTAAAATGTCAGGGAGACTGCGATAAGGCTCATACGGACTATGATTATACGGGCGTGAAGGATTGTGCCATGCTTAGCTTTGTTCCGGGTGGCGGACCGAAGAGCTGTAATTATGGATGCCTTGGATACGGTAACTGTGTTAAGGCGTGTGCTTTTGATGCCATTCATGTGGTTAACGGGATAGCGTATGTTGATAAGGATGCGTGTAAGGCATGCGGCAAGTGTGTGGCTGTCTGCCCTAAGGGACTTATCGAACTGGTTCCTTATGATTCCAAGATAAAGGTAAGCTGTAATTCCGCTGAGAAAGGTCCCGTAGCAATGAAAGCATGTGATACGGCATGTATAGGATGCGGATTATGTGCAAGGAATTGTCCGGCTGGTGCTGTTACGGTTAATAACAATCTTGCATCAATAGATTATGACAAGTGTACCGGGTGTGGTACATGCGTGGAGAAGTGTCCCAAGAAGGCAATAATCAGGGAAAGCTAAATGAAGTTTGATGATGAATTAGAATACGACGAAGAGGAATACGAGGACGATTATTCGGAACGTGGCAATAAAAGCGGCACACCCATAATATACATGACACTGGGAGTGTCGGTATTCATCCTTATCCTTCTGGGTGTAATAATCTCCGTTAACAGCAGGAATAAGAAGGGCAGTAACAGTTATGCCGCTTATGTGGCATCCCTTGAGTCCGAGGAATCAAGTGAAGAAGAGGTCCCTGTAAGCAACAGTAAGAGAACTGCGGATGACCTTGATATCTGGGATATGTATAAGAATAAGTCCGGAAATGATACCTTGTCTGATTCCGGAGATAACGAAGATAAGCCCGGTGAGAAGAATAAGGATGATAATTCCAAGCCACTTCCGTCGCCTTTAATATCACCCGAGCCGACAATGTCACCGGGAGCAGAAGATGAGAAGTATAATGACGGCAAGCATTTTAAGATAGAGTATTCGGACGGATCTTCGGAATGGGTATCCATTGATGCTTCAAGAGAGAAGAATAATTATGATCTTACCAAGCTTGTATCCAATGACGGTAAGCTTAAGTATTATAATGACGGTAAAGTAGCCTCATTTCTCGGTATAGATGTATCCAGGTATCAGAAGGATATAGACTTCAATCAGGTCAAAAGCTCGGGGATAGAATTCGTGATGATAAGGGTTGGAGCCAGAGGATATCAGACGGGACAGATAGCGCTTGATGAGTACTTTACACAGAATATCACAAGAGCCAGAGATGCCGGCTTGGATATTGGAGTATACTTCTATTCACAGGCCATTAATGAGGCTGAGGCTTTGGAGGAGGCGAATCTTGTCATAGAAGCCTGCAAGGATTATAAGCTCACTTATCCGGTTGCTTTTGATATGGAATTTATCGACAACGATATATCACGGGTTGAATCCTTAAGCAAGGATGACAGGACTCTTATCGCAGGCACCTTCCTTAACAGGATAGTAGAGGCGGGATATAAGCCCATGATATACGGGGATAAGGAATGGTTAGTCAAAAGGATCGATATCAAGAAGCTTCCCATAGCGAGTGTATGGCTTGCGGATGATTCCGATATGCCCGATTACCCGTATCAGTTCTCAATGTGGCAGTATTCGACGGACGGTAATGTATACGGAGTGAGCACTCCGGTGGATATGGATATATGCTTTATTGATTATTCCGCGCAGTAGGCCGGTAATTGATGATCTTATCCGAGATCTTCACAGATGAATATATATCGGCATAGACAGAGGGTGAGACAGACTCTATATAATTAGGCGTGTAAGCTTTATTAAGGCCATTGGTATGAAGTATATCAATGGCTTTATTGTATGCTATGGCTGCTTTGATCGCATCTTCATAGTAGCCGATCACGAAATTACCGTTGATATGGATAAGCGCCTGATAGCGTACATGATGATCACGGCTTATTCTTCTTACTCCGTTATATATATTGGTGACTTCGATATTCTCATAGCGATAATCGGTGGTATCTCCGTTGATATGTCTGTAGTCCCTGCCGCATACAGCATAGGGGCGTATCCCGTATCTGGATACGATCGAGACCTGCATTCCGTAATCGGCCACGAAAAGATGACCGCCGCGCTTCATGATCTTATGAGATGAGTAATAGAACAGGTCGTCAATGGAGAACTTAAGCTCCTCCGTCGGGGAAAGGTAGTAGGAGAAGTAGTTTTTTCTCATATAGATCGGAGTGGTAAAGTATATGTCGTTATCTCTGAAATTGATGATTATGATCCATTTATCAAAGGGAAGGATCTGCGTGTCATTGTAGTCATCAATCCCTAGAAAATGTGATGCAACAAGGAGATTGGCAGATGTATACACTCTGTGTGCATCATCGGGATCGTCAAAGCTGCCAAGGGAAATATGCTTGTTCTTGTATGTGAAGGAGGCACGATAATAGATAGTCCCGTCCTTCTTCTTCGCGGTATATACTCCGGGGTAATTGGCTTTAGTATTACTCATGCTCGTATTATATCAGAGATAGAGCGTACAAGAAAAGGTTTTATTGTTCTTGAAGATATGTTATATTAAATAATTGCAAAGATTATGATCAGGGAGTGGGAATCATGGAAGAGATATTATATAAGAGTACAAGGAACAGCAGCTTAAGATTAAGCGCATCCAAGGCGATACTTAAGGGACTGTCGGAGGATGGCGGTCTGTTCATGCCTACAGCTATACCTAAGCTTGATATACCCTTAAGTGAGCTTAAGTCGATGGACTACAGGGAAGTCGCTTACGAGGTCATGAAGCTTTATTTCAGTGATTTTACCGAGGATGAGCTTAAGCACTGCATAGCCTCGGCTTATGATGAGAAGTTCGACACGGAGAGTATAGTGGAACTTGTATATGCCAACGGCGCATATTATCTGGAGCTTTTCCACGGCGCCACTATCGCCTTCAAGGATATGGCCCTGTCTATCCTTCCGCATCTTATGATAACGGCGGCAAGGAAGAATGATATAGATAATGATATTGTGATACTTACTGCCACAAGCGGAGATACGGGTAAAGCGGCATTAGCCGGATTCGACTCGGTTCCCGGTACTAAGATAATCGTATTCTATCCCAAGGGAGGTGTAAGCTTCATACAGGAGAGACAGATGGTCACACAGACCGGCTTAAATACCTGTGTCATCGGTATCAAGGGCAATTTTGATGATGCACAGACTGCCGTTAAGAATCTTTTTGCGGATAAAGAGCTTAGGGAGACTTTAGATAAAAAAGGCTATCAGTTCTCATCTGCCAACAGTATCAATATAGGCCGGCTGATCCCTCAGATCGTCTACTATGTTTATTCATATGTTAAGCTTCTGGCGGAGGGCAAGATAGCCGAGGGAGAGAAGATCAATATTACGGTGCCTACCGGTAATTTCGGCAATATACTTGCGGCTTACATGGCCAAAAGGATGGGGCTTCCCGTAGACAGACTCATATGTGCCTCCAATGAGAATAAGGTGCTCTATGACTTCTTCTCAACTGGTGTATATGACAGGAACAGGGATTTTAAGCTTACCAACAGTCCGTCCATGGATATACTTATATCTAGTAATCTGGAGAGGCTTATATATCTTGCGACCGGAGAGGATGATAAGAAGAACATTGAGCTTATGACTTCACTTAAGGAGAACGGAAGATATGATATAAGTGCAGACATGAAGGCTTTCATGGATGATTTCTACGCAGGCTTTGCCTCTGATGAGAATACTCTTGCCCAGATAGGCAGGCTGTATGACGATACCGGATATGTACTTGATACGCACACAGCAGTGGCATCATACGTATATGATGAGTACAGGAAAAAGACCGGAGATGATACGAAGACTGTCATAGCATCTACCGCCAGTCCGTATAAATTCACACCTAATGTCCTTAAGGCCATCGATAAGGAGAATGTGACAGGCGATGCCTTCGATATGGTAGACAGACTGTGTGAGCTGTCGGGGGTAAAGGTGCCAAGGGCAGTAGAAGAGATTAAGAGCGCGAAGATAATGCATGATAAGGTTGTGGAAGTAAAGGATATGAAGGCTGCCGTCTGCGACTTCCTTAAGTAAAAAGTGATTAACTAAGAACTTCTTCAAAAAACGTTTGGGAGCAGTTATGCACACAACAACTGTTATATTGGATAAAAAGCTTAAGACACTGATTATCTGCTATATCGTCTTTACGATTATACGCCTGTGGATCGCAGCCCTTTTTGGAGTGTGGTTTCCCGGGGAGCAGGGCGGCGATGACGTGATGATGGTACTGTATAGCGTATTTCCCAACTATTTTAAAAACATGGCACCGGAGTCAGTGATGTTAAAGGAACTGGGCATGCCGGTTTTCCTGCAGATGGTAAATTTTACGGGTATCAGCTATCCAATCGCCATCTGTCTTATGTGGATCGTGGACGGGTTCCTGCTTGCGCGGATATCTTATCAGATTGCCCAAAACAGTGTGCTTTCTCTGGTGGTATATATCATTACTCTCTACGTTCCGGCCTCCATGGAAGCCTTCTGCGGCACCCGTATGTATCGGGCGGGGCTTTTAAATCCCATGTATGTCATGGTCTTTGCCTTGTGTATCCTGCTTCTTACACGTCTGATGATGGGAACAAAGGTAAAAAAGCTATTAGGTCTTTCCCTTTTACTGGGTCTGGTTTTTTCCTTTACATACTACATCAAAGAGGATGGCTTATGGCTGCTTGCGGTGATGGTAGTCTTTGCTTTGTTGTGGATTGCTGCAACTGTCTTTAATCTGCGCACATCCTCTGAAAAAAGGTGGGGAGGGTATGTGGCGGCGATCCTGCTTCCGTTCTGCCTTTTCTGCCTGATCACCCTTGCTTATAGGGGCGTTAACTATAAATTTTTCGGCGTTTTTGAGACCAACGTGCGCACCGGGGGACAATCCGGTGCTTTCGTGGAGCGCATCTACAAGATCGAATCAAATAATCGGACAAACAGTGTATGGGCACCGAAGGATGCCATAGAGAAGGCATTTGAGGTTTCGCCTACGTTAGCAGAACATCCGGAATTAAAGCAGGAAATCTACACCTCTTTCTGGGTGGATGGTGACATTGATTCCAATCCGATCCGGGGAGATTTTCTTACATGGGTTCTTAAGGATGCGGTTTTCACATCCGGTCTGGTGTCTACGGTACAGGAAAAGGAAGCATTCTTTGCTCAGGTAAACAGGGAGTTGGATGCAGCCTTCGACGATGGACGGCTTTATAAAGAGAGCCGACGCATCACTCTGTTCCCGTCCATTGGCGGAAAGACCGTAAAAGAGCTAAAAGAAGTGGCCGGGCGTGCGTTTGCAGCCTATGGCTATCATGTGTTCATGAAGGATTATGAGCCGGGCGGTCGTTATGTGACCGGTGAGACGACCGCCATTTACATGCCTGCGGCCATCATAGCCAATTACAATGTGATGCCCATTGATGAGAATTTTGCACAAACTCTGCGAGACTATGAGATCAAAATCGCGTCAGTGCCCGTGAAGATAATTTTTGCATTGGGCAAGGTGCTGATCCCGCTGCTTCTGGTGGCTTCGATCTTTGGAGCGATTCGGGAGATCGTGGTGTTTATTATGAGTTGCGGAAAGCAGAATAAAAGGGCTCTGTTAGACTGCCTGCAGGCATTGGCGGCTGTGGGGCTGCTGTGCGTATCCTATGTGTACAGCTACATGATAATGCTTTTCTGCACGCAGTTTGAAGAGATCAACGTGATGGCGGAGAAGATGTATTCCGTCGGCGTAGTGTCGCTTTTGTTAGTGGTTATCGTGTTGGGCGGATCACTGCTTGGAAAGCAGTTGGGAAGCCATAAATGAGAAAACGGTTTCGGGATAATGCCCTTGCCATGATCGAATGTATGAAAGTAAAAAGATGAGCCAAGGCTCATCTTTTTTCTATGGATACATATTCTCTGTCTGTACATAAGGTCTTATATGCCGGACGGATGATCTTGCCGTTATTGGATAATTCTTCCATACGATGTGCGCTCCATCCAGATATACGTGCCATGGCAAAAATGGGTGTGTATAATTCAAGCGGAAGGTCAAGCATATGGTATACAAGTCCCGAATAGAAGTCAACATTGATGCTTACACCCTTGAACATCTGCCTCTCTGTTGCAATAATCTTCGGCGCCAGCTCCTCAACTATCGAATATAGCTCATATTCATTCTCAAGTCCTTTTTCGATTGCAAGCTCTTTGACAAAAGACTTAAGTATCTCGGCACGCGGATCGGACTTGGAGTAGATGGCATGTCCAACACCATATATGAGTCCGGCTCTGTCGAAAGCCTCGCCGTGTAAGAGCTTCTTAAGGTATACTGCCACCTCATCGGCATCCGTCCAGTCCCTGACATTGTCCTGCAGATCCTCGAACATCTGCACGACTTTGATATTGGCTCCACCGTGTCTGGGACCCTTAAGTGAACCGATGGCTGCCGCCATAACGGAATAAGTATCCGTAAGGGTGGAGGAGACTACATGTGTAGTGAAGGATGAGTTATTACCGCCACCGTGTTCGGCATGAATAACAAGACATATATCAAGTATCTTGGCCTCAAGCTCCGTGAATTTGGAATTGGGTCTTAATATATGAAGGATATTCTCGGCTGCTGTCAGCTCAGGATCCGGCTGATGGATGATGAGACTGTCACCATCGTGGTAGTGCTTATAGCTCTGATAGCCGTATATGGACAGCATGGGGAAGAGACTTATAAGCTGAAGACACTGCCTTAATACATTGGGAAGAGATACATCGTCCGCATAATCATCATATGAATAGAGAGTGAGCACACTTCTTGCAAGGGTATTCATCATATCCTTGCTGGGAGCCTTCATGATGATATCCCTTACAAAGCTTGTAGGTAAAGATCTGTAAAAAGACAGCATTTCGCTGAATTCCTTAAGCTGAAGTTCAGTGGGGAGCTCACCGAATAAAAGGAGATATGTAGTCTCCTCAAAGCCGTACTTACGGCCTGATGAAAAACCGCGGCACAGATCCTTCACATTATAACCGCGATAGAACAAAGAACCGTAGTCGGGGACGATATTACCGTCAACGATCTTAGTGGCTCTCACATCGGATATATGCGTAAGACCTGCTAAAACGCCTTTACCGTTCTGATCACGGAGTCCGCGCTTGACATCATATTGCGAATAAAGACCCGAATCAATTTGGGAAACATCACGACAAAGCTCAGACAGCCTGATTATCTCAGGTGTAACCTCGGAATATACGTTATGATCCATAAAAACCCCCAATAGTTTATTATATACGCCTTTTGGAATTCTAGTTTAACATGGTAAAGCTTTTTGACGCAAGCAAAAAGGAGACTGTATGTTCATTGTTAACAAATTATTTAGATTTGACAAAGCTTACATACATATAGTAGAATCAGTAAGAATTAATTATGTATCATTGTATACAATAATGAAATAACAGGAGGATTAATTATGAAAAAGATATCAGCATTATTGTTAAGTGCCGCAATTGTGGCAATGATGCTTACAGGATGCGGAAGTGGTTCGGGAAGTTCGGATAATGGAGGACAGAAGTGGATCGTATCGACCGATACGGTGTTCAAGCCCTTTGAGTATACTAACGATAAGAACGAATTCGTAGGAATTGATGTGGATATCCTTGCTGCTATAGCTGAGGATCAGGGCTTTGATTATGAATTGCAGTCACTTGGCTGGGATGCTGCCGTAGCAGCCGTTCAGGCAGGACAGGCAGATGCCATCATCGCAGGTGCTACGATCAAGCAGGAGCGTATAGATAATGGCTGGATATTCTCTGACGGATATTATGATGCCACACAGACCTTTGTTGTGGCTGCCGACAGCGATATTGAAGGCTTTGCAGATCTTGAGGGTAAGAATGTGGCTGTCAAGAACGGTACGGCAGGTGCGGACTTCGCCAATTCACTTAAGGATCAGTACGGATTCACTGTAACGGTATTCGAGGATTCACCTACAATGTACCAGGATGTTATCCTCGGTAACTCAGCGGCATGTGTGGAGGATACGCCTATCATGGCCTGTTCGATCAAGGAAGGAGATCTTGCGCTTAAGATCCCTTCGGGAATGGAATCCGAGGGTGCACCTTACGGAATGGCTATAATGGATACGGCAGACCAGGAGTTACTTGATATGTTCAATAAGGGTCTTGCCAATATCAAGGCTAACGGTAAATATCAGGAGATCCTTGATAAATATCTTAAGTGAGCAGTATGAAGTGTTTGGGCATCGGGTATATACCCGATGCCCTTTTTGTGTTATACTTAACGGGTTAGAGAAAAAGGAAGTGATTTAGTGTGAAAAATCTGATTGATATCAT
>CAJONG010000049.1 GCA_905235845.1 uncultured Lachnospiraceae bacterium
GTTGAGGGTGGCGACGAGCTCCTCATTGTAGTCTGTTCCAACGACTTCCACTCCGTGGGAAGCCATCATCAGGGCCGTCGGAAGCCCGATATATCCGAGTCCTATTACGTTGATCATACTTGTAAACTATTCTAAACGTGCTGTTTCATCCAGATATTGAAGAATAGGTCATATACCTGATAATAGTCTTTTTCTCTTGTCAGAAGACCTTTCTCGATCAGAGCCGGAACGGCGGACTTGACTGAGCTGGGAGACTGCAGACCATATTTCTTGCAAAACTTTCCGGAAGTAAGATTGGTGGCTTTGCCTTCTTTTCCAATGGCAATCAAAACCTGGCTCTGCTTCTCGGGAAGCTGATACAACAAGTCTTCATATATGGGGGATGAAATGCCAATGATGTCCTGCACGGCCTTTTCAATATCACTCGTGGCGCAACTCCCACCAGCGGGTGTGTTCTGAAACAGTTGGTTCATTACACGCTGCAAATAATATGTTATGCCTTCAAAACGATTGTATAAGACCGGGACGACTTCATTGTCCAGGATCTTGCCTCCTTTCTCGAAGTGATGCCGACAGAAAGCAGCATATTTGTTTTCAGGTATCCTCTCCAACCCAAAAATAGTTACACTTTGGTAGAATGGTCTCGCAGGGGACGTGAACATATTCCCCATAAGATGCTGGCGTGAGCCGGAAAACACAAATCGTGCATTACGGCAGTACTGTACCTTTGTTCGAAGCTCTGCTTCAATGCCGTCGTCCCCGTATTTTGTAACTTGCTGGAACTCGTCGATTGCAACCAGACAAGGTTTGTCTGCCTGATCCAAGTATTTGAATATCTCGTCCAATGTGACTGATGGGGAGTGAATGTCCCCGACGCTGAGAGACCAGGTCGGTATCCCGTTCATATCATAGCTGATTCCGGAGCGTATCGACGACAGTGCTGACAGGAACTTTTCCCAGGCTTTCCTTCCCTTGGGCTTTAGAGTCTCCAGAATGACTGTCCCCAACTTTGAGACCATCTCTGCAACAGACTTTGTGGAGTAAATATCTACTATGAAAGTATAGAAACTGTCAGCGATCTCTTTCTGTGCGAAACAATGCCTGAGCAGATCTGTCTTGCCATATCTCCTCGGAGAGATCAATGCTACATTGTTCCCGTTCAATAGAAGATTCGTCAATCTGGCGGTCTCTGTCTCCCTGTCGCAAAAGTACTCCGGCCCAGCGTAGCCTGTAGTCACAAAGGGATTGTCCAAGTATTTTGCTGATTGTGCCATATTTTATACTTCAATAATCTTCAGCAAAGTTAATATTTTTCCATAAAATGGAAATCATAAAATGGAAAAAACCGTCATGATGGCTTTCGTTATAACTATATATGTGGTAGGTAAATGGTTGTCAATCAGTAATTTCCCGTGCTTTGCTCCCTTTATTTCATCATAGTAGCACTTGATATTTTCTTCCTGATTACTAGGTATTTACTTACCACTGATAAGAACTCTTTTTACTAAATTCTTAGCGTTCTGCAGGATCAGTTCCTTGCACCAGACCGGGCCGACGGGGTTCCAGCGCTGGGGATGGACCGTAACCATCAGGTTCTGGGGAATGCGGCTCTGACGAAGGGCCTCAATGACATCATCAGTCGAATGAAATGTCAAACCCTTTGCCGTCCATTCGTCTTGAAACTGAGGAATCTTGTCCCGGACACTGACCTTATAGCCGTCCCAGCGGCGTCCCGTATCGGTCAGGTAGAAGGTCTTCGAGAAGTCCGTGTCCAAGTATGGCTCGTTTTCGATTCCCAGCGCGTGATAATCGTACTTCTTCCAGATATCCTTGCTGTCAGCCGTAAGCTTAACTATCGCCTTCTTGGTCTTGGCCGTGCGTCCTACGGTCATACCGCGGCGCTTCTTCTTGCCATCAAGGTTCATTGTATTGACACTCTCTACCTTTGCACCCTCGAACATCTTCTCGACAGCCTCTTTGATCTGAGACTTGTTAGCTTCGGGATGAACTAAGAATGTATACTTCTTATCCGCATAGCCGTCCATGCTCTTCTCTGTGATGACCGGCTTAAGGATCACATCATAATACTTAATATCTGCCATTATGCGTACACCTCCTCGATAGTCTTAACAGCATCCTGTGTAAGAACCAGTGTCTTAGCATCCAGGATATCATACACATTGATCGTGCTTGTGAGGGAAGTCTTGCAAAGAGGAATGTTCTTTGCCGACATTACAACCTTGTCATCCTTCTCGGGCAGAACTACAAGCGACTTGCCTGTCACCTTGAGGTTGTCAAGCACCTTCACAAAATCCTTTGTCTTGATCTCTTTAAGCTCAAGCTTATCTACTACTATAAGGCTGTCATTCTTCACCTTATCCGTAAGGGCGCTCTTAAGCGCTGCTCTCTTCTCTTTCTTATTGAGCTTCATGGTGTAATCTCTCGGAACGGGAGCGAATACCACGCCGCCGCCTGTCCACTGGGGAGATCTTGTGGAACCCTGTCTTGCATGACCTGTTCCCTTCTGTCTCCAGGGCTTCCTGCCGCCACCTGACACTTCAGAACGTGTCTTGGCCTTCTGTGTGCCCTGACGCTTATTAGCCAGGTTGGCAACTACTGCCATATGTACAAGGTGCTCATTGATCTCAACACCAAAGATAGCATCGGAAAGCTCCATTGTACCAACTTCTTTACCTTCCATATTATATACAGATATATTAGCCATCGTTAAATGGTCCTCCTTTCAGATTGATTAAATGTCAGCTCTTGTGGTCTCCTTAAGCGTAACCAGTGCCTTCTTGGGTCCGGGAACCGCACCCTTGATAAGAAGGAGGTTCTTCTCAGCATCAACTCTTACCACTTCGAGATTCTGAATTGTAACCTTCACATGTCCCATATGACCGGGCATACCCTTGCCCTTGAATACCCTGCTGGGTGAAGAACATGCTCCGTTAGAACCCTGATGACGATGGAACTTGGAACCGTGCTTCATAGGTCCTCTGTGCTGTCCTAATCTCTTGATAGCACCCTGGAATCCTTTACCCTTGGAGATCGCGGTAGCATCAACCTTATCTCCTACCTCGAAGATATCAGCCTTAATCTCCTGAGCCAATGTATATTCCTCTGAATTCTCGAATTTGAATTCTCTTACGAATCTCTTGGGCGTAACGCCGGCCTTCTTAAAATGGCCAACCTCTGCCTTGTTAGCACCATGCCTGTGTGCTATGTCCTTACGTCCGGACTTGTCTTTGTTGACAATTCTTTCCTTCTTCTCCCCAAAGCCTACCTGAACTGCGTTATAGCCATCATTCTCGATAGTCTTAAGCTGTGTTACTACACACGGGCCAGCTTCAAGAACTGTTACCGGTATGAGCGCGCCGTCTTCATTGAAGATCTGTGTCATACCAACCTTAGTTGCCAGTATTGCTTTCTTCATATTGTTATCTCCTTAATCACTTGTTCTTCATCTTGATATCGATATAGACACCTGCGGGCATCTCCAGTCTCTGAAGCGCATCAATGGTCTTGGGTGTCGGCATAATGATATCGATGAGTCTCTTGTGTGTTCTCTGCTCGAACTGTTCTCTCGAATCCTTATACTTATGTACCGCACGAAGGATGGTTACAACCTCCTTCTTAGTGGGAAGCGGTACCGGTCCGCTGACCTGTGATCCGTTCTTCTTAACTGTCTCGATGATCTTCTTGGCAGATGCATCAACCAACTGATGATCGTAAGCCTTGAGTGTAATCCTCATAACTTGATTTGCCATAAAAAAAGTCGCCTCCTTTTCGCACTTTATAATGATAAGTACGACAAGCGGTGACTGTACACTTTTCCGTGTGTGTCGTATTTTGCTTCACAAAAAGACCTTAACACGTTGTTTCTTACATAAATAAGACCTTGCTTGTATACAGTGACTTGTCGTCAAATTGCATGACCTTCGCTCCACGGAACTACCTACATAGCCTCGCGACCTGTAGCAACCTCACGCTTCACAGCTATCATGTCACAGCAAGACATAGTATACACAAGGTTTTATATAATTGCAAGCATTTTTTGGAGAAATTTAGAACAACTTTGAATGAACGATATAAAAAAGGGGAGACAGACAGTAGGTTGTGTTAACTCAAGTTGTAGTAGTCCATACAGAGGGTCGCAGATGCATGGAGAAATGCATCTGCCTGTAGGTGCCTGCCTCCCACTTGAATAATTGTATCACACTAAGGGTAGCATATCCGTAGCAAGAACCACGGATATCTACTTATAATAATTACTTATAATAATTGGCAAGCTGGGCTCCTATCTCCTCAGCCCACTCATACTGGGTCATGAACTCGCCCATGTAAATAACCGTACCCTCTCCTCTGTCGCTTAGGTATCTGTAATAATCACAGTCTACCTTGCTCACATCTATCGCATAAGAATCCCTGTCGTGTATGAACACCTCTTCACAGCCACGCTCCTTAAGGGCACTCCTGAGTGCGGACGCATACTGTCGTATGTATGTCTTCTTACATGTCAGATCTATAGCATCATCCCAGAAAATCCCGCACAGCTCACCGCTTGTGATACCCGCTCCTCTGGCCGCAATAAGGTATGCCAGAAGTTCCTTGGCCTTGCTTCTTTTGAACTTAAGTGGAATATCCTTATAGAAGACCTCGAACTGGCCGAAGCATCTGACCTTGATCTTGGAATCGGAAGTCACGGCTCTGTCGAGTCTTCTGATATGCTCTATGACCCTCTTAAGCTCCGTTATACCCACAGGCTTTAGCAAATAGTCATCCGCATGCAGCTTCCATGCCGTCAAAGCGTGCTCTGCCGATGATGTGACAATGACTATGTGAATATTGGGCCATACTTCCTTAGAACGCTTCGCTATCTCTACACCGGATACATTGGGCATCTCTATATCCAGGAATACGATATCCGGTTGTTGTCTTATACCTATATTCCCTATTGCCTTGACTGAATCCATATATACGACGAACTCAACGGAATCACCCATTATCTGCCTTATACTGTCCTTTAAGAATTCCGTACAAAGCCGATCATCATCTACAATTACTATCCTCACTCTTAATCTCCTGATGAAGTTTAAACCTTAGTTGTCCAAGTAATTATACCACACTTTGCCCTTTTGAGTATTATTATCTGACTTTTTGATTTATTTTATGTAATTTAAACACATAACTGACTTAGTTCTCTTCCTTCGCCTTACGCTCTTAAACTACGTCCACATTGTACTTAAAGCCTGTATAATACGATGCCCACCATCCTTACGGAACAAAGAGGGATATGGAATCGTCTATCTGGGGAACCGATATATTCTCAACCTTCCACTTCACCACATCAACCGTACTGCCTCTCTCATCCGGCTCATGTACCATTACTCTTATATCCAGCGTCTGTGTATCATTGACAGGAACCGTGATCTCATTGCTTTCCACGGATATGGCTCCTTTTTCCTTATACTCCTGTATATATGCATCATCCATGTCTTTTAGCTGACGCTCTGCCTGATTGCATGCTTCATAATATGAAGAAGTCCTGTCTAAGTGTGACATGGTCATGCGCCTGTCATTAAGCGCCGAGGATAAGGACAGCACTGCGAAGGATACAAGGGACAGCACTATGAATATGAGCAAAAGTGATGATGTGCCTATATTGAGATTGCCTCCTACTTTTCTTCTCATGCGCTTAAGCCTCCTTCCCTAGATGCCACGGTTTTGCCCGGCATATATCTGTATACCGAGAGAGAGTACAGCTCACCGACCCTGATATCCAGATTGCCGTCGGCGAAGATAAGGTCAACCGTATATCCCTCTGACGAAAAGCCGTCCGTTCTGTTGCAGTCCGCATCGTAATACAGTGTATAGGTTCCTTCCTTATATACACCATCATCATTAAGTATCGCAGGTATAAGTGTCTCCAGCTCACCGGCTCTGTAGACCTCCGCTATATCCGAGACTATGATATGCGCGTCACTTAATGCCTCGCTCTCTTTGTTCAGATTGTGGGCTCTTACAAAAAGCTGTATGCACACCGCGGATGCCAAGGCGAAGAAAAGTAATGAAATTGTAAGCTCCATCAGGAATAATCCTGCTCTTGATTTCTGTTGCATATAAACCTATTCATTCTCAGAGTGTATATACACCGTGGTATCAGCCCGTCTGCCCGAACCGTCACTTAGAGTTATCGTGACAAGTCCCTCCGAATCCTTACGTACCTTAAAATCCTTAACCGGAAGTATATTGACTCCCGATTCAGGAGAGAGCGTCACATCTGCGGCAGTGAAAAGTTCCTTAAGATACCCGTCATATATATATATATAATTGCTGTATGCCTTGCCTCCATACTCTTCCGTGAGGACCAGTGCATCCCCGTCACCGAAGGAGCCAATGGCGACACTCCTTGCCTCATCATGCTGGTGAAGCTTCTCAGTGATGAATGCCGATGCCGTTGACAGATTGTAGTGTTCGTCCATGCTGTCTATGGTATGTTGATATATACCGGCACCGAAGGCTATGAGCAGCGATGCCGATACGGCGAATACGGCGAAAAGGGTAAGTACGAACAGCATGTCTATCGTATGCCTGTCTCTTCTTCTATTCATAGAGGCCTCCCTTTTTGCCCGTTCCGAAGGCTCCGAGTCTCACAACTCTGTAGCTTGGATAGATATTACCACCCACAGGCGTATAGTCCACAAGGAAGGTTCCTTCATCATATAACAGACCGTAATGCTCCTTGATATAGTCAAGTGATGGCGGATAGTATCCGTTCTCGGCATAGCATTGCACGATATTCCTCTCCATGGCGCGGTTAAGCGCCTCTTCCTGCCTGTCCATGGTATTGCCCGCGGTATAACTGATGGCTAAGAGGAATACAGCCACGATACATGCAAAGAGTATGATATTGATGAATGAACTGTTGATCTTACGTTTGTTATGTATGGTAAATGTACTCATTACGATCCTTTATCCGAGACTTGACATTACTCCGAGAAGCGGCAGTATTACCGACAGGAGTATAAGTCCTACTATAAGTGACAGCACTATAACAAGTGTGGGCTCGATGATGGATATGAAGCTCTGCAGCCTCTTATCCGTATCCTCTTCATAGAGATGACCGATCTTCTTAAGGATCTCATCCACATCACCGGTCTTGACGCCTATGGCGATCATCCTTGAGTAGAGATTACCGAAGAGCCCTGCTTTCATAAGTCCTTCCGCGAAGCTGTCTCCTTCCTCCTGTATAGCCTTCTCACATACCTCTATCTGTCCCTCGACCTCTTCATGCTCCACAAGCTCCTTAACCATATTAAGCGCCTGGTATATACCCATGCCGCTGCTTAACGTAAGCGCCATACCGCTTGCGAATCTGCCGTAGGCGATATTGCGGAAAAAGTTCTTGGTGGGGCCGAAGTGATTCTTCATATTGCGAGCGATACGCTTGCCGGGCTTGGTCCTGCTTAAGAAGATGATGAATGCAAGCAATGCCACAAGGATAACCACAAGCACTATGGAATAAGCCTGAAGCGACTGCCCCACACGCAGCAGGCTTGCGCTTATGCCGGACATCTCTGTACCAAGCTGTATGAATACCTGATTAAAAAGGGGCAACACCCTGGTGATCAGAACGATTATAATGAATACCATCATGCATACCATGATAAGGGGATAGGTGATGGCGCTCCTTATATTGTCCGATACCATGTCCTCATGATTATAGTAGTCAGCCAATGACTGCATGACTTCATCAAGCCTTCCCGTCTCCTCACCTATGGCTACCATATTCTCCACATATTCGGGGAAAAGCTCGCTTGCCTTAAGAGAGCTAGTGAAGCTGTCTCCCGATAATGTGAAACTGATTATCTTACGTAATACCTCTTTTGTAGTATTGTCCTTAGCATCATTAAGCATCAGATCCAGGCCGTCCTTGGGCGTAATACCCGACTTGAGTATCATGGCCATCTGTTCACAGAATGCCGCCGTCTCACTGTTGCTTAATTTAATCTGCTTACTCATATGTTCATCTCCCTAGTATTGGTATACCTTGACATAATTGCTTCCGTCCCCTATGAAGGACTTAAGCGCTTTCTCACCCTGACTTGCCGCTATGGTGGGGTCCATGAGTTCCCAGTCAATACCATTGAACTCAACTATACCGTTGACCCAGCCTACTTCTTCTATATAAGTGGATATCCATGCATGATATGCATCTCCCGCATAGCCTATCTCAAGCCTTGTAGGGATCTGCTGACTTCTAAGCATTGATGCCATGACTGCCGCATAGTCGAAGCATATCCCGGTTCCCGACTCAATGGTCTCATCAGGCACGGGAAGATAGCCGCTTTTGACATTCGTGGCAAGATCCACATCATAGGTTATGTTCTCTATGATGTAGTTATATATATTGGCTACGACCTCCAGATCATCATTGGCCGTATATGCAAGCTCTTCACCTAACTTCACCACATTCGAATCAGCTTTAAAGTCCACGAACTGATTGGGATACAGGTACGGGGAATACTCATTATTGATGGACGCATCCTCCGACACGGCACACAACTGAACGTATTTGCCGTCTCCTATATGCTCGTAAGCCGCTATCTGATATGTTCCGGAGCCCTGGGTAAGAGGGATAGTCTCATTGCCTCCGTGAAGGTCAAAGGTATAAGTTACAGCCTCAGGTCCCGTCACCTGTAGCTTCGGCTTGTCATTATCTCCCTTATACTCGATTATGAAGTACCCGGAATCTATATTGGATATGTCGATCGTGACAGTAGTGTCATCATACGCCGTTACACCGTCAGCCTCAGGGATAAGCACCTGCGAAGTATTATCCCTGCTGCCCTTAACAGGCTTATCCTGTTGAACCTCTGCTTCTTCAGTGCCGGTACTGTCTGACGCTTCCGGTATATCACCAGGTGACTCAGTATCCACAGACACATCCGTATCACCCGGTGTGACTGCCGGAACCGCTCCTGCACATCCTGTGAGGATGATACCCGCAGACAGGCACATGGTCAGTATACCGCACGTTATTCTGTTGTGATGTCTCATATGTATATCCTCAACATGGTTATAAGCCTTATCCTCATAATTATAAATGTGTGCGGATAATATTGCAATATAAAGCAGCCGGGATATACTCCCGACTGCCTGTTATATCTGCTATTCATAACATGATCCGGATGTTGCCTTATGCCTTCCGGCACAACGTATCAACCATTACTCTTCGGCGATCTCTACAACAGCATTCTCGTCGATCTCTTCGTCAAAGGTCTCATCGGCCGTATCTGCAAGAACCTGTATGTCATCCTCTTCCTCCTCTATATCGAAGTAATCGGATAACTTATAGTCAGTGCTTAAGTGTACATCTCTGTACCTTCTCATACCCGTACCTGCGGGGATAAGCTTACCGATTATGACGTTCTCCTTAAGTCCGATAAGGGGATCTACCTTACCCTTAATAGCTGCCTCCGTAAGCACCTTGGTGGTCTCCTGGAAGGAAGCTGCCGAAAGGAATGAATTGGTAGCAAGCGCCGCCTTGGTGATACCGAGCATTATCTGTGTACCTACCGGGGGCTCCTTACCCTCTGCCTTAAGCTTCTCACATTCGTCCTCATAGTCAAGTACATCCATGAGGTTGCCGGGAAGTACTCCCGAATCACCGCTCTCCTCTATGCGTATCTTCTTAAGCATCTGACGAACGATGACTTCGATATGCTTATCGGCGATGTCAACACCCTGTAAGCGGTATACTCTCTGTACTTCGCGCAGCATGTAATCCTGTACCGCACGGATACCTTTGATCTTAAGCAGATCATGAGGATTAACAGAACCCTCTGTCAGTTCGTCGCCTGCCTCTAAGATGGCACCGTCCAAGACCTTGATACGCGAACCGTAAGGTATAAGGTATGTCTTAGACTCGCCTGTCTCATCATCTGTTATGACGATCTCTCTCTTCTTCTTGGTATCCTTGATCTCCACTCTGCCGCCGAACTCTGCGATGATCGCAAGTCCCTTAGGCTTTCTTGCCTCGAAGAGCTCCTCGACTCTGGGAAGACCCTGTGTGATATTATCTCCTGCCACACCACCGGTATGGAAGGTTCTCATCGTAAGCTGTGTACCGGGCTCACCGATAGACTGTGCAGCTATGATACCTACTGCCTCACCTACCTGTACCGCCTCACCGGTAGCCATGTTGGCTCCGTAGCACTTAGAGCATATTCCGTTATGTGAGTGACAGGTAAGGATCGTACGGATCCTGACGTTCTCGATCTCGTTATCGATTATGGCCTTGGCTCTTGAGGGTGTGATCATGTGGTTGGCGCCGACGATAAGCTTGCCCTCTTTATCCTTGATATCCTCACACGAATATCTGCCTGTTATTCTGTCCTGAAGAGACTCTATGGTCTCCTTGCCGTCCATGAATGCCTTCACATTCATGCCGTATATCTCATCCCTGCCCTCGCAGCAGTCCATCTCACGAATGATGAGTTCCTGCGATACATCCACCATTCGTCTGGTAAGGTAACCTGAGTCAGCAGTACGAAGCGCCGTATCTGACAGACCCTTTCTGGCTCCATGCGCTGAGAGGAAGTACTCAAGCACGTCAAGACCTTCACGGAAGTTAGACTTGATCGGAAGCTCAATGGTACGGCCTGTGGTATCCGCCATAAGTCCACGCATACCTGCAAGCTGCTTGATCTGCTGGTTACTACCACGGGCTCCTGAGTCTGCCATCATGAAGATGTTATTGTACTTATCAAGTCCGTCGAGCAGATCCTTGGTCAGTCTTCCGTCTATCTCATTCCATGTATCTATTACGGCTCTGTATCTCTCTTCCTCTGTGATAAGACCACGTCTGAAGTTCTGTGAGATCTTATCTACGGTATTCTGTGCCTCTGCTAAGAGTTCGGGCTTGGATGCCGGCACTGTCATATCCGAGATGGATACGGTCATGGCCGCCCTTGTTGAATACTTATATCCTGTAGCCTTGATATCATCAAGCACCTCTGCAGTTACAGACGCACCGTGTATATTGATAACATGCTCAAGTATCTGCTTAAGTCCCTTCTTTCCTACATGGAAGTCCACCTCAAGCTTAAGGAGATTCTCCTTCTTGGATCTGTCCACGAATCCGAGATCCTGAGGAAGTATCTCATTGAATATGAATCTTCCGAGAGTAGACTCAACAGTCTCTGTGTATACCGTACCGTCTATCTCCTTGGATACTCTTACCTTGATACGTGAGTGCAGCGTAATGACACCGTTCTCATAAGCAAGTATCGCCTCGTTATAGTTCCTGAAGAACTTACCCTCTCCGAGTGCGCCCTCTCTCTCCTGTGTCAGATAGTAGATACCGAGCACCATATCCTGTGAAGGAACGGCCACGGGACCACCGTCTGAGGGCTTTAAAAGGTTATTGGGTGAGAGCAGGAGGAATCTGCACTCAGCCTGTGCTTCAACTGACAGAGGCAGATGAACAGCCATCTGGTCGCCGTCGAAGTCGGCATTGAAAGCCGTACATACAAGGGGATGAAGCTTGATAGCCTTACCCTCTACAAGTATGGGCTCAAAAGCCTGTATTCCGAGTCTGTGAAGTGTGGGAGCACGGTTAAGCATAACGGGATGCTCTGCGATAACTTCCTCAAGCACATCCCACACGCTTGTATCAAGCCTCTCCACAAGCTTCTTGGCATTCTTGATATTCTGTGATATTCCGCGGCATACAAGCTCTTTCATCACGAAGGGCTTAAAGAGCTCTATAGCCATCTCCTTAGGCAGTCCGCACTGATATATCTTAAGTTCGGGACCTACGACGATAACTGATCGTCCGGAGTAGTCCACACGCTTACCAAGGAGGTTCTGTCTGAATCGGCCACCTTTACCCTTAAGCATATCCGAAAGAGACTTAAGAGCTCTGTTGCCGGGACCCGTAACAGGTCTTCCTCTTCTGCCGTTGTCTATAAGCGCATCAACAGCCTCCTGGAGCATACGCTTCTCGTTACGCACGATGATGTCCGGTGCGCCAAGCTCCATAAGTCTCTGAAGACGGTTGTTACGGTTGATTATCCTTCTGTAAAGGTCGTTAAGGTCAGATGTAGCGAATCTTCCGCCGTCAAGCTGTACCATCGGACGAAGATCCGGCGGGATCACGGGGATCACATCCATGATCATCCATGAAGGATCGTTGCCTGACTCCCTGAATGCCTCAACAACTTCAAGCCTCTTGATGATCTTGGCTCTTCTCTGTCCTGTAGCGTCATTTAACTCTTCCCTTAAGCTCCTTGACTCCTCCTCAAGGTCTATATCGAGTAAAAGTTCCTTGATGGACTCTGCGCCCATACCTACACGGAACTTATTGCCCCACTCTTCTCTGGCATCGTTATATTCCTTCTCGGATAGGATCTGCTTCTTCTGTAATCCCGAATCCGCGGGATCAAGTACTATATACGATGCGAAGTACAGCACCTTCTCCAGTACTCTCGGAGACAGATCGAGTATAAGTCCCATGCGACTGGGTATACCCTTGAAGTACCATATATGTGACACGGGAGCCGCAAGCTCTATATGACCCATACGCTCTCTACGAACATTGGCCTTGGTGACTTCAACACCACATCTGTCACAGATCACGCCCTTATAGCGGATCTTCTTATACTTACCGCAATGACATTCCCAGTCCTTGCTGGGTCCGAATATCCTCTCACAGAACAGGCCGTCTCTCTCCGGCTTGAGTGTTCTGTAATTGATGGTCTCGGGCTTAGTCACCGCACCCTTTGACCACTCACGGATACGGTCAGGGGATGCGAGACCGATCCTTATTGCATCGAAAGTCATTGGTTGATATGCTTCTTGCTTAAATGCCGGCATTTTATTTCTCCTTAAGATAATCTATCTTTTACTCTTCGTCACTAACTGTCTCGTAATCGTCTTCCATGCTCTCCTCGTAATCGTCCTCGGCGTCGGTAAGTTCACCTTCGTCATTGAACTCCTGCTTGGAGAATCCGTGAGAAGCGAAGGATTCGTCTTCTCTATTGAAGCGATTGTCATCACCCATGGTGAATCTATAGTCAGTATCGGTGTAGTCAACAGATTCCATGATCTTGACTTCCGTATTGTCATCACGCAGTACTCTCACATCCAGACCCAATGACTGAAGCTCCTTAAGCATAACCTTGAATGACTCGGGTATGCCTGCCTCAGGGATATTATCGCCCTTGATGATGGCCTCATAGGTCTTCACACGTCCGATGACATCATCCGACTTAACTGTCAGGATCTCCTGAAGTGTATACGATGCTCCGTACGCCTCTAGAGCCCACACCTCCATCTCACCGAATCGCTGTCCGCCGAACTGGGCTTTACCGCCGAGAGGCTGTTGGGTGACAAGGGAGTAAGGACCGGTAGAACGCGCATGAATCTTGTCATCTACCAGGTGATGCAGCTTAAGGTAATGCATGTGGCCTATGGTGACGGGACTGTCGAAGTACTCACCGGTACGTCCGTCACGAAGTCTTACCTTACCATCCCTTGATATAGGCACGCCCTTCCATAGCTTCCTGTGTTCTCTGTTATCCGAAAGATACTGCATTACCTCAGGCAGCAGCTCCTTCTTATGCTTCTTCTCGAACTCTTCCCACTCAAGATTAACGTAATCATTGGCAAGATCGAGTGTATCCATGATATCCTTCTCGTTTGCACCGTCGAATACGGGCGTAGCCACATTGATGCCTAATGCCTTGGCCGCAAGGGACAGATGTATCTCAAGTACCTGTCCGATGTTCATACGTGAAGGCACGCCGAGGGGGTTAAGTACGATATCAAGAGGTCTTCCGTTGGGAAGATAAGGCATATCCTCTACAGGCAATACTCTTGATACGACACCTTTATTACCGTGTCGTCCGGCCAT
>CAJONG010000050.1 GCA_905235845.1 uncultured Lachnospiraceae bacterium
ATACACGTCCACTCTGCCGGTCACTATCACCTGCATTCCCTCTGTCAAGGAAAAAGATAAGCCTCTGCGATTGCCTGAAAACATAATACAGGACATCACACCAAGCTTATCCTTCAATGTAAAATAGATATGTCCGGAAGGATGATACTTGCAATTGCTCACCTCCCCCCGAACGGAAAGTGAGTGAAGCAGATAATCCTGTGTGAACATATTCTTAATATATGAATTGACCTGAGCTACAGTATATATACTACCCAATTTAACTACCCGTTCTGATCCAAGAAGTTACGTAAGACTCCGTTGACGAAGCTGTAGGATTCCTCCTGTCCGAAGCGCTTGGCAAGCTCTACGGCTTCATTGACAGCCACACCCTCCGGCACATCATCGTCATACACTATCTCATATACTCCGAGTCGTATGATGGTCAGATCTACCTTGCTCATCCTGTCAGTGGTCCATCCCTTGGTCCTGTCATTGATAAGTGCGTCTATCTCGGAGAGCTTCTCTGAGATGGCATCATACTTGGATCTGATGTAGAGTGTATCCTCCTCATCCGGCTCCTCATCATTGATGGTAAAAAAGAGCCTGCACTGCTCATCCATATCCTCTGCATCATTAAATTCAACACGGAACAGCAGCTTGAATATCTGTTCCCTGAGCTTTCTTCTTGTCATATCAACTCTCTTGGATGTCTGTTACTTCTTCATATCCACACCGGCAATGCGGATATTAACATCCGTCACCGTAAGGCCTGTCATATTCTCAATTGTCGTCTTGACCTTATCCTGAACCTTGGCGCATGTATCGGGGATATTGTATCCGTAGTCCATGGTAAGTGCAAGCTCAGCCCTGACCCTGCCATCCTCTATCTCGATCTTAACACCCTTAGTCAGACTCTTATAGCCTACCATGCTCATAAGATCATTAGTGATATTGCCTGCCATGGCAGACACTCCTTCAACCTCGGTAGCGGCAAGTCCTGCAATGATGGCGACCACATCATCCGCTATCTGAACCGAACCGAGTGCACCACCACCCTGTAATGTATATGCTTTATTATCCATATGAATTCTTATACCTCCATGCTGATGTTATATTATAACACATTCCCTACTTTAATGCGAACAATAACTTATGGGTATCCTCGTTGTAGGAGTAAGCCACATCCTTGCCCGGAAGGTAATCAAATATATGCTGATTATCCACAAGCTCGGAATACATCCTCTGATATGAACCGGCATCACTGCACTTAAGCGCCACATATCCCGCTCCTGCGGATATAGCTCTGTTGAAAGCCTGCGTCAGTCCCTCCGGATCATAATCCGTGAAGTACAGACCCTCTCTTACATAATAATTATCATTCCATGATACGCAATCCGGCATATCTATGACGGATTCCACCCTGTGAGTCAAGCTTATCTCGCTGTACGGAACTAAGAGATAATCATAGTTGATATCAGGCACTATGACCTCTCCGTCGGATTCATCACTTCGTATATATGATGCATCTCCCCATGTGGCATCAAGATAATACCACTCTCCGTCCGCACATACTATATTCCATGCATGTCTCTCACCGCCGATTACGCTTCCGGTGACAAGGCTGCAGGGTATACCCAGGCGGTTTAACAGCAACTGCATGGTCTTGGCATATCCCTGACATACAGATCTCTTATTAAGCAGCACCGATATCACATTCTGATTATCCGTTGAACCTATGTCATATTCCGTCTGCAGCACTATGACATCGAAGATGTACTTGATCTTATCATAGTCCGAAGCCCCCGGATATACGTTCATTAATATCCCCTGTGCCACCGTATCTATATCCGGAGCGATGGCATCCCTCTCATCCTGTCCATATGTATAGCTGCCGTTGAAGATTATCCTTTTAATGACACCTCCTGCCGTGAACTTCGTATATCTGTATCCGTTGACATAGAATATCTCCGGGTGATCGATCATCACGCAGTTGAATACCTTATCAAGAATAGAGGGATCTGTGGTGGATACGGGCACATCTCTCATATACTGCGTCAGCCCCACATATACCTCATCATATACCGTTTTCTCATTATCACTTAATCTGCTGTAGGCATATGATAAGGGATCATGAGTGCTTAAGTTCTCAGGGATATCTATGGGCTCTGTCAGGCTCTCGCCGGCAGACTCTTCATTCCAGTCCTCTTCTTTAGCCTCTACTATGGCATCTTCCACCGGAGCAGGTTCCGGCTCTGCGTTTCTTACCTCTTTTTTAACAGGCTCCTCTATCCTGACAGGACTTGCTATGGGTGTTACTTCCACATCCACCTTATGCATGAACGTCTCTTTACCCGGAGTATCAAGCCCGACAACGGAATAAATGATGAGCCCCGCAAAGATCGCGGCAGACACACCGAGCACCGCCAATAATCTCTTCATATCATTCCTTCATGTATATCTACTGTGTACCGAATTCCAGAAGTTCAAGACCCGGATTACGCTCAAGCACCATCCCGACGCTCCATGCATTGATAAAGAGAAGCAACGGTCTGTCCTTAAGATCCTTGATCTTCTTCATATCACTCGTTCCCGTAATCTTATCCGGATCGATATCCTTATTGCCTATCCATCTGATATGCTCATATGGAAGTGGTTCAAGCCTTATATCCACATTATACTCATTCTCCAGCCTGTATTTCAATACATCGAACTGAAGCACACCGACTACACCGACTATGATCTCCTCAAGACCCGTGTTGAACTCCTGAAATATCTGTATGGCGCCTTCTTTTGCTATCTGCTCGATGCCCTTGACGAATTGCTTCCTTTTCATGGTATCCACCTGACGCACTCTGGCGAAGTGCTCCGGCGCAAACGTGGGAATACCTTCATAGACTATATCCTCGCCCGGGGCGCATACCGTATCACCTATAGAGAATATACCGGGATCGAAGACACCGATTATATCACCGGCATATGCTTCGTCGAGTATCTTACGTGAATCCGCCATTATCTGCTGAGGCTGGCTTAAGCGCATGGTCTTGCCGCCCTGTACATGCTTAACCTCCCTAGATGCCTCGAATTTGCCGCTGCATATCCTCATGAAAGCGATCCTGTCTCTGTGAGCCTTATTCATATTGGCCTGGATCTTGAACACGAAAGCACTGAAATCATGTCCTACCGGGTCTATAAGTTCATCCCCGCTCTTCCTTGCCAGAGGCGTTGTAGTCATCTTAAGGAAGTACTGTAAGAATACCTCCACACCGAAATTGGTCAGAGCCGAGCCGAAGAATACCGGCGTAAGCTTACCGTCTCTTACCCTGTCAAGATCATACTCTGCGCTGGCTCCGTCTAAAAGCTCTATCTCCTCTGTGAGAATGTCGTATTTCTCCTTGGTGATAGCATTAATGACACCCGTGTCATCATCTATGGAATATACCGAGGTCTCACCTTCCTTCGTCCCCTTCTCGGTATCGGAGTATGTGATCACCTCTCTCTTTTGCCTGTCATATACACCCTTGAAGCTCTTGCCGCAGCCTATGGGCCAGTTGACAGGACATGTGGCTATCCCAAGCTCCTTCTCTATATCATCGAGCAGCTCGAATGTGTCATTGGCATCTCTGTCAAGCTTATTAATGAAAGTGAAGATGGGTATGCCCCTCATACCGCATACCTTAAAAAGCTTCCTTGTCTGCGCCTCCACGCCCTTGGATGCATCTATGACCATCACGGCACTGTCCGCTGCCATGAGCGTACGATAGGTATCCTCCGAGAAGTCCTGATGTCCCGGTGTATCAAGTATATTGATATGATATCCGCCGTACTCAAACTCAAGCACGGAAGAAGTCACCGAGATACCACGTTCCTTCTCTATCTCCATCCAGTCGCTGACCGCATGTCTGGCAGTAGCCTTACCCTTGACGGAGCCTGCCAAGTTAATGGCACCCCCGTATAACAGGAACTTCTCCGTAAGTGTGGTCTTACCCGCATCAGGGTGGGATATGATGGCGAATGTACGCCTCTTATTTATCTCTTCGCTAATATTTGACATATATACAACTTATCCTTACAAAATATTGCTGCAAACCGTTAGTCATCACAGCGTTTTTAACTGTTTGTCAGTCGAAAATGCAAATATGAATGCAACGCGGGCACGCTTGCGCTAAGGTTTTGCTCGCAACGGTACATAAGCCGTCTGAAAAACGCCGGCTAAGTACCGGCGGCAAAAATTACCCGCTTATGCATTATATTTGCATTTTCGACTCACGACATACAAAAACCCCCGGAATGCACATACACTCCAGGGGCATAAAGTCAATTACTGCTGAGCAACATCCTTCATTGAGAAGCTGATGCGACCCATCTTATCCTTGCCTAAGCATACTACTGTTACAGTATCACCGAGGGTTAGGACATCCTCTACATGGTTGATACGTTCCTTGGCGATCTTGGAGATGTGTACCATGCCCTCCTTGCCGGGTGCGAACTCTATGAATGCACCGAACTCCTTGATGCTTACCACCTTACCGGTGAATATCTGACCCTGTTCAAAGTCGGTTACGATAGTCTTGATCATATCTACGGCTTCGTTCATCTTGTCAGCTTCCGTACCGCATACCGATACATTACCGTCATCCGTGATATCGATCTTGACACCTGTACGTGCGATGATCTCATTGATGGTCTTGCCTCTCTGACCAACAACATCACCGATCTTCTCAGGATCAATAGTAAGGCTTATGATCTTGGGAGCGTACTCGCCGACTTCCTTACGAGGCTCTGCTATAGCAGGCTTCATGCAGTTATCCATGATGAAGAGTCTTGCTTCACGACATCTTGCTATTGCACCCTCAACTATCGGTCTTGTAAGACCGTGGATCTTGATATCCATCTGGATGGCTGTTATGCCCTCTGTAGTACCTGTTACCTTGAAGTCCATATCACCGAAGAAGTCCTCAAGTCCCTGAATATCCGTAAGGAGAACGAAATCATCATCCGTATCGCCTGTTACAAGTCCGCATGAGATACCTGCCACCATCTTCTTGATGGGTACGCCGGCTGCCATGAGTGACATACATGATGCACATGTAGATGCCATTGATGTCGAACCATTAGACTCGAAGGTCTCAGATACCGCACGTATTGCATAAGGGAACTCTTCCTCTGAAGGAAGGACTGCTATAAGCGCTCTCTCCGCAAGAGCACCGTGACCGATCTCTCTTCTTCCGGGACCGCGGCTTACCTTGGTCTCACCCACAGAATATGCGGGGAAGTTGTACTGGTGTATATATCTCTTACTTGTCTCGTTAGCATCGAGACCGTCTATCTTCTGCATCTCTGAAAGAGGAGCAAGAGTCACGACGTTACAGATCTGAGTCTGCCCTCTGGTGAACATTGCAGAACCGTGTACTCTGGGGATGATATCAACCTCAGCCGCAAGAGGACGGATCTGTGTGATCTCTCTTCCATCGGGACGCTTATGATCCTTAAGGATCATCTTACGTACCGTCTTCTTCTCATACTGGTATATTGCATCATCAATAAGCGCAAGCCACTCTTCGTTCTCAGCAAAGCTCTCGGCCAGTCTCTCCTTGATGACTCTGATATTCTCCTCACGAACCTGCTTCTCATCCGTGAATACTGCTTTCTCCATCTCCTCGGGAGGTACGATCCTCTTGATCTCTTCCATGAGTTCGTCAGGCATAGCATAGCTTACATACTCATGCTTGGCCTTACCGCACTCTGCCACGATCTTATCGATGAAGGCTATGATCTCCTGATTGATCTCATGAGCCTTGTATATAGCCTCGATCATCTTAGCCTCGGGTATCTCATTGGCACCCGCCTCGATCATGATGACCTTCTCCTTGGTAGATGCTACCGTAAGATTAAGGTCGCCCTTCTTCCACTGCTCCTGATTGGGATTGATGATGAACTCACCATCTATCATACCTACCTGTGTGGTAGCGCAGGGGCCGTCAAAGGGTATGTCTGATATGGATGTTGCTATGGCTGAACCAAGCATAGCCACAAGCTCGGGTCTGCACTCGGGATCCACGCTCATTACCATATTGTTAAGTGTTACATCGTTACGATAATCCTTGGGGAAGAGAGGACGCATGGGTCTGTCGATGACACGGCTTGTAAGGATCGCATTCTCACTTGCCTTACCCTCTCTCTTATTGAAGCCGCCGGGCATCTTGCCTACGGCATACATCTTCTCTTCATACTCAACGCTTAAAGGGAAGAAATCAATACCGTCTCTGGGCTTCTCGCTGGCTGTAGCTGTGGAAAGCACCGTTGTATCACCGTAATGCATGAATGCACAGCCGTTAGCCTGCTTGCCTACTCGACCTATGTCGACGCTTAATGTCCGACCGGCCAGTTCCATTGTGAATGTCTTGTACATTTTGGTCTCCTTTCGTCTGTTAACCGTCAAAACGCCCGGCAGAAGACCCGAAACTACTTATAAGAACACAGGTCACTGTGTGCTTATAAGTGGTCTCGGAACCGTCCCTACCAAGCGATAAAAGGGGACAGAAAAATCCGTCCCCTTATACACATGATTATCTTCTGATACCAAGCTTCTCTATTAAGCTTCTGTATCCTTCAAGGTCTGTCTTCATAAGGTAATCAAGAAGACCTCTTCTCTTACCGATCATCTTATACATACCGCGTCTTGAGTGATGATCCTTGGGATTGCTCTTAAGGTGCTCCGTAAGCTCATTGATACGTGCTGTGAGCACTGCTATCTGAACCTCCGGTGAACCCGTGTCGCCGGGCTTTCTTGCGTACTTCTCGATGATCTCTGTTTTCTTTTCTTTTGCTATCATTCTCTTATCTCCTTTAATGAATACTGATTCGGCATCTCACCAAGGCTTGGCCGGAGTTGCCATAACCTGAGCAAGCGCCACATACTGAACTATCATATCACAGTCCGCCTGACTAGGCAAGCACTATTTATATGCTTCTGTTCTCGATACCGGCCAGAGTATCCTCCGCCCAACTGTACTGACTCATATACTCTCCGTTGAAAGCGTTGATGGCCACACTGTCCCCTTCGATCCACCTGTAATAGTCACAGTCTATCTTCTCCGGAACCACACGGATCATTCCCTTTTTCTTATTGATCACATCCTCCAGGTCGAATTCCTTGAGCACGGCTCTTAAGTCACTTATCAGATTGCGCAGATAATTCTCAAGGGAGACTGTGATCTCCTTGTCCTCCCACAGCGCCGCAAGTATCTCACCGTTAGAGCAGAAGGTTCCCCGTCTGTCTATGAGATATGCAAAAAGCTCCTTGGTCTTGATATACTTAAAAGGACACGGATAGGAATCCACAAATACCTCAAAATTACCAAAGCACTGTACCTTGATCCTGCTTCCGTTATGTACCTCCGGGGGAACCCTCAGGTCTCTTAATTCCTTACGGACATCCTCCTCCATAGCCGGCTTGACAAGGTATCCCGATGCATGGAGCTGCATCGCATCAAGCGAGTATTCGGGATATGCGGTTAAAAATATTATATTGAGCGCAGGCTTTAGCACCTTGGCTCTTTTGGCCAAAGTGATGCCGTCCATGCCTCTCATCCGTATATCCAAAAACGCCACATCCACATCATTCTCCCCGATGTAT
The DNA here is from genome assembly GCA_905235845.1 of uncultured Lachnospiraceae bacterium. Classification (GTDB taxonomy): domain Bacteria; phylum Bacillota; class Clostridia; order Lachnospirales; family Lachnospiraceae; genus Colinaster. The sequence goes on from CAJONG010000050.1 coordinate 7,619, forward strand.
TGAAGCGCTCTCTCACAGCTTGTGAAGCCCTTGACCGAACTCACCTCATCCATTCTGTTAAGCATATCCACAAAATCATCCAGGATGATCTGCTCATCATCCACCGCTATGACCTTCATGACAATCCTCCTCCCCGTCTTTTGTCATATTCTGCATGGTCAGGAACCACCTTGGGTATGGTAATGGTGATGACCGTACCCACATCTATCTTGCTTCCTATAGACAGCGTACCTCCGCACATGGCGGCAAGTCTCTTCCTTGAATTCTCTATCCCCACATGACTTCTCGAATCATCGAATCCCTTTGATGTATCAAAGCCTACACCGTCATCCTTGATCTGAACCTCATAGCAGTTAGCAGTCTCACGGCTTCTTATCGTAAGAGTCCCGCCGTTTTCCCTTGCTAAGAGTCCGTGCTTGACCGCATTCTCCGCCAGTGTCTGTACGGTCATGCAGGGTATGTCGAAGTCTTCGCATTCTATATCGTACACGATATTTAACATATCACCGAATCTGAGCTTCTCTATATAGAGGTAGCTCTCCACATGCTCCATCTCCTTCTTAAAGGGGATACAACTCTTCTGGGATAAGGAGTCCATATTAGACCTTAGGTACTTGGTGAAAAAGTCTATGGCCTTCCTTGCCTCTGACGGATCCTTGCTCACAAGTGCCCTTATGGTACTTAAGGCATTGTACATAAAGTGCGGCTGTATCTGACTCACCATTATATTGATCCGGCTCTCCATCAGTTCATTCTCAAGTTCCTTGGCTCTTGTGGCCTCTCTTCTCTCGGCGATATTCTCCTCCACAAGCGCCGTATACTGTCCGATAGCGAAGACAAGCAGTCCCACCTCCATCATGTCAACCTTATATGTTCCGGTCACAAGGAAGTATACGACCTCACCGATTATGGATGCAAGCAGTATGGCTGAGTTTACCGTCACTGCTTTGGAGACACTCTCCTTATGCGAATTAAGATCCTTAATGAGCAGATATATGAAATAGAATGCGGCGACACCACCTATGGTCATGACAGGGATCATGGCAGAGAAAGAAGAATCCACGAAGAAGGCACGCCACAGCATATATAATATTGAGATATTATATGAGACCACCAGTATTATGCCTGATCTTCTCTCACATTCCCTATCCTCTATATAACGCCTGAGATACGACATAATGAATATCACCGTGAATATCTGCGTAAGGGTGTCAAAATATTCCAGTACCGCATATATGGGAAGTATAATGGTGATATAGTCGGCATTGATATAACAGGTAAGCGCTCCCGTCATGATACCTACGGCTCCGGATAGGATACCCGCCTTCTTGCCGGAATGACTCCTTATATGCTCCACATAGGTCTGCATTATCAACACACCGATTATGATGAGCAGCATATTACCTGTAAGGCGCAACGCATCATGCCTTAGCATACTGAAAAGTACCGCATTCTTGGTGGAAACGTTCAGTCTGTCAAGGAACTGCTTAAAAGCCACGTTATACAGCACCGGACCTCTGGTAGAAAGGTCTATGGTCACATCGTCATAGGGACCGAATGCGTAAGAATCTATCGAATCCCAGCAGTAAGCCACCCCCGGATCCGATGTATATATTATCCTGTCGTTGATATATACCGATGCGTCAATGTAATTAAGAAAAAGATAAAGCTTATTGCCCGGCTTTACGTCCTGATTAAAATGCCCCTTGATGATAAGCCTGTTAAGATGACTCATATCTATGTCATCATAATCATCAAAGTCCGTAAAGGTATTACCGCCATCCGCACTGTAGCTTCCTGATATGGTCACAGGAGTAACAGCACCTTGCCTTCGGTCCTGTCTCTTATCATGAGTAAGGATGCGACGGTAACAATGACTACGATCGAATATTCGATCACTACAGATGTGCGCTTTTTGAAAAAACTTACAATCTCATTCCATTCCATCTATTATGATACCCGTACGAGATATACTATTATCCCTGCTCCCTGAAAAGTATTCTAACATACTTTTTTCCCATATACAATCCGAACGGACCATACATATTCATATACTTATTCGTATGATATTCACTCTTCTTCGCTCTCCGTAATGGCGAATGCGATATTGACCGCATGATCTGCCACTCGTTCAAGTCCCGATACGATATCAGAGAATATCATCCCGGCATCGGGAGTACATTCTCCCTTGGTAAGTCTCTCAATATGGGCATTCTGAAGCCTGTGCTCCATATTGTCTATCTCATCCTCAAGTACCGATACATGTGTCATATGCTCGGTCTTACCCTTAGCAAACATCTCTACGGAGAATCTCACGATATCGTTGACCTTATCGAGCATCTGTCCCATCTCGCGCTGAGCCTCCTTGGAGAAGTTAAGCCCCTTCTCCTTACGGGTTATGGCATCATCCGCCACATTCTCCGCATGATCGCCGATCCTCTCTATATCATTGACCACATGGAAGAGAGCGCCGATACTCCTTAAGTCCTCTATGGGGAGGTTGGTCTGATTGATCTTCACCAGATAGTCTGTTATGGAATGATTCAGGAAATTGATATTTTTCTCCACCTCGTATACTTCGTCTATGTCATCCTGATCAAGAGTAATGAGCGCATTCATGGCACGGTTGAGATTCTCGCTGGCAAGATCCGCCATCCTCTCGATCTCCCTTATGACATCCACAACCGCCGTTGCAGGATTGAACACCACTTTATCTCCGATATACTTAAGGGTGAAGCTGTCTCTGTATCCCACCTTTTTATCCTCACCGGGCACAAGAAGATAGGTAAGCTTCACTATCAGACCTGAGAATGGGAAAAGGATAATTACCTGGAATATCTTGATAAGTGTGTGGGCATTAGCCACCAGACGACCGTTATCTGCCGATATTTTCCGAAGCAGACTGATTATTGGCTCCTCGGCAAATTGCAGGATGATGAAGAAGATGATCGTACCTATTACGTTAAAGAGCAGATGGATCATGGCTGCTCTCTTGGCATCCTTCTTGCCCGAAAGAGAGGCCAAGGTTGCGGATGCGCAGGCTCCTATATTACAGCCTAAGATCACATACAGCACTATACCCACTCCTATAAGGCCCTGGTTGGCCATTAGTAAGAGTATGCTGACAGTCACGGAAGAGCTCTGTATGACAGCCGTTACAAGCATTCCAAGGATAATGGCGATCACAGGGTTATGAAGCCTTGATAAGAACTCCACAAGCTCCGGATCCTCCCTCATCTGTCCCATGGACGAGCTCATGATCGACAGACCCATGAAGAGTACACCGAAGCCCAGGATTATATCACCTATCTTCTTGACGGATTCACTTTTGACAAACATTACTATGATTATCCCGCACAGAACGAAAAGCGGAGCGATCTTGGACAGATTAAAGGATACAAGCTGTGAGGTGACGGTTGTACCGATATTGGCACCGAAGATAACTCCCGCAGCCTGATACAGACTCATAAGTCCCGAGTTAACGAAGCTGACTACCATGACGGTACAGGCACTGGATGACTGGATTATACCGGTGAAGATGATACCGACTATCATACCGGTGAATCTATTACGTGTGAAAAGCTCAAGTATGTTACGCAGCTTGGCACCTGCCGCTTTCTCTATTCCTTCACTCATAAGCGTCATGCCAAAAAGGAAAAGTCCAAGCCCTCCGGATAATGACAACAAAATATTAGAACTCATGATCTGCCCAACATCCTCCTTGCCTTAACTTCATCACCTTTAAGCAGCGCTTCTCTTATCCTGCTTGAGCTTACCTCTTCCCCCTCGAATCTCACCTTCTCGATTATCTCGGCTTTATAACCGAACCTCTCGCCCATAACGCATATGAGTTCCCTATCTCCCGCTCCTCCCTTACCGAATGATATGTCCGGACCTGCGGCTATATATCTCATATGAAGCTTCCCAACAAGGATATCTTCTATAAAGTCAAGAGGCTCTATGGCTGCCGTCTCATATGTGAGAGGGAATTCTATTATCAGCTCGATACCCATTGACTCAAGATATTCCTGCTTCTGGATGTCCGTACATAATTGCTCTGTATGCACGCCCGAGAAAAGCTCTTCCGGCGACGGATCGAAGGTGAATACGGTAGGTATCAGTCCCATGGCTTTACAGGCCACCACCTTCTCTATAAGTGTCCTGTGACCGATATGTACACCGTCGAACTTCCCGATACATACGGCAGTAGGTCTCTCTATCATAAAGTCAAGTGTATCTCTTATTACTTCCATATCACAAAAACATGGTCTTGGGCTTATATACCTTACCCGAAGACTTCCTCTCATACAGAGCGAAGAATGCTCCCCTATCATCACAGATCCTTATATAAAGCGGACTGTCATCCGTACATTCCTCGGCTTTTAAGATATCTCCGGGCTTAAGCACATTGCCGTTACGGGCAAGTCTTAGCTCCTCGCCTGACAGGCACACCTTAGGATACTGCATAAAAGCCGACTCTGTCGGTATTAAGATATTCCCCGCATCCCCTGTCGATACGATGTTCTCTATCTCAGACAGAGTATGTGCCGAATCCTCACCGTAATCTCCCGACGCGCTTCTCTTAAGGGCTGTCATGACAGCCGTGGTCCCAAGCTTATGACCTATATCCTCGCACAGTGTCCTTATATATGTTCCTTTGGAGCATACTACCCTCATGCATATGGTCATCCTGCGGCTTAGATGTGACTCATTGCCGGGAATCGGTCTGTCATTTTTACCGTAATATCTGTCAAATTCCTGCAAGAAAGCCTCGTATTCACCGATATATAGAACCTCTGCCTCATATATGGTGATGCGTCTTGTCTTACGCTCTATCTCCTTGCCCTCTCTTGCAAGCTCATACAGCTTCTTACCGTCTACCTTAAGCGCCGAATACATGGGCGGTATCTGCATGATATCTCCCTTAAATGAAGCGGTCGCTTCGATGATCTCTTCCTCTGTCACCTCTGCATCGCTTTGCGAGAGTATATTACCGGATATGTCTCCTGTATCGGTATGTAGCCCAAGGACATATGTAGCAATATATTCCTTCTTCTTATCCGTCAGATACTCTATGAGCTTAGTGGCATTGCCGACAGCCACGGGCAGCACACCTGTAGCGTCGGGGTCTAACGTACCCGTATGTCCTATCTTCTTCTGCTTAAGGATACCGCGAAGTCTGGCCACCACATCGAAGGATGTGTATCCGGCCTCTTTATATACATTGATCACTCCGTTATACATATTCATATCTGAAGTGCGATCTGAGCAGACAGATTATTGACAGCATCATGGAAGCTTCCTGCTATATTGCACCCGGCAGCTCTTACATGTCCGCCTCCGCCGAAGTATTCCGCAACCTTTGCCACATTCACGGCTCCGCCGGAACGCAGGCTTATCTTCCACTTCTGGGGTTCTAACTCATACATGAAGATAGATACCTCTACGCCCTTGGTATATCTTAGCTGATTGACAATGCCGTCCATATCCTTGCTGGTAATGCCGTAGAAATTCATGATCTTCCGGTCGAAGCCGCTCACTATACACTTTTTGTCCATAAAAAGTATGCTCTCGGTAAGCGCTCTTCCCAGTACCTGATTCTGTACATATGTCTTCTCATGGAAGGTTATATCTATAAGCTTAGGGAAATCGAATCCGAATTCTATAAGCTTGGCCACTATTCTAAGGGTTGCCGGTGATGTATTGGAATACTGCATGACACCTGTGTCATGTGCGATGCCAAGATATATGGCCGTAGCTATATCCACATCTATAAGCTCCTCATCCATAAGCCTGTATACCAGTTCGGAGGCTGAGCTTGCATCCGGGTCTATATAGTCTGTATCGCTCCCGCCATGATTGCTTATATGATGGTCGATATTGATCCTCTTACGTGCTTTCTCGTATCCGGGATAAGCATCTCCTATCCTGTCCGGAGATGTATCTATCACTATGAAGAGGTCATAAGGCTTTCGATCCGGGTATCTCCTTATCTTATCGAAGCCTTTGATACAGTCAAATATCTGCGGCGGGTCCTCCAGGATCGCATCAATAGTGACATCGCCACCGCATATCTTCTTAAGGTAGAGATACATACCAAGAACAGACCCCACGCAATCACCGTCGGGTCTTATATGTCCTGTTATCCCTATGCTCTTAACACCCTGTATCTCTTCCCTTATCTTATCCATAAGTTCTACTCGGTCTCGCCCCTTAACTCCCTTGCCCTGTTGTCCTTATCTATGACCTCGTCTATACGGCTCATCATATCCACGCCGTAAGCTATGGAACGGTCAAGATGGAACTTAAGCTCCGGAGTATGCCTTAGGTTGAGCATCCTCGCAAGCTGATTCCTGATATATCCGGATGCACTGTTAAGCCCTTTAAGGGCATTCTGCCCGGTCTCTTCATCTCCGAACACACTTATATATGCATTACAATTGCTTAAGTCCGGGGTCACCTCCACAGAAAGCACCGACACAAGCTCAGGTACTCTCGGGTCCTTGACCTCTGTCCTGATTATATCGGCAAGAGCACGCATCACCTCTTCGTTGATCTGCTCATGCTTAATACTACTCTTACGCATTATCTGGGTACCTCTACCATCTCATAAGCTTCCACTATATCAAGCTCCTGCATGCTGTCGAAGCCTTCGAACACAAGACCGCACTCAAAGCCTGCCTTGACCTCCTTGACATCATCCTTGAATCTCTTAAGGGATGCAAGCGCTCCTTCGTATATCTGCTCGCCTTCTCTTGTGATACGTATCTTACAGCCTCTGTTGAACTGTCCGTCAAGCACATAAGAGCCTGCGATATTGCCCACAGCAGATGCCTTGAATATCTGACGTACCTCCGCATGACCGATGACCTTCTCCTCGAAGATGGGATCTAACATTCCCTTCATGGCTGCTTCCACATCATCTATGGCCTGATAGATGACCTTATAGAGCCTTACGTCCACGCCCTCATGCTCTGCCGTATCCTTGGCAAGGGCATCGATACGGACGTTGAAACCGATTATGATCGCATTGGATGCTGCTGCGAGCGATACATCCGACTCATTGATGGCTCCCACACCACCATGTATGCACTTGACCACAACCTCATCGTTAGACAGCTTGACAAGACTCTGCTTGACTGCCTCCACCGAACCCTGCACATCTGCCTTGACGATGAGATTAAGTTCCTTGAGATTACCTTCCTTGATCTGGGCGAATACATCATCCAGACTCATCTTGGACTTGGTCTCTTCAAGCTTCTTAACCTTACTCTGTGCAAGGAAGGTATCTGCGAACTGCTTAGCCTGCTTATCCGACTCATGAGCGATGAACACCTCACCCGCACCGGGCACATCATTAAGACCCAGTATCTCCACAGGGATCGAGGGTCCTGCCTCCTTGACTCTCCTGCCCTTATCATCTATCATGGCACGTACCTTACCGTGGCACGCTCCGGCAGAGATGAAATCTCCCACCTTAAGTGTACCCTTCTGTACCAGTACCGTTGCCACGGGACCGCGTCCCTTATCAAGCTCGGCCTCTATCACGAGACCTCTTGCCTTACGCTTGGGATTAGCCTTAAGCTCCAGTATATCCGCTGTCAGGAGTACCATATCAAGGAGCTCCTTGATGCCCTCGCCGCTCTTGGCGGATACGGGTGCGAATACCGTGCTTCCGCCCCAGTCCTCGGGGATAAGCTCGTATTCCGCAAGCTCCTGCTTAACCTTATCTATATTGGCATTGGGCTTATCTATCTTATTGACGGCAACTATTATCTCTATACCTGCTGCCTTGGCATGGTTGATGGCCTCAACTGTCTGAGGCATCACTCCGTCATCTGCCGCAACCACAAGTATGGCTATATCCGTTGAATTGGCACCGCGCATACGCATGGCTGTGAAGGCTTCATGGCCGGGAGTATCGAGGAATGTGATCCTTCTGTCTCCCACCTTAACCGTATATGCACCGATATGCTGTGTGATACCGCCTGCTTCTCTGTCTGTTACGTTGGTCTTACGTATTGCATCAAGCAATGAAGTCTTACCATGGTCTACATGACCCATTACACAGATAACGGGTGCACGTTCAACCATCTTATCTGCGGATTCCTCTTCTTCCTTAAGGAGTTCCTCGATCACATCGACCTTAACCTCCTGCTCGCACATGATATCGAACTCAATGGCGATATTCTCCGCATCCTCGTACGTTATCTCCTGATTGACGGTCACAACCTGTCCCTTAAGGAAAAGCTTCTTAACTATGGCAGAAGGCTGCATCTTCATCTTATCCGCAAGCTCTCTTATGGTAAGTACCTCCGGAAGGGTGATGACCTTGATATCCTCTACAGGCTCTTCCTTCTTCTCGGGCTTAATGAAGCGCCCTGCTTTATTCTTGGACTTTAAGTCCTCTTCCTCGTAGATGGCGTCCTTCTTGGATCTCCTGTCTTTTGACTGATTGTCTCTGCGCTTGTCCGAACTGCCAGGCTTAGACGACGGAACAACCGGTGCCTGGAATCCGCGAGACCTCTCCTGACCCGGTCTGTTTTGGTCGAATCGATCTCCCTTCCTCTCATTTCCTCTCCTGTCACGATCAGAAGAGTTATTACTCCTAGGAGCACCCTGCCTGCCATCGAAGCCTGTTTTCCCAGATGTACGAGATTCCCTATCGTTCTTGCTTCCGCCCTCAGTGTTTCTGTTATCCCGGCTCTTTGCATCTCTCTCTCCGTTCTGTACAGGTGAATTCTGTACGGGCTGAGTATCCTTGTTCTCTAAGCTTTCCTCAGGCTCCTTTACCTTGGGGGGAAGCTTCTCTATGATCTTACCTGTCGCCTTATTGATGATCTGGTTGGGACCAAGCTGTACAGGTCTTCCCTGACTGTTTACAGGTCCTCTTGGAGCCTGACTCTGATGAGCCGACATCGGAGGTCTTGCACCTGCGGGCATCTTGGAATTATTCGGGTTACTTACGAATATTATCTTCTTTTTCTTCTTAACAGGCTCCTGTCCGGGTGTATGCTTTGGCGCTGCCTTATCGCCTGCAGGCTTAACGGGCTTATCCTGTGTCGCCTCCGCCTTAGTGGCAGGCTTATCTTCTACAGCATTCCTTGCTTTATCCTCTGTCTTTTCAGGGGCTTTTTTTACGGCTTTTTCTTCGGTCTTTGCTTCAGTCTTTTTCTCCTTAGGTTCCGGCTTTTTATCCGTATCCAAAGAAGCACCGAATTCCTTCTTCACAAGCTTAATATGCTCATCCTCAAGGCCTGACTGCGCTGCCTTCACCTCATAGCCCTTCCCGTTAAGAAAGGCTATTATCTCCTTACTCTGTATATCAAGCTCTTTAGCAAGCTCATGTACCTTCAATTTAGCCATCTATATCCTCCTTACTCAATATCGATCTCGCTAAGCCCTCGTCCGTAACGGCTACTGTCGCTCTGTACTCTCTCCCTATGCGGTGTCCCAGTTCTTCCTTGGTCCCTCTCGTGATACACGGCACTTTATAGAAGTTACATGCATCGGTAAAATCCTTCCTTGTATTATCCGAAGCATCACAGGCTATTATCACAAGCCTTGCCTTACCCTCCTTAACTGCCTTATCCACGGAGAATTCACCGCTTACGACCTTACCCGCCTTCGCAGCGAGCCCTAACATGGACAATACACTGTCATTCCTCATGATCCTCCTTAAGCGCCATGGCTATGCGTTCATAGATCTCACTGTCTACCTGCATCCTAAAAGCCCTGTCAAGAGCACGAGTCTTAATTAGTCTCTCGGCACACCTTGGATCACTGCATATATACGCGCCTCTTCCCGGAAGTCTGCGTCCCGGATCGGTCTCTATGATACCTTCACGGCTTGTACATATCCTCAGCATATCCTTCTGTGGCATCACCCTTCTACAGACTATGCAGGTCCTCAACGGTTCCATAGGTTATCTTAAGCCTCATCCTCTGCCGATTCGGCAGCCTCTTCGTATTCTGCCTCCTCATATTCGCCCTCTTCGTACTCGCCTTCCTCGTACTCGTACTCATACTCCTCATCATCATCGAATTCATCAGCATAGTCTTCATATCTGAATCCGGGAGCATCCTTGGCCTGAGTCTCAGACTTGATGTCTATCTTGTAACCTGTAAGCCTTGCTGCAAGTCTTGCATTCTGTCCTTCCTTACCGATGGCAAGAGATAGCTGATAATCGGGTACGACTACCTTGGCCGTCTTCTCATCGGGATCGGCGAACACGGCAACTATCTTAGCCGGAGAAAGGGCATTCTGAATGAGAGCACCCGGATTGTCATCCCAGCATACGATATCTATCTTCTCACCCTTGAGTTCATCCACGATGGAATTGACCCTGGTTCCGTTCATACCCACACAGGCACCGACAGGATCTACATTGGGATTGTTGCTCCATACCGCCATCTTGGTACGGCTGCCTGCTTCTCTTGCGATGGATCTGATCTCAACTGTTCCGTCGGCAATCTCCGCAACCTCTGACTCAAAAAGCTTCTTCACAAGCTCGGGATGTGTACGGCTCACAAGTATCCTGGGTCCCTTATTGGTATTCTTGACCTCGATTATATATACCTTGATACGCTCGTTGGGTCTGAAGTGCTCGGAAGGAACCTGCTCGCTCTTACTAAGAAGCGCATCTGCTTTACCTAAGTTGATGGAGATATTGTCGCCCACGAATCTCTGTACTATACCTGTTACGACCTGCTTCTCCTTCTCGTTGAACTGATTGAAGATCACGCTTCTCTCTTCCTCGCGGATCTTCTGAAGTATCACATTCTTGGCTATCTGGATAGCGATACGGCCGAACTCCTTACTCTGTATCTCAACCTTGATGGTCTCACCCACCTTGGCCTTTGAGTCAAGCTCCTTGGCATCCGCAAGAGATATCTGCTCAAGCTTATCCTCTACATCATCCGCATCCTTCACGATCTCCTTCTCGGCATATACAAGAAAATCTCCCGTCTCCCTGTCTACCTCGGCCTTCACATTGTCAGCCTTGCCAAAATGGTTCTTGCATGCGATGAGTAACGAATCCTCAATGGCAGTAAAGAGTGTCTCCTTACTGATCTCCTTCTCACTCTCAAGCATCTCCAGCGCTTCAACTAATTCCTTGTTCATCTTTCCATCCTCTCTGTATAATTATTAGATTACTGAACTTATATTATATGGTCGACCCCGTATCTAGAAGTCAACTGTAAGTCGTACACTGCTTACTTCGGCCTTACCAAAATCCTTAGTGCCGGACCCGGTATCTATAGTTATGACACCATTGTCATATCCCGTAAGTATCCCGGTATATTCCTTCTGTCCATCCACGCTCTTATAGCACTTAAGCTCTATCTCCTGTCCGATACTGTTAAGGAAGTGTCTGTCCTTACTAAGCTTCCTGCCCAGTCCCGGGCTGCTGACCTCAAGGATATATGCCTCATCGATATAGTCCTTCTCATCAAGCTTCTCGTTAAGCACCCTGCTTACAGCCTCGCAATCGTCTATGGTGACTCCGCCTTCTTTGTCAATATATGCCCTGAGGTACATATCGCTGCCTTCCTTGACATATTCCACATCATATACATAGACACCGTTATCTTCCGCTATGGGCGTAAGCAGTTCCTCTGTCCTTGCCTCGATCTCTTTTCTTGTCATGGTTGTTAATTCCCCTCCCATCCTTATTCATCACTTGGGGTGAAGGATAATATATTTCCACTCACAGAAAAGGTGAACCTCGTCGGTTCACCTTAACTGCTTACTCTTAACCTATATCATACTAGCACTCCGTCCTGCAAAATGCAAGTACTTTTTATGACAACTTGAAGAATGATATAGCATCGCTCATATCATCATTGATCGTGCGCATCTCTGCCGTAGATGTCTGGGTATCGGTACAAGCATCCGTAACTGTCTGGCATGATGCCGCAACCTCCTCAGCCGATGCTCCAAGCTGCTCGGATATAGCTCCGAGGTCTGTAGTCGCATTGGACATTTCTTCCTTGATCTGATCAAGGGTATCTGCCATTTGTCTTATCGTCTCTATCTCATTCATTGATGCTTCGACTGAGTCAGACAGGACATTGAACTTCTCCTGAGCCTCTTCTATATCTGTCTTCTCTCTTGTTATCACATCGAATACGCGATTCGAGATATCAACAGTCCCGCTTGAAAGAGCGATGACATTCTCAATGATCTGCTTGATTTCCTTGGCTGATTCCGCTGAAGAATCCGCAAGACTTCTGATCTCATCCGCAACAACCGCGAAGCCCCTGCCTGCCTCTCCTGCTCTTGCTGCCTCAATAGAAGCATTGAGTGAAAGCAGATTGGTCTGGGCTGCGATGGATTCGATAGCCTGGATCGCAGTACCGATCTCTCCGATCGCAGAGTTGGTATCATCGATCTTGTCCTTGATCTCCTCCATAGCCTCTACAGATTCATTAGCGCTTGCATATACGCTTCTCATGCACTCGGTTGCCTCATTATTGGCCACTTTGATGGTCTGAGATGCTTCATGCAGATTAGCCACATTGCTGTTAAGTGTCTCTATATTCTCACCGAGATTAGATGTCTTGGTGGCAAGTATCTGTGCGTTATCCGCAACACTCTGTGATGTCTGTGCCACTTCACCGATGGCATTATTGATCTGGGTGATAGAGTCTACATTGTGCCCGGTCATTCCGTCCACACTTAAGATGGAATTATTAAGGTTATCCGCCGCATCATGCACTGTCCTCATGGACTTGCCCAAAGCATCCTTAAGCGTTTCATATGCTTTAATGATGGTGGCTGTCTCCCGTATATGCGTCTTAGCCTTGCATTCTGTTGTAACATCGCCTGTACTGAACTGATTGAGTGACTTGGATATCTCGATCAAAGGAACGGATATCATTCTCTCGATCATAGAAGATGCTATGGCGAAGACTATGATACATACAACAATGATGATCACTGTCATTATCTGTAGATCCATAACAGCCGCAAGCACATCCGATTCATCCGCGGTAAGGACCGCGATATAATGTCCGCCGTTACCTATATAGAAGCCTGCATACTTAAGCGCCCCTTTATAGTTATACTCGATAAGAGATGGTTCAGGCATCTCACCTGCTTCGAGTCTGGCAACAAGACTCTTAACAGCCTCATTCTCAACAGGATTGCCAATCTTGCTCTCATCGGGATGATGAAGCATGGTTCCATGTGGATCAACAAAATATACATAAGCTGTGTCCAAGTTAAGCTTTGATACATCCGAAAGCTTAGACGCTATGGAAGCAACATAGAATGCGCCGCCGGCAAAACCTATCGGTTCTCCGTCAACCACTATTGGTGTGTATAAAGACATGATGATCTGACCCGATGCGGGGCTTGTCATGATTCCCGTATTGAAGTATCCTTCCGGCGCAGACATGATCGAATTCTGCAAGGATGTAAGATTGTCTCCTTCACGAAGCACCATGCCGATGACAGGTTCAGAAGGATGTGTCAGAACCTGTGAATTCCAGTCGCAGATATACAGCCCCTCCCACCCATCAAGTGAGCCAAAGTAATCAAGCGTATACTGCTGTGCCGCAGCCTGTAGCTCCGGGTCGTTGGGATTCTTAAGCAATTCCTTGACTATAGGCGCGGTCGCATATCCCTTCAGTGCCTCTCCGTTCTTGGAAGCTATGGTATCGAAGGAATTACCTATATCCGCTATGACCTGTACGAAGGAATCGTGGGTATAATCCTTAAGTACCGCTCTGCTTCGTACCAACGCACCAGTACCTATTATCGTTGATGATACGACAAGCGGAACTAACGCGAACAAAAGCAGCGTCAGACGCATTGAAAGTCCTGCTGCTTTGGTCTTACCTGCTTGGTTCTTACTTTTGATTTTTTTTGATCCACCCTTATTTGCCATAGTTCTGATCTCCTTTGATAAATTGAAAACCTTAGCGTTTCCCTGTATGGATATTCACCAAAAAACGTTTAACAATATTATACAGGAATTATCATTTTTTTCAAGTCCAAAAAAGCAATTGTCAGATTATTTGTTACATTTGTTACATTGTGATCAAGTCACGGACTGTTCCCTATCAAGCCTTATCTATGACACCATCCGCTGTCTCTTCCCTTAGGAACTCAGCGGCATCATCCGGTATATCGTCAAGCTCGGTATCGGACCCCGTATCTATATCCATAGGCTGCCTCTTGAACATTATGTCATACATTACGGGGATGATGAATAACGTCATAAGGGTTGCATATGCCAGTCCTCCGGCGATGACCAATGCCATGCCGCGGCTTAACTGTGCTCCCATATCATCACCGATTATAAGGTTGCTCTCAGCCAGTATGGTGGTAAGCGCCGTCATAAGGATAGGTCGCATACGTGTCTTACCGGTGGCGATAAGAGCCTTATGCCTGTCCAGTCCGCCTTTTCTTAACTGATTGGTGTAATCCACGAAGACTATACCGTTATTAACGACAGTACCCATCAGTACTATAAGTCCCATAATGGCTATCACGGAGAGATTCTCCCTCATGATAAAGAGGGACAGGAATCCGCCGGTGAAGGCAAGAGGTACCGTAAGCAGCACGATGAAGGGACTTAAGAGGCTCTGGAACTGTGCCACCATGACAAGGTATACCATCAGTAATCCGAGTCCTGCCACAAGTAGCATCTGCTCAAGCATCTGTACGACTGAATCATACTCACCGCCCATATCTATGCTATAGCCTCCCGGCAATTCATATGCGTCTATCATAGGCTCTAACTGCCTTGTAAGCAGAGTCAGGTTGTATCCCTCCTCTACACCTGCAGTTACCGTCATATACCTTGACTGGTTCTTACGATTGATGGCGGTCACACCGTCACGCACCTCAATGGTGGCGAATTCGCCCAGCTTATGCTCCTCGGTCACGGTATCATAGTCATCATCGGTGATCTCGGTTGTGAAGGTGTAGTCTAAGATATTCTCCTTAGTCAGAGGCTCAAGCTCATTGACTACCTTGATATCCATATCTATGCCGTCTACCGTTATGGTGACAGCGCTTTTCTCATTCGTAAGCTTGGCATTGATCGCCTGATATATCTGCACTACCGATAAGCCCTTGCTCATTGCCGCGTTCTTGTCTATATTAAGGTGCAGTATCTTATCCGCATCCTCTTCACCGTTGCTTATATCCGTATATCCGTCGATGGAATCTATCATATCCATGATATCGTGTGTGATATCGTTAAGTGTATCAAGATCCTCACCGTATACATTGATACTGAGTC
>CAJONG010000051.1 GCA_905235845.1 uncultured Lachnospiraceae bacterium
CTGCCGCCTGCTGATGAACAGACCGAAGGCATAGCACAAAACGGTGCGGGCACGGATGTATCACAGGGTGCTGAAGGAAGTGTCGGGGACAAATCCCAAGGAGGTATAACAGGGACTTCGGATAATCCTGTATCGCAGTTAGCGGATACGGGTAAGGATGCATCCGTAGCGCAGACTTTAGGGGATAAGACAGCACAGACTGTCGAAGCTAAGGCAGACGAAAACACCACGACGGATATTAAGGCATCAGAGGGTAATGCGGATAAGGAAGCGGCAAGCCCTTCCATCAATAAGTTCAATGTCTTTGACAAGCTGTCTGATCTTAATCCTGAGGAGCTTAATAAGCCCGAGATAAAGGCACAGATTAAAAATGCCGTTACAGAGCTTCTTAAGGACAATATGCTCATGAAGCCGGAGGATATCAAGGAGGAGAAGTTCGTGCAGAAGTACTATGAGCGGACGATGAATCTTGCTGATAATATCGAGAAGCTCATGCAGCAAAACGGCAAGAGCGATGCTGATTTTACAAGGACAATGTCTAATGTGAAGGAGAATACGGCCTTCATGAACCATATCAACGATATGTATAATTATGTCCAGCTTCCGCTTAAGATGAACGAGGCGCAGGCCAACGGCGATCTGTATGTCTATGCGCGTAAGAAGGGCAGAAGCAGCACGGGAGAGGATGGCAAGCTGACTGCACTCCTGCATCTGTCCATGGAGCATCTGGGCAATATGGATATATTCTTAACCCTTACCGAGGGGCAGAAGCTTAATACGAAATTCACACTTGAAAAAGAGGAAATGATAGACTTCATCGCTTCGCATATAGATGAGCTTAACGCAAGGTTAGAGAAGAAAGGCTATAACGTGGGGACTGTCGTGACACATAAGGACGGACCTGATAAGACGGTAATAGAGAATATAACGGGGGATGAGAATAATATTCTCTTAAGTACGCAGAGTTTTGATGCACGCGCCTAAGAGATTAACAAAAACTATCAGCTCACAGCAAGGGCTGTTTCGCTGTGTTTTTGTAGAATCTCAACGTTTCGCCGAAGGCGAAACGAACGAGGTGACATAGAGGTGGCGAAACGAACGAGATGATAAGAACGAGGCGAAATGAACGCGGTGAAGCGAACGCAGTAAAATAAAAGTGGCGAAACGAACGAGGCGAAACGAAGAAAAGGAGAAGTATGAATACAAGGAAAATCGGAAGGTTCTATGAGGATGCGGTGGCAGAATACCTTAAGAATAACGGTATCACCATCGTGGACAGGAATGTTACCTGCGGAAGGATCGGTGAGATAGATATCATTGGAAGGGAAGAGGAGACTAAGACCTTAATCTTTTTTGAGATAAAGTACAGGAAGAACCACAAAGTAGGATATCCCGAGGAATCGGTGGGCGGAAGAAAGCAGGGTAAGATACGCAGATGTGCGGAATACTATCTTGCGTTCAGACATACGGATTACTATGTACGCTTTGATGTGATAGCTGTGGAAGACGAAGAGATAACCTGGTATAAGAATGCTTTTTAGTCAGCCTTAAGAAATACTTAATTCTTTTGCTGACTTTTTCTTTTGTATTATGTGATTTAATGGATAGAGTAGAGAAAGGACCCGACTATGAATAAGATTCTTGTATGTGATGATGAAAAGGAGATAGTGGATGCTATCGAGATATACTTGGAGCAGGAGGGATTCGACGTCGTGAAGGCCTATGACGGCGAGCAGGCTCTTAAGATACTTAAGGAGCATACGGACGTGCAGCTTGCGATCATCGATATAATGATGCCTAAGCTTGATGGGATTCATGCGTGCAAGAAGATCAGGGAGTACAGCAGCATACCGATCATATTCCTTACTGCCAAGTCAGAGGATGCCGACAAGATACTGGGGCTTAATATCGGGGCGGATGACTATGTCACCAAGCCCTTCAATCCCTTAGAGCTTGTGGCAAGAGTCAAGTCCAATATAAGAAGGTATACCAAGCTTGGTGCCGCTATAGAGGATGAGAACGGATTGATCAAGGTAGGGGGGCTTATCATCAATGATGAGAACAAGGAAGTTACGGTAGACGGAGAGGAAGTTAAGCTTACGCCAATTGAGTATAACATCCTGTTACTTCTTGCGAAGAATCCGGGAAGAGTATATTCCATCGACCAGATATACGAGAATATCTGGGGAGAAGAGCCTCTTGGAGCGGATAATACGGTCGCGGTACATGTACGTCATATAAGAGAGAAGATCGAGATCAATCCCAAGGAACCAAAGTACTTAAAGGTAGTATGGGGAGTCGGCTATAAAGTTGATAAGATCTGATCTGATTCAGGGAGGAAGAGTAAGTGAAGATTAAGAAGAAAAGTTATACGGTGTTATTCACCGTAATAAGCTGTGTGATTGCGCTCATTGCAGCGGTGGCGGCGATAACGGCATACAATGCGTCGACCATAACCTACGATACGGGTAAGATTAGTTCCAAGACCGTATTCATAGGGAATCTTGACAGGAGCGGAGTGGCCTTTGAGGACTCGGAGCTATTCGCTGAGGCGTATAAGGACATGATCTATGATATCACCAGAATGTGCGTGATAAGGAACCAGATGGAGACAGACGGAACCTTCGATGCGGGTAAGGAGATAGATATAGATCAGTATGCCAACAGATATAAGGATTCCTTCGTATCGGATGCATATATGGATATGGGGAGTATGACGGTCACAGGTGTTGAAAGATCGAATGAAAGTTCCTCAAGGCTTAACTATAAGCTTGACGACCTGATCAAATGGGGCAATTACGGTTTTGACCTGATACCTGTCACGGGTACGCAGGCTCAGCTTGATGCGTACTTCTATTCCATGATCAATGATGTGAGCATGGGTGAAGTAGCAACGGAGAATGCAACCGTACATTATCCTTCGGGAGATGCGGTGTGGCTATTAAGTGAAGAAAGCTTAGAGGAAGACGGCGAAGGAAGATATACGGAATATATCCTCGTCGAGAGATATAAGCCCGTAGATGGCGCTAAGATAACAGATCATGTATCAAATCGCAAGGAGTATAGGGATCTTATAAGGAACCTGTGCATATCGGCTTCCGATCTGTTCAATAATTACGGTGAATATGTGGAATATCTCGACAGATACGGGAACGGCTCTGTCAGTATGACCAATATAATGTACTGCTACCAGATGAAGGATGCAGACGGTAAGAGTATAAGATATTCCAATCTGCCGCAGGATGTTAAGAGAATGAGTAATGATGAGCTGTCCAAGCTTTTCTCCGGCCAGCTTAAGTATATATGCTTTAACCCCGATAAGCTTCAGACCGCAACCAATATAGACGGTGTGACCTCGGTATTCATGAAGGATATGATAGGAGCATATGATTATTCCTTCGCCGAAGGATCAAGGGTATGGCTGGGCTTCGATGGTGAATATAAGGCTGATGATGTATTCACTGACCTTAAGAGTGAATACAATAAGACCGGTGCCTTATTTGCGCCGGCATGTGTAATGGGCATATCGGCACTTGTCGCATATATCATATTGCTGATACTTATGACCGTACAGGCGGGCAAAGTGACTGTAACAGAGGAGTCCGGGGATAAATATGATACATTAAGAGCCGCAAAATGGGATAAAATGCCAATAGAGCTGTATGTCATAATCGCAAGCCTTGGCTTCGGATGCGCCATGGGAATGATATTAACTGCGTATGATACGACCTACCCGTGGATAGCAGATAACGGAGTCACGAATATGGTATACGTGATATGGGGAGCTTCGGCTGTGGTATGCAGTGCCGTAATGGTGCCTCTGTATCTTATGCTTGTGCGTAAGATCAAGTGCAGGCTCATATGGAACGGATCGGTACTTAAGTGGTGCACAGACAGGGTTAAAAAGGGTGTGGTGGATCTGTATGATAACGGACAGTTGGCTATAAGGATGTGGCTTCCGTATCTGGTATTCCTGGCACTTAATCTTGTGCTGGTACTTCTTGGAGTGGGAGGTATCATCATTGCTTTCGTAATAGATATACTGGTAGGGATATGGATATACAAGGATGCCAGGACCCGCAATGATATCGTATCGGGTATATCGAGGATATCAGACGGAGAGATAGCTCATAAGGTGGATACGACCGGAATGCACGGGGACAATCTGGCCCTGGCTAATGCCGTTAATAATATCGGAGACGGTATAAGCAAGGCTGTCAATACATCCATGCGGGATGAGAAGATGAAGGCCGACCTTATAACCAATGTAAGTCATGATATCAAGACTCCGCTCACATCCATAATCAACTATGTGGATCTGCTTAAAAGAGAGAATATTGAGGATGTGAAGATACGTGGCTATGTGGATATACTGGATCAGAAGTCACAGAGGCTTAAGCAGCTTACGGATGATCTGGTCGAAGCATCCAAGATAAGCTCCGGTAATATATCTCTTAATATCGAGAAGATCAACTTTGTGGAGCTCATACATCAGTCCGTAGGTGAATTCTCGGAGAAGTTTAAGGAAAAAGGTCTTAAGACAGTGTTAAATCTCCCCAAGGAGCCTGCATATATAATGGCGGACAGCAGGGGCATATACAGGGTGGTTGAGAATCTGTACAACAATATATATAAGTATGCCCTTGAAGGAACGAGAGTATATATCGATATGATACCGAAAAAGGACAGTAAGGTCGATATTAGTGGCTCTAAGCTCTCGCTCTCTGTCAAGAATATATCAGCAGATCCGCTTAATATAAGCGCTGAAGAACTGACTGAGAGATTCATGAGGGGAGATGAGTCACGTAAGACAGAAGGGTCCGGGCTTGGATTGTCCATTGCCAAGAGTCTGACAGAGGCAATGGGAGGAAGCTTTGATATATCCATGGACGGAGATCTGTTCAAAGTCGTTCTTGGCTTTATGGAAGCGTAGTACGGAGTAAAAAGTCTCAGTCATCTATTGCGAAACAGGAGATAAAATGATACATTTAAGTGGTGTTATGCTGTATGATATACGGCAGGCACCACTTTATCGTTATAAGGAAGAATATGTATGCCTAATCTGGATGAACTAAAGTACAAATTGCCGGTGGCGCCGCTAGAGATTGCGGTACTCGATAATGCAAGGATGCTCGCAAATGATATAGATAAGCATCTTGTGGAGATAAGAAGGAAAGAGAAAGGCAAATTCGCATCGGAACCTGCCATGCACGGATATATGAGAGACTCATACCTGTGTAAGGTCAGATGCCCAAGATTCGGTACAGGTGAGGCCAAGGGCATATTCGATGAGTCAATAAGAGGTAAGGATCTGTTCATAATCACCGATGTGACGAATAACAGTATCACCTACAGAATGAATAATTTCGTGAACCATATGAGTCCCGATGACCATTATCAGGATCTTAAGAGGGTCATTGCTGCGGCAGCAGGAAGAGCCAAGAGGGTCAATGTCATAATGCCTTTCTTATATGAGGGAAGGCAGCATAAGAGATCTTCAAGGGAATCACTTGACTGCGCATATATGCTTGAAGAACTTATGCATATGGGTGTTGATAACTTCGTTACATTCGATGCACATGATCCGAGAGTGGCTAATGCGATCCCGTTAAGTGACTTCGATAACTACACTCCGCCGACACCCTTTATCAAGGCGCTGTTGCATACGGAGAGGGATCTGACTATAGATAAGGATCATCTCGTGGTGATCTCACCGGACGAGGGAGCACTTAACAGATCCATATATTTTGCCAATGTGCTGGGAGTTAATGCCGGAATGTTCTATAAGAGGCGTGACTATACCAGAGTCGTCAACGGCAAGAATCCCATTGTGGCGCATGAATTCCTTGGTGACAGCATAGACGGCAGGGATGTCATCATAATGGATGATATGATATCCTCAGGTGAATCCATAATCGATACTGCCAGAAAGCTTAAGGAGATGAATGCCAAAAGAGTATATCTCTGCTGCACCTTCGGACTTTTTACCAACGGACTTAAGGCCTTCGATAATGCATACGAGAGATGCTGGTTCGAGAAGGTGGTCACGACCAATCTGACATATCTTCCTCCGGAGATCAAGGATAAGCCTTATTTCTGTGAAGCGGATATGAGCGGATTCGTGGCGGATATAATTCATATGATGAATCATGAGGCATCGATGTCCAATGTCATGGATTCTTCGGAGCAGCTTCATAAAGCGATAGAGAATTATAATAACCGTGCGTTCGAGGAACTTGATGAACATGCTTGAAAAGCTTCGGCAGAATATGTGAGGTATTCTGCCGATTATTTATAGAGATGAGCGAACACATTATAAGAGAGATAACAGACAATTCAATAGCATACAGGCTTGGTATATCTCCGGGAGATGTGCTCCTGTCAGTCAACGGTCAGGAGATAGAGGATATATTCGATTATCAGTATCAATGTGAGAGTACACAGGCGGATATTGAGATAAGGAAAAGTGACGGAAGTGTCATAAAGCATCATATCATAAAGGATGAAGATGAGGATATAGGACTTTCATTCGGAGCCGGTCTTATGGATGAATACAGGCATTGCTCCAATAAGTGTATATTCTGCTTCATAGATCAGATGCCTGCGGGTATGAGAGATACCTTGTACTTCAAGGATGATGATGCGAGACTTTCCTTTCTTCAGGGCAATTATATCACTCTTACGAATATGTCGGATCATGATATCGACAGGATAATCAAGTACAGATTGCAGCCGATCAATATATCATTCCACGCCATGAACCCGGGGCTCAGATGTGAGATGCTGCACAACAGATTCGCAGGTGATGCTCTTAAGAAAGCGGACAGATTATATGAGGCGGGGATAACTCTTAATGGTCAGATAGTACTGTGCAAGGGCATCAATGACGGCAATGAGTTAGAGTATTCATTAAAGCAGTTGTACAGATATGTACCGGTGCTGCAATCTCTGTCGGTAGTGCCCGTGGGACTGACAAGACACAGAGAGGGACTGTATCCCTTAGAGCCCTTTGACAAGGAGGATTGTAAAAATGTCATTAAGACCATTGAGAAATGGCAGGAAAAAGCATACAGGGAACATGGTATCCATTATGTACATGCGTCGGACGAATGGTATATAAATGCCGGATATGAGCTTCCGCCGGAGGAGACCTATGACGGATATCTGCAGATAGAGAACGGTGTGGGGATGGTCCGTTCCTTACTGGAAGAATTCAATACGGCTCTTAAGGATGAATGTAAGCGGTACGGGCTTGAAGATAAGGGACCTTTTGCAATGCTTAAGAGATATATGATAGGGGGACGTTTAATGCCTGAGAGCTTCACGGTGGTAACAGGTCGTCTGGTATCGGAATACATCGGGGGGATGGCGGATAAGACCATGAAGCTTTTCCCACAGAAGAGTATTAAGGTACTGCCTGTGAAGAATGAATTCTTCGGGGAGATGATCACGGTCACGGGACTTCTGACGGGACAGGATATCGTAAAAGCATGCAGAGAATACACAGATAGCGGTGAGAGTCTGGGTGAGAGGCTTCTGCTTCCGGAGAATGTTCTAAGGAGCGGCACGGATATGATGCTTGACGATATGACAGTCGGAGAGCTTGAGGATGCTTTACAAGTCCGGGTGGATATTGTAAAATCAAGCGGATATGATCTTTTGCATATGTTTTTATACGGAAAGAATGAAGAATGAGTAAGAAGAGAAAGCCGATAGTAGCTGTGGTCGGACGCCCCAATGTGGGTAAGAGCACGCTTTTTAACGCTCTGGCGGGAGAGATGATATCCATAGTCAAGGATACTCCCGGGATAACCAGAGACAGGATATATGCCGACGTTACATGGCTTGATCACAGATTCACCCTGATAGATACAGGGGGCATCGAGCCTGACAGCAAGGATGTGATCTTAAGCCAGATGAGAGAACAGGCGCAGATAGCCATTGATACCGCAGATGTGATCCTTTTTATGACGGATGTCAGACAGGGGCTTACGGATGCGGATATGAAGGTGGCCGATATATTAAGGCGTGCGCATAAGCCGGTGTTGCTTGTAGTCAATAAGGTGGACGATTTCAATAAGTTCATGGCGGATACCTACGAATTCTATAATCTGGGTATAGGAGATCCGATCCCCATATCTTCTGCCAACAGACTGGGAATAGGCGATATGCTTGAGAAGGTGTGTGAGTTTTTCCCGGAGGGCAGTGAAGAGGAAGAAGAGGATGATATCCCAAGGGTTGCCATAGTGGGTAAGCCCAATGTGGGCAAGTCATCGCTTATCAATAAGCTGCTAGGAGAGAACAGGCTTATAGTCTCGGATATAGCCGGAACCACCAGGGATGCGGTGGATACTGCGGTGAAGTATAACGGCAGAGAATACATATTCATTGATACCGCGGGATTAAGGCGTAAGAATAAGATCAAGGAAGAACTTGAGCGATACATGATAGTACGCACGGTATCTGCAGTTGAGAGAGCAGATGTGGTAGTGCTCATGATAGATGCCACGGAAGGGATCACGGAGCAGGATGCCAAGATAGCGGGCATAGCACATGAGAGAGGCAAGGGATTCATAATAGCGGTCAATAAATGGGATCTGGTAGATAAGGATAACAAGACCGTGAATGAATTCAGCTCAAGGATTCGTTCCACGCTGTCATTCATGCAGTATGCCGAGATACTCTTCATATCGGCGCAGACCGGACAGAGGATAGGCAAGCTGTACGAGACGATAGATGCCGTCAGGGAGAATCATGCCATGAGAGTACAGACAGGTGTGCTCAATGAGATAATGGCAGAAGCTACAGCCATGCAGCAGCCGCCTTCCGACAAGGGCAAGAGGCTGAAGCTGTATTATATAACGCAGGTGTCCGTTAAGCCGCCGACATTTGTGATATTCGTCAACGACAAAGAGCTGATGCATTTCTCATATACAAGATATATTGAGAATCAGATAAGGGACACTTTCGGCTTTAAAGGAACCCCGTTGCGGTTTATAATAAGAGAGCGCGGCGAAGATAAGTGACATAGGATTGGAGATGCTAAATGGTCAGAATATGGTGTGTACTAATAGGATATGTGTTCGGATTATTCCAGACGGCCTTCTTCTATGGGAAGCTTCAGGGGATAGACATAAGGACAGAGGGCAGCGGTAATGCCGGAACCACCAATGCGCTTCGAGTGCTTGGAGCCAAGGCGGGACTTATAGTCATGATAGGTGATATAGCCAAGACGATGATAGCCATAGGAATAGTTAAGGCGGTGTTCGGTCCGGTA
Source organism: uncultured Lachnospiraceae bacterium (assembly GCA_905235845.1). Taxonomy (GTDB): domain Bacteria; phylum Bacillota; class Clostridia; order Lachnospirales; family Lachnospiraceae; genus Colinaster. The sequence goes on from CAJONG010000051.1 coordinate 9,278, forward strand.
TATCCGGATATTAAGTATCTGCTGGTATTATATACTGCGGCAGGTGCAATACTTGGACATAACTATCCCTTCTATATGGGATTTAAGGGCGGCAAGGGTATAGCGTGCACGGGAGGATTGATATTCTCATCTCACTGGTATTTTATAGTCGTGGGCTTGTTGGCTTTCTTTGTTCCATTTTTTACCATACATATCGTGTCGGTAGGTTCGCTGCTCGTATATCTTCTGTATGTGATACAGCTTATCTATCTCGGGCAGACAGGCTTTTTCGCTCCTATGACTCAGGCGAATCTTATTGAGATGTATATACTTGCGTTGTTACTTATGGCAATGGCATATTGGAGACACAGGACCAATATCGTCAATCTGATAAAGGGTAAGGAACGTAAGACTTATCTTGTCAAAAAGCCTGAAGGACATGAGAATCCGACACATTCGGGCAACTGATACTTAAGAACGAACACGGACAAAGCAAAAAGACTTGATACGGAGGGAAAGTGTAAGGATGATGAGGGATGGATTGACAGAAATCGGTGTGATCGGTGCCGGAAGCTGGGGAATAGCACTCGCAAAGCTTCTTGCAGACAACGGACATAAGGTAACGGTATGGTCGATAATACCCGAAGAGATAGAGATGCTTAAGACAAAGGGCGAGCATACGGATAAGCTTCCGGGCGTAAAGCTTCCTGAGGGCATAGAATATACCACTGACCTTGAGAGTACTTGCAGAGATAAGGATATCCTTGTGCTTGCGGTTCCGTCACCTTATACGAGGAGCACATCGGCTTCCATGAAGGAATATGTAAAAGACGGTCAGATAATCGTCAATGTGGCAAAGGGAATAGAGGAGAATACGCTGTATACCCTTTCGCAGATCATAGAGGAAGAACTTCCGCAGGCGAAGGTGACAGTGCTGTCAGGTCCGTCACACGCGGAAGAAGTCGGAAGAGGAATGCCGACCACAGTGGTGGTGGGCGCCAGGGATCAGGCTACGGCTGAATATTTGCAGAACATATTCATGAATGATGTGTTCAGAGTGTATACCAGCTCGGATATACTTGGAATTGAACTTGGCGGCGCCCTTAAGAATGTGGTGGCATTGGCAGCCGGAATAGCTGACGGGCTCGGATACGGTGACAATGCCAAGGCAGCACTTATCACACGAGGTATAGCGGAGATCGGAAGGCTCGGAATGGCAATGGGAGGTAAATTCGAGACCTTCTGCGGACTTACCGGTATCGGAGATCTTATAGTGACCTGTGCGAGTATGCACAGCCGCAACAGAAGAGCGGGAATACTCATAGGTCAGGGTAAGAGCTACGATGAAGCCATGGCTGAGGTCAAGATGGTAGTGGAGGGCGTATACAGCGCCAAGGCTGCCATGGGGCTTTCCCGAAAATACGGTGTAGATCTTCCTATAATAGAACAGGTCAATGAAGTGCTTTTTGACGGAAAGCCTGCAAGTGAGGCGCTTGTTGCGCTTATGGGCAGGGACAAGAAGGATGAGCACCTTAATATAAGCTGGGACTAGATATTGAATAACAGGATGACATACGATTCGGAGGATGTAAAACATATATGGCAGAGAACAATATGACGGATAATAAGGTGAACGCCGGAATAGATCAGGGCTTTAAGGGAACAGGAGATTATGTGGCAAGTGAGCAGCTACTCAATGCAGTCAATGTTGCCATAACCCTGAAAAAGCCTCTTCTTATCAAGGGCGAACCCGGAACCGGTAAGACGATGCTTGCAGAGGCCATAGCCAAGGCTCTGAATAAAAAACTTATAATCTGGAACATCAAATCAACCACCAAAGCTCAGGACGGACTGTATATGTATGATACCATACAGAGACTCTATGACGGTCAGTTCGGTGAAGAGGGAGTAGATGATATAGCCAGATACATTAAGCTCGGTAAGCTGGGTGAGGCTTTCGAATCCGATGATCAGGTGGTTCTGCTTATAGATGAGATAGATAAGGCGGATATTGAATTCCCCAACGATCTTCTGTGGGAGCTTGACCAGATGGAATTCTATATACATGAGACAAGGAGGACTGTTAAGGCCAAGAACCGTCCTATAGTCATAATCACATCCAATGCGGAGAAGGAGCTTCCCGATGCTTTCCTTCGCCGCTGCATATTCCATTATATAGACTTCCCGGATGCAGAACTTATGGAAGAGATAGTAAGAGTTCATCTGCCTGATGTGGAGGAAAGTGTACTTAAGAATGCTTTTGACGTGTTCTATGATATCAGAGCAATGAGAGATATCCGCAAGAAGCCCTCGACATCTGAACTGATAGACTGGATCAATGTGCTGCAGATCGCGGGGATACCTGCCGATGAGATCCGCAGATCTCTTCCTTTTGTGGGTGTGATAGTGAAAAAGGATGAGGATCTGGATACCGTTAAGACCAAGATCAATATGCAGTAACAGGCGGGGTATATGTTCACCAAATTCTTCTATGATTTAAGAGATGCAGGGCTACACGTTACGCTGGGTGAGTGGCTTACGCTTATGGAGGCACTTGATAAGGGGCTCCATAACAGTCAGCTTACTGATTTCTATTATCTGGCCCGCATGATCCTTGTTAAGAGCGAAACTGAATACGATAAATTCGATATGGTCTTCGAAAGTAACTTTAAGGGCAAGACATGGGACCCTGAGGTGGGTGCCAATATGCTTAAGTGGTTAGATAAGCCGGAGTTAAATGAGATGCTTCAGATGGAAGAGAAGCAGTGGCTTAACCGTGTAGAGGAGATACAGGTCGACAAGGAGGATGTGGAGCAGAAGTTCAAGGACAGGCTCCGTGACCAGGACAGTGAACACAACGGAGGCTCTCATTGGATCGGAACAATGGGCAAGACCTCCTTCGGTAATACCGGAGGCAATATCGGAGGAGTCCGTGTAGGCGGACAGACAGGATATCAGTCGGCCTTTGCCGTGATAGGCGCTAAGAAGTACCGGGATTTCAGAGATGACAGGGTCATAGACAACAGACAGTTCATGCAGGCTCTAAGAAAGCTTCGCCAGTTCTCAAGTAAGCTTGACATTCCCAAGACAGAGCTTGATATAGATGCAACTATCGATAAGACCTGCAATAATGGCGGTATGCTCCAGATAGTCATGGACAAGCCCCGTAAGAATACGGTGAAGCTTTTGCTGCTCATGGACAGCGGTGGCACCATGATACCTTACAGCTCGCTTATGAACGAACTCTTCCAGTCGGTCAATAAGTCCAATCACTATAAGGATGTCAAGGTATATTACTTCCATAACTGTATATATTCCAAGCTATATAATACACCGGAATGTGAGAACGGAGACTGGATAGATACCGAGTGGATGTTCCGCAATCTTGACAGCGATTATAAGGTGATAATAGTCGGGGATGCAGCGATGGCACCGGAGGAGCTTTACTCCGAGACCGGTAATTACAGAGGACCTAACGGCGGTCTCTCAGGGTGGGACTGGCTGCAACTGCTTAAACGTCACTACAAGAAGGTCGTCTGGATGAACCCTAAGATGGCTCCGGGACCTGCACCGTGGCCAACCTCAGCGGCTACCAGGTTTCCAACCTTTTTGACAAAAATGCGGGAAGCACATGGTGCTCCTTTGCGGCAGATACGACGAACGGGTATTTTAACGGCACCAACCCCAACCCGGAATTCACGTTTGCGCTTGACAGCGCGAAAACTCTCACGGGCGTCACGGTTCAGGCCTACAATGTGATCGGCAACTCCATCAAAGATTTCCAGTTGAGCTTCCTTGATGCCAACGGAAACGAGATCGCGGTCAAAGATCCCTCCAAATACAGTTTCAAAATGAGGGATTCCACCCAGTCCACGCAGAATTATTTCTCATTCCCCGAGGTTGAAGGCGTCGCCAGCGTGAAAATGACGGTGACGAGCAACTTCCGGAACCTCAACGCCGGCGGCGGCGACCGAATCGGCTTGGCGGAGGTCTATTTCACCACGAATGAAACGAACATGCCGACAAAGCCAACGATGAACAACACTCCGATGCACCCGGACAACATCGTCCGGCCCACCTCGGCGTCATTCCTGACCCTCGGCGGGACGAACGGGGCCGCTCGTTCCCTGAAC
>CAJONG010000052.1 GCA_905235845.1 uncultured Lachnospiraceae bacterium
ACCTCCTTTGGATTTTGAGTTTCGCTACTTCTATCCTAACACAAGGACCTGGTGCTTTCTCTATATTTATTTTTTCCTACAAAGACTTTACCCTACGGTTTTATCATGATATAGAATTATCCTTACAGGACAAACTAGTGATTCTTATGGAGGAAATGCAATGAATACCAATAAAGATAAGATCTGGCTTTTTGACAAGGATGTTAAAGGAGAGGAAGTCTCCGACGGCGTGGTCCGCATTGTAAAAAGCTATACGGATGAGCTTATGGTGGTCGAGAACAGGTTCAGGGAAGGGGCTGTCGGAGCTCTGCACAGTCATCCCCATACACAGATAACATATGTTATATCCGGCAGCTTTGAGTTCACCATAGGCGATGAGAAGCACATAGTCAATGTCGGAGATACCTTATTAAAGAAAAACGGTATCACCCACGGCTGCGTGTGCCTTAAGGAGGGTGTACTCCTTGACATATTCTCACCCATGAGAGAGGACTTTGTGTAAAACCGCCATATGGCTGTAATATCCACCCGGTACGGAGATATATTAGTGTGAAAAATATGATTGATATCATATTTTCACACAGCGATTTGTGCCGAGCCCAAATCGCCTTATGGCTGAGGCCTGCAAGTACATCCGTGTACTTGCAAACAGGCCGGACAACATCGTGTTGTCCGGCGAATCTGAAATTCGCCTCGCACAATGTGCTCGGCATGGTAGATTATGATGAAAAAATATACGGATATATTCATAGACAGGCTCTACAGATATGACCGGAAATCCGAACCATGCTTTATCGGCTTTCCGCTTCCTAAGGGTTGCTTATACGATACCAAGAACATAGCTATATATAAAGATGATATTCCCCTTCCCTGTCAGGCAAGGGCTACATCCTTATACGATGACGGCTCGGTAAGATTCCTTTTCTTAAGATTTCTGACGGATATACCTGCCGATAAGGGGATAACGCTCAGATGCTTCTATGAAGACACCAATAATGCGGCCATGACTCCATTAAGTCCGATTCAGGTCACAAAGCTTACGGACGGCTACCGCATCAGCACGACCTCTGATACTGATGGCATACCCTTTTCTTTCGAGGTAAGGGACGATTCGGATGCGATATTCGACCGTATAGATACGGGTCATGAGATATACGGCAGGGATAGGCTTCGCGGACCGATACTTATCAGGGAGGGCGCTACAGAACCATACTCTGTAAGTCTTGGCAAATGGGAGCCTGTGGAGCAGGGACCCGTATGCGCTATCCTTAAAGCATCCGGAAGACATATATCCAAAAAGGATGCTGAAGAATACGGCATTGAAGTAAGACTTACGGCATATGCCGGCAAGCCATGGGTCGAGGTGTCATACCGCATCATCAACACATCGGATGAACCGCTTAAGCCCGTATCGCTTATATATACGATAGAGCGCCCTTCATCATCTGAGTACGATACCGGAGATTGCCATATACGCACCTGTGTTGCTTCCTCCAACTATAAGACTGATTATATGATAAGCGAAAAGGGGGAGCACCTGACCCGTCTTATAGACGGCGACAGTCTGTTATCTGAAGCCAACGAACACTTCGCCGAGGTGTTCTACGGTACTTTCTTCGCTGACCATAAGGATGATAAGGGCGGAGTCTGTGCCACAGTATATCAGGCACATCAAAATTACCCCAAGGCCGTAAGCTCAGACCGAAACGGCATACAGATAATGCTCATACCCGAATGTGACGATAAGGTTATATTAAAGAGCGGTATGGCAAGGGAACAACGCTTCCTGCTGCACTTCCATGACGCTGATACAACGCTTGAGAGCCTGAATGACAGAAGCATAGTCTATCAGATGCCTTATAGGCCTTATGTCTCTCCTTTGGTCCACAGGGAATCGGGAGTCTGGCCTGACATATTCACGGACAATGCAGACCCTAACGTCGAACAGAATCTGATCGCCAGAGCAGACGGTCATTGCAGGGCTTATGGCATGCTTAATTTCGGGGATTCATATGATGCCAACTACACTGCGCAGGGCAGAGGTAAGGGCAAGCTTGTCTGGTGCAACAACGAATACGACTATCCCCATTCCTGCGCCCTTATGTATGTAAGGACAGGCTTTCGCAGATTCCTTGACTACAACATAGCCTCATGCAGCCACTGGATGGATGTGGATGTATGCCACTACCACAGAGATCCCCTCTATATAGGAGGACAGTGGGAGCATACAGCGGAGCATGTGACCGACGGAGTCATGGTATGCTCACACGAATGGGTCGAGGGACTGTTAGATTATTACCATTTTACCGGAGACGAACGTGGACTGAGTACTGCCATCGGCATCGGACACAATGTACAGAGGCTCCTTGATACCCCCATGTATCAAAAGCCCGGTGAGATCAATGCAAGAGAGACAGGCTGGGCTCTAAGGACTCTTACGGCACTCTATGTGGAGACCCTTGATGAAAGCTGGCTTCAAAAGTGCAGGAAGATACTTGATGACTTTAAGATATGGGAAGATATGTACGGTCACTGGCTTGCCCCTTATACGGATAATACCCTCATACGTGTGGGCTTCATGATATCCGTGGCCATAGGAAGCCTTATGAGATATTACAGGCACTTCCCTGACAAGGAGCTTAAGTCCATGATGCTTAGAGCCGTGGATGATATGATAGAGAACTGCTATGTAAAAGAGTGGGGACTGTTCTATTATAAGGAACTGCCAAGCTTAAACCGCTTGGGGAATAATACCCTTTTGCTCGAAGCATTGGCTATCGCCTATGACTTAAGCGGGGATAAGAGATACCTTGAATACGGCATCGGTACATTCAAAAAGGCGATAAGTGACTCACCCGGCTATACTTCACTTAAGAAAAAGGCAGAAGATGCGGTACTTGTGGGCAATCAGAGCAGCAAGAATTTCGCACAGAGCATGATACCCATCGCAAGCTTCTACAGGGCACTTATAAAGGCAGGATATGAGCAGATATCCATATAATCAATCTTCCTGTCACCGATATGAACGCATCATAATATGAAAAAAATTGATATGACAAAAGGTCCCATAATGGGTAATATCATGCTGTTCGCACTGCCAATAATCTTAGGCAACGTGCTTCAGTATCTGTATACCACGGTCGATACTCTCGTAATAGGTAACTACTGTGATTATACGGCTATTGCCGCTGTGGGCACCAGTTCACAGCCAATAGAGGTACTCCTATGCATATTCTTAGGGATAGGTACTGGAGTGAGCATACTGATATCACAGCATATCGGAGCCGGTGATAAGAAGAGCATAGGAGATGCCTGCAGGACCGCCATATCCTTCGTATATCTAAGTGGTATCCCCATCAGTATACTGGGCTGGTTCATCTCCCCTCTCCTGCTTAAGATAATGGGAGTGCCTTCGGATGTATGGGACAATGCCCTTCTATATACCCGTATAGTACTGTGCAGTGCCATGGGTAATATAGGCTACAATATGAATGCCGGGATATTAAGGGGTGTAGGCGACAGCAAGGCTTCTCTGTACTTCCTCATGATATCATGTGTGGTTAACATAATTCTGGATATCACACTCGTGGCAGGCTTCGGTCTCGGAGTCGCAGGAGTCGCCGTGGCAACGGGTACTGCAATGTACCTGTCATGGTTATTCAGCATAGTATACATTAAGAGAAGGTATCCCGAGCTTGGATTCACTCTTCTTCCCCATGGCATAGCAGGCAGTGAGCTTAAGCAGATAATCTCTGTAGGTCTTCCCATAGGACTTAATAATTCTCTCTTCTCCTTCGGGCATATGGCATTGCAGACTCTTGTCAACGCACAGGGAGCCGTATTCATGGCAGCCTGGTCCGTGTCGGGAAGAGTGACGGGGCTATCCAATATGGCCATAACCGGCATATCCTCTGCAGCCACCACCTTCTCAGGACAGAACTTCGGTGCCGGCAGGATAGACAGACTACGTGACGGACAGGTGCGTATCCCTCTTGCATCGGGTGCCATCACCTTAGGAGCGGGCTTGCTATTCATAGCACTTCGCATGCCGATACTTAAGCTTTTTACCGAAGAACCTGAGGTACTTATATATGCCGGAAGATTCGTTGCCATCATGATGCTCTCACAATGGATGTATGCAGTATTCAACGGAATATCCTGCATAGTCAACGGTACGGGGCGTGTAAAATACACTACCATTATCAATCTTCTTATGCTATGGGCAGTCAGGATACCCACGGCGTATTTTATAGACAGATTCATAAGCGGGGATCATATAATGTATTGCTTCCCCATATCTTTCGGATTCGGGATGCTGTGCATGATAGCCTACTATGTGTTCTCTCCCTCTTGGAAAGCGCTCATCTTAAAAAGTGAAATTCGGGCGCTTTCCTGACACATTGCACAAATCCTCTCCTGTTGCTACAATAGGCATATGAATAAGACAGATCACAACAGGGAATTTAACAGTATAATTGAGAAGCTGGACAGAGAGTATGCCACTGTTCCGGCAGATGATAAAAATCAGCCTGTCAAAAAAAGGCTCTTACTCCATGCCTGCTGCGCTCCGTGCAGCAGTATATGCATGGAAAGGGTAAGGGATCACTTCGATACTGCCGTCTATTTCTTTAATCCTAATATAACAATTAAGGAAGAATACGAGTATCGCTTAGCAGAGCTTAAGCGGCTTATAGACATATACAACTGCATGGACGGCAGGGGAAGGATAGAGATACTTGAGGGCGAATACGACCCGAATATCTTCTTGGGCATGGCAAAAGGATACGAGGACTGTCCCGAAAGGGGAGCCAGATGTCACCTATGCTATGAGATGCGGCTTAAGTCCGCATTAGATGCAGCCGTAAGCGGCGGATATGACTACTTTGCCACAACTCTTACCTTAAGTCCTCTTAAGGATGCCGCGGTATTAAATGAGATCGGATACAGGTTAGCCGATTCCTCGGACGGGAAAGTACTTTGGCTTCCATCTGATTTTAAGAAAGAGGACGGCTATAAGAAGAGCATTGAACTGTCTAAGGAATACGGCCTGTATCGGCAGAATTACTGCGGATGCGTATATTCAAGGCCTGACACACAGATAGACCCTTAGGGGTACTGCGGCTTAAAAAGTCATGACGGCTTAAGAAGTCATGGCAGATAATAAGACCGCTTATCCTGCACTAAGAATTGTCACATACGGAGAAAGAGATAATGAACAAATTATATGAAAATGACAGCTATATAAGAGAATGCGATACCGTCATTACGGGCACCGCAGCTACATCCGAAGGATACTTCATAATGCTTCGTGACAGCATATTCTTCCCGGAAGAGGGTGGACAGTATGCAGATACCGGTAAGATAGTCGCCGGGAAATATGAGCTTGATGTTCTGGACGGACAAATAATCAAGAACAGTCTGGTTGACATAACACACAAATCAAATGATATTCTACCTTCTCTCCCGAACGGTATCTGGTATAAGATTGACTACTCTGATTCATGCAGGAATTCCTGCAACCCATTACCACCGTTATATGACGCAATCGTCACAAACTCCGAAATCCACTGTATTCTAGACTATAGCAAGCGTTATGACAGAATGCAGAATCATACAGGCGAGCATATATTGACCGGAACGGTCCATAATGACTACGGATATAATAACGTTGGATTCCACTTAAGTGACGACGGACTGGTTACATTAGACCTTGATGGAATGCTTACATATGAGCAGATAATAGAAGAAGAGCGGAAGGCTAATGAAGCCATATACAGGAACTACCCCGTTACAGTCTCATACCCTTCTAAAGAAGAATTAAAGGATATAGAGTACAGAAGTAAGATAGACATAGAGGGACAGGTCAGACTCATAACCATAGGAGATACAGATACTACAGTGGATGTATGTGCCTGCTGTGCACCGCATGTATCTCATACCGGCGAAGTAGGTATCATTAAGGTCATATCTCTGATCAAATGGAAGAGCGGAGTACGTGTGGGGATACTCTGCGGAAGACGTGCGCTTGAATACATCAACCACAGGCAGGATATCATCATGGGTCTTACGGAGCTAATGACCACAAGTGAGGACAATCTGATAGACCATGCCCGTAATCATATGGAGGAGATAAGAGAGCTTAAGGCTAAGCTCTCCGATGCATTAGAATCAGCTATCGTATCGCGCATAGAAAAAGGTGACCCCGATACGGACCGGACTCACCTTGTATTCGTTGATGAAGACTTCCCTGTTAGTTCCATGAAGAATATCTATAACCTGCTTAAGAATAAGTACGCAGGTTACGTAGGCATATTCGCAGGAACCGATACCGAAGGCTACAGGTATCTTGCAGGAAGCAGAGATATCGATTCTAAGACCCTTATCCCCATCCTTAATAAGATTGGTGCCAAAGGAGGCGGCACGCCCGATATGATACAGGGTCGTATCACCGCCAGCCGAACTCTGATTGAGACAGTTTTTACAGATATCAGCCAGATATAAGAAGAATCCTCCCTTATATATCATATATTTTCATTTAAAAGCAGGACTAAATTCCTATTTTGAACTATTCATAAACTCCCATCAAAGCCTTAACTTCCGCCTCACAAGGGTAATTGATAAAAATGTTGCCTGACCTATAGGGCAATATTGAGAATCCACTCAGATAACTCTCATACTCATCCATAGTAATACTCTGTCCGCAGTATGAATAATCACTGTTCTCATCGGCGGGTTCACGGTCCCAATGCTCAGCTCTTAATTCTATGGTCTCTGTGATGTCTCCGTCTCCGTTATACTTATCAAAAATATATATTTGCCTTCCAAGATGTGTCGTGTCACTGTGGCATATATATACACTGTCACCGTGTTTGTATAAGTCGCATGCCGCCGCTGTTCCTTCCACACCTGTCAGATACAGAAGGTTTCCATTCCTGTAATCATATATGTCATACCCATAGTACTTGGATATCAGCAGTTCATATTCATCATCATTATCTACGTCATAAAAGTATATTCCAAATACATCGCTGTCCACATCCATCGCATATCTGTGTGCAAACAGTCCATCCACTCTTATCTGTCCAGTAATATAATCATGACTCGCCATACAGATACCGCTCAAAAAAGCTTTCATCTTATCAGCAATTATCCCATCTCCACAATCTTGTCCGGTACCAAAATAAATATCGCTCATTAGTTCAAATTGCGGCAATTCATCTATCTGTTCCCCATTTTTAGTCACTGACACAATCTCGTATGTATATTCCTCATTATGCATCTGACAGTGCTCCTGACTACTGTAACTCTCTACATATTCCATGTCCTTATTATCATCAAGCCTGTAAATTGTTATATATGTATAATAGTCGTATGGCGAAATCTCATCAATTATCTCGCTTCCGGGGTGAGTATATCCACCGTCTTTTTCAAGAGTACAATCATACTCATATTTGATTATCCTGTTATTCTTACAGTCTATGTAGGCATAAGCTCCATAATCTGTATATTCATCATGCTTCTCATAGTTATTATACAGAGTATACCTTCTCATTTCTCCATTATAATATACGCTCATCCACGCAAAAAAACCTTCATTTTGAGATGTGTATAATTCGTATGTCCCATCACCGTCAACATCCGCCAGATTAAAGAATAACTCAATATCCGGATCAAAATACTGAGCATAATACGGATTATCCTCTTTAATTACTCTTACACTCTCTTCTTTGATATCCTCAATCTCCTGTATATATGCTTCTGCAAGAACATCGTATGAAACTATGGAATCTGTTGCTTCTTCATCAGTAACAGCCTCTTCAATCGCTTCGCCGGTATCATCAGGAGATTCCTTCTCCACAGTATATGAGACACTTTCATCCTCTGTGGCATTTTGTGTCTCCGGGGTCACATCCTGAGTGAAATCCGCAGTCTTTTTGCCTTTTGAGACAAAAATGGCTATTACTGCTATGATCAACAACACCGCAACTGTTACGCTCGTTATTATAAGACCTGTACCCGACTTAGTATTATCAGGTTTTGAAACTGTCGCTTTAATCTCTGCGCCACATTGGGGACAGAATCTTGCACCTTCATGTATGACTGCTCCACACTTATGACATATCATATTAATGCTCCTTTCAGATTATTCACAACTTCACAAAATCCTCATAGCTTCGCGGTGCTGACTGATGATTGCTGAACTCACACAGTCTGTACATACAGTCTATATAGTAATCCATATGCAGCTTGCTCTCCCTATCCTTAGGTGTAGGATAATAGATCTTCATCTGATATATATAATTATCCTCCACTCTTATAAGATTATATACAGATGCATTCCTAGTCTCATCCACATACCCTACGAGTATAGCCATATAGCACTCTTCATCCGAGCTTAATCCGTTAATAACCGGCGCAGGCTCCGTAATAAACTGTGCCTCATAGTTGTATGTATACATACCCATATCGGCAATCGAAAAAATATCCGTTCTTTCATACATATTAAAGCATACATATGAATCATCGGAAGCAGAATACATATTCTGATGAATACGTGTTCCATAACACTCCCCTGCCCTAACTTCATCTGATTCAGAATATGAATTAAATACAGAAGCCGGGTATCCATAAACATATTTCTCCGGTCCTTCATATCTGTTATACAATCTGTAATCAAGTACCTGAGGATTACCGTAATCAGCTACGTTATCGGGCAGAATACTATAATCATCTGTCTCCATGGCACTTTGTTCATCCGTTGTATCCATATCAAGTAGATTCTCCACTTCATCAGATACGCTTTTATTCTCCGAATCTATCTGTTCTGTCTGCACCTGCACTGGTTCGGTGCTATCACCGGCCTTATCCTTATCACTGCTACCGGGTCTTAGTATGAACAGTGCAAGTCCGGCGATGACTGCTACTCCCACTATTGTTACAATCGATATTATTAGGACCTTATTACCCTTGCTCTGTGTTCCTGTTCGCCCCACAGAGACTTCACTACCGCATTTCGGACAGAATCTGACGCCCTCACGTAATTTAGTTCCACATTTTTCGCACTTCATTGAATCCCTCTTCCAATTCCAAGCCATATCCAATCATTCATCTGGTTTGTCTATATATACCCACATAGCAGGTCTTACACCACACCAAATATTGCTTCGTAGTGTCTCTACTCCACAGTATCCTCCATCCATATACTTGGCACTGACAATTGCATTAGAAATATTACTCGTCCCTACATGATCGGGATCTTGGGTATAATCAACCACGGAACGAAGCCACCACTCATCAAGACCGCACTTTGTCTTTGTATACTCTGTAGGTTCAGTAACAAGTCCTTCGCACTTAGGTTTTAGATAATGTTGGTCATCAAATTCAAAGTATTTATCTATCTCATCCTGGCTCAGACAAAATATTCTGTCCACAGTCCATTCTGTACGCGTTTCATATTTAATTTCATAATTCACCTCATCCTGATAGAGTACATACCCTCTTGTATCACTTTCTATCACAGAATCGACTATATGCAACTGCTCATCTAGTGTGAAAGCAGTATTCAAAAAATCTCTGTTTAACCATGTCCGCAAATCGGAATTCTGCCATGAATAGTTGAGTTTTGTATTTCTTGTTATCAAAAAATTATACATCCTTGCATAATCAAGTATCTTGTCGCTCAAAAGAAGCGCCTTGTCATTTTCAATGGCTACAACTATCCATCTTATCTCTTCCGAGCCGTTATCCGGATTATTATCCTGCTCATAATGTCCAAAAGTAACCAAGCCTCCTTCGTACAGATTATTGAACATATTTGCCGTCTCTTCGCCAGATGCTATAGAGGAATGATCTGTAATATCAATCCACATAGTAGGCCGCACTCCTATTCCAGACCTCATAACGTCGTTACAAAATGCGGCACCTGTATGTCCATAGCAATTCACATACACTACACTCTTTTTTTTCGCTCCAGGAGTCCGTAACCACCAATCAGTTCCTGATAATCCGACAACATCACCAGGATAATTGTATTCTTTGTAGTCGTCATATTTCTCCTCTGACATACACTCAATCTTAGCTCCTTGGGCTACGGCATAAGGAGTCGCACCGACTATCAAGCTGCTCATATATCCCGAATAATAATCATCACCCTCCCAATAGTCATACTTATAGTATTTCTCAATCTCATCAATTCCTAAACAAAAAACATTGTCCTCAGTCACCTCTCCGCCGTCTGTACCAAAGCAAGGATTATCCGCGTTATATAGCCTTCTTGTTCGAATCCTGCTTTTTTCATCCTCATCAAAAGCCATATTATAGAAATCATCATTGAGCCAAGCCCTTAACGTACATTTCTCCCACGAGGTCTGCTCATACTCTTCGTTATATTTCACGCAGTCAAGAACATAACTGCTGACAATAAGAGCAGAGTCACCGGATACATCCAATACTTCCCATTCTATATCCTCTCTGCCGTCTTCGATATTGTTGTCCTGCTCATATGTCCCCAAGGTGATACGATCGCCCACCTTAATCACCGAATATGCTTCTTCCATATCGGAATCCTTATCATCAGGTCGGATTACAGTCTTCTGCGTACCCTTACGACCAGTATTATCAGCCACTTCATCCAAAACCTCCGAGGAATACTCAGTTGGATCAATGGAAGTGTTCTTAACCGCCACTTCGGATATATGTTGTACCTCCGTATTCTTCTCCTGTATCTTACTATCATTCCTGTATTTTTCGAGGAATATACATATAATGACAATAATCACAAGCGAAGCAAGACCCACGGCGATCGGAAGGACTCTATTCTTCCTACCCTTCCCAGAAGCCTTGGAACCTCCTGCCACAGCCGTTCCGCAGACCGGGCAAAAATCAATTCCGTCATTCATTTCTGATCCGCAATTTTCACAATAATTCATCTTCTCCCTCTATAGCCGACTTAAAACTGTCATATTTCAATTTCTGGCATATTCATATTCGTACCATTCATAAATACTTCCATCAGGATTATAATGAATCTCTTTCGTCTTGTTTCCGTTTGGGGCATATTCATATTCGTACCAACGACCATCCATTCTTCCGAACTCATAATATATAATTATTTTCGTCATGTTTCCGTTTGTGTCATATTCATACTCTTTCTGCCAAGAAATGCTTCCGTCAGAATCGTAAATAATCTCCTTCGTCATGTTTCCGTTTGGGGCATATTTATATTCGTAACAATAATCAATGCTTCCGTCACCATAATATCTAATTTCTTTCGTCTTGTTTCCGTTTGTGTCATATTCAAACTCTGTCTGCAAAGAAATGCTTCCGTCAGAATCGTAAATAATCTCCTTCGTTTTGTTTCCGTTTGTGTCATATTCATACTCTTTCTGCCAAGAAATGCTTCCGTCAGAATCGTAAATAATCTCCTTCGTCATGTTTCCGGTTGGGGCATATTCACTCTCATCCGTATTAGAATCAGAAGATTGGGATCCGTCGGAATCCAACATATCATTGTTCATTCCATCCTCATTAGGTAAATAAGCATCCAATCCGTCATCTAAATCTATTTCCGAATCTATTACTTCAACAGCAGTTTCCGGTTTTGTACCTTTCCATATTAAGAAACATAAAACCGTGAACAACGCAATTACCCCAAAGTGAAATCCAATCCACGCCATATGGTGTTTAAGACTCGCTCCACTCCAATTCTCATTAAATACACGCCTCCAGTTATACTTATACCAAGTAGACTTGCCTGATAAACTACTTGCTTTCTTACTCATAGAGTTGTTATCTGTTGATACCACTCTGGTCCTTGTTATCTCCTCACCGCACACTGGACAAAACACATCACTTTCTGTAATTTCTGATCCACATTTATTACAATACATATACTCTCCCTCCTCGAAACTTTAATTAGATCCAAAAATATCT
Organism: uncultured Lachnospiraceae bacterium; assembly: GCA_905235845.1. GTDB lineage: Bacteria > Bacillota > Clostridia > Lachnospirales > Lachnospiraceae > Colinaster. Next base: position 11,932 of record CAJONG010000052.1, read on the forward strand.
CCTAAGGCAAAGCCACCTCTTGAATTTGAATTCTCAGCATTGGATGTCGCCGACTTATTCTGTTTTGCCCTTGTCAGATTAAATGTTTGCCCTAATGCGCTTATTGACAAAGTTTCTCCACTGACTTCATAATCCATATCTATAGACAGCATGCCTACTAAAGCATTATCGGTATCCACCTTAAGCCTTACGGTATCATCATCCACCTCGGTATATGTGAATGCATCTGCGCCGAATGTTCCTGTGGAATCGGCTATCTTGACTGTTCCGTCCTTGCCTATGGTCAGAGTAAATGTTCCCGAACTGTTGGTCCATGTTCCGTCCAGGCTGCTGAACAGGACCTTCTTATAATAATCTGCATCAGCCTTGACATCATCCACTGATTCTTTCAACGAATCAAACAGATTACCTCCTTCATCCTCTACTCTATCAGATACACCGGAATCCATACTTTCATCCGTTCCTGAGGCAAACCATGAGTCCTGCCCTTCGTCATCGGCCGCAACTTCGGCAATAGTAACTCTAGGCTTTCCAATCGCATGTATAGCAAGGAACATAACCAGTATCACACCAAGATGCAAGCCTAGCCATGCAAGGTGATGCTTAAGTCCGTCTCCGCTCCAATTACCGTCAAAGACATGTTTCCAATTAACAACGTACCAATTACCGGCTTCACCTGTTTTGGTTTTTACATTCTGGATAGCGTCACTTCCAGATATCACCTCAAGTTTCTTTGCAGACTCATCTTGGACCGCCTTGATTTTATCGCCAATCTCATGTATATTCGCGCTTGGAATCTGTGGAAATTTATTCTTCTTATTCTCCGATGTACCTATTCCTCGTATCTCTTCTCCGCATACAGGACAGTACTTTACTCCCTCCCTTATCTCACTTCCACATTTTCTGCAAAAACTCATTTCTTTACCTCCGATTTCTTTTAAACCATTTCCTGGTTTCTGTTGCAAACATATGTTCGATATAGTATAATTGATCTTAAGCAAAGGTGCTGCTTAAGACGTGGCGGTTAGCCCTCTCCGGAGGGACTGTGATCCTCCGTTTATGATAGATACCCCTCGTGGGAATCTCATGAAAGGAGGGCTCTACTATGGTACTGGCTTCTGAAATCGTGGGTGCGATTGCATCCGTTATTACGATCTTCACTGCCGGGATCGCGGTAGGAAGATATATAGAACACAGTAAAAACGACCGCCGTTAGTTTCGAGGCTATGGCGGTCGTTTTTACGACTTAACTAAATGAATCGGGCTAACCGTCATCGGTAGCACCTTTGTGAATTCATTATACCACACCACCTATATATGTCAATCGGGCTCATGATCAAAGATAGCGTAAACTCATTGTAGGAATTAAATAAACAGAGGTGTCCCAAGATTTGTGTAAGATAAAACTACCTGTTTATTATATTCCACTGTGATCAAAAA
>CAJONG010000053.1 GCA_905235845.1 uncultured Lachnospiraceae bacterium
TTTTGATCACAGTGGAATATAATAAACAGGTAGTTTTATCTTACACAAATCTTGGGACACCTCTGTTTATTTAATTCCTACAATGAGTTTACGCTATCGCTATAATGTTTTATGGTTGAAATATGATGATATTTGTTATAAAGTAGAAAGTGGGTGTGATGCAACGATAAAAGCAGTGCAGCATCATATCCGATTGCAGTTGTCCGGGATTGGCTCACACGAGGTCAGCGTGAGAAAAGGTGGATCATAATGGAAAAAAGAAAAGCAGAAAGAACCGAACTTGAATCCAAGCTTATCATCAAGCAGCTTAACGGTGATTCAAGCTCAGCCAAGGAAGTTGCCATAGAGATAACGGATGTATCCAAGGCCGGTGTGGGCTTCATGTGCACCGAGAAGTTAGATATTGGCGCCATCTATGAGGGTTATCTGACGATATGGACTTCTGAGACCATACATTGCTTCATGGAGATCGTGAGGATCGTCAAGAAGGGTGATTCATTCGAGTACGGCGCCATATTCATCGGTATGTCGGATATGGAGACTAAGAGGATCGAGATATATCAGACTGTAGGTCATCTGAACGGAGAATTCTGATTTCACAAAATATAATACGAATAATTGTATATTTTCGTTGTAAATTGTCGGAATATTTAGTAAAATATTGATTAGAGTCTTGAAGGCTCTAATCAATATTTTTTTGGTAGTGGGGACTACCATAAAGGAGGTTACATGAACGTATATACTACTGACAAAATCCGTAACGTAGTGCTCTTGGGTCACGGTGGTGCCGGTAAGACTTCCCTTGCGGAGTCTATGGCTTATCTTGCGGGTCTTACATCAAGAATGGGTAAGGTCCAGGACGGTAACACCATAAGTGATTTCGGCAAAGAGGAACAGAAACGCCAGTTTTCAATATCTACCTCTGTTATTCCGATAGAGTGGGAAGGAGTTAAGATCAATATCATAGATGCTCCCGGATATTTTGATTTCGAGGGTGAAGCATATGAGGCGGCTTCAGCGGCGGATGCGGCTATAATCGTGGTAAGCGGTAAGGCCGGAGTTGAAGTGGGAACAGATAAGGCATGGGAGCTGTGTGATAAGTTCAAGCTGCCGCGCATGGTATTTGTTACAGATATGGATATTGATAATGCGTCATTCCGTCAGGTAGTTGAAGACATGACTGCCAAATACGGCAAGAAGCTTGCGCCTTTCCATCTGCCCATAAGAGAAGAGGAGAAGTTCGTGGGCTATGTCAATGTCATCGCCGAGAAGGCTTACCGTTGGGATGGCAAGGAGGCCAAGGAGTGCGATATGCCCGAGTACTCCAAGTCTTATCTGGAGCAGTACAGGGATACTCTTATGGAGGCTGTTGCCGAGACGAGCGAAGAGTTCATGGACAGATACTTCGGTGGAGAGACATTCTCCGAGGCAGAGATCCGTGCGGCACTTCGTACCAATATCAATGACGGCTCGATAGTACCCATGTCAATGGGTTCGAGCATACTGTGTCAGGGTGTATACACATTGCTTGATGATATAGTTAAGTATATGCCGAGTCCCGAGAACAGGACGGTGGCAGGTGTCAGCCTTAAGACCAATGAAGTATTCGAGGCCAATTATGATTTCTCCAAGGCTAAGTCGGCTTACATATGGAAGACCATCGTGGATCCCTTCATCGGCAAGTACAGCCTGATCAAGGTTTATTCCGGAGTCATCAAGACAGACGATACTCTGTATAATCAGGATAAGGATGTGGATGAGAAGATCGGTAAGATATACGTCCTTCAGGGTAATAAGCCCATCGAGGTTCCTGAGCTTCATGCCGGCGACATAGGTGCTATCGCCAAGCTTACGGCAGCACGTACAGGCAATACCCTGTCTACCAAGGCTAATGTCATCCAATATGGTAAGGCTGAGCTTCCCGTTCCTTATACATACAGAAGATATAAGGCTGTTAATAAGGGTGATATAGATAAGGTCAGCCAGGCTCTGCAGAAGATGATGCATGAGGATCAGACTCTTAAGAATGTGAATGATTCCGAGAACAGACAGCTTCTGCTCTATGGTATGAGTGAGCAGCATCTTGATATAGTAGTAAGCAGACTGCAGAATGAGTATAAGGTGGCTGTGGAGCTGTCAGATCCCAAGGTAGCCTACAGAGAGACCATTAAGAAAAAGTCTGATGTTGAATACAAGTATAAGAAGCAGTCAGGCGGTCACGGTCAGTACGGTCATGTCAAGATGACCTTTGAACCAAGCGGAGATATCGATACTCCGTACACCTTCGAGCAGATGGTTGTAGGCGGTGCAGTGCCGAAGAACTTCTTCCCGGCAGTTGAAAAAGGTCTTGCCGAATCAGTGGGAAGAGGACCGCTTGCAGCATATCCTGTTGTAGGTATCAAGGCAGTCCTTTACGATGGCTCATATCATCCCGTTGACTCTTCGGAGCAGGCATTCAAGATGGCTACGATACAGGCTTTCAAGAAGGGTATAATGGAAGCTAATCCTGTTCTGCTTGAGCCTATTATGAGTCTTAAGGTCACTGTGCCTGATGCATATACAGGTGATGTGATGGGAGATCTCAATAAGAGACGCGGAAGAGTGCTTGGCATGAATCCCACAGGAGACGGCAAGCAGGTAGTTGAGGCTGAGGTTCCGATGAGTACGATCTTCAGGTATTGTACGGATCTTCGTTCCATGACCGGTGGTTCCGGCGTATATTCATATGAGTTCGTCAGATATGAGCAGTGTCCGTCAGATATTCAGGAGAAGGAAGTTGCTGCAAGAGCGGCGAAGGTTGCCGAGAATAGTGTTGATGAGTAGCAGGAACCAATAACACCGGTTCTGATAATGGTGCTTATCATCTAAGATTGCAGATATTGTAATAAGTCCGGGGAATATATGTCCTCGGACTTATATTTTAGTTGATATTCTTAATCCTATGTGATATAACACGAATGTTATGAGTGAAGACAAGAATACGAAAGACCTTACTGAAGGAAGCATAACAAGACATCTGATAAGCTTTTCGCTCCCCGTGCTTATGGGACTGTTATTCCAGCAATTCTATAATATAGTGGATACGGCTATCGTGGGCAGGATACTGGGTGTCAATGCTCTTGCTGCAGTCGGAGCCACGGGAAGTGTCATGTTCCTTATACTTGGGTTCTGCAACGGACTGTGTGCGGGAATAGGCATACCCATATCTAACAGGTTCGGGGCTAAGGATGAGTGTGGTGTCAGGAAATGTGTGGTCAACAGCTATTATCTGTCCGCTGCCGTTGCAGTCATCATGACCGTAGCGACCATGATGTTATGCCGAATTATACTTACATGGATGAAAACACCCTCCGATATAATGGAGATGTCATATGATTACCTCTTTATAATATTCTGCGGAATTCCCGTCATCATATTATATAACCTGTTATCGAGCATAATCAGGGCACTTGGAGACAGCAGGACCCCACTCTTTTTCCTGGTATTCTCTTCACTGCTCAATATCTTCCTTGATTATGTATGCATTGTGTATATCCATATGGGAACAGGCGGTGCTGCCTTCGCAACGGTATCGTCACAGTTTATTGCAGCTATACTTTGCGCAATATACATGAAGAGTAAGTATAAGATACTTAAGGCAGACAGATATGAGAGGAAGCCGGACATTGATGAGATCCTGCGGCTATTTGCAGCCGGAGCACCCATGGGCTTACAGTATTCCATAACAGCCATAGGGAGTCTGATCCTTCAGACGGCAGTTAACGGACTCGGGTCGGAATATGTAGCCGCCATGACAAGCGGCGGCAAGATATCCATGTTCATGGCCTGCCCTTCGGATGCGCTGGGAACCTTTCTTGCCACCTTCACCGGACAGAATATGGGAGCCGGCAAGATTAAAAGGATTGATGAAGGCCTTAAGAAAAGCCTCATGATCGGGGCTGTATACATGATCATAGTTGCAGTGGTTGCAGAATTTTTCGGTGATAAGCTTGCATTAATATTTGTAGATAAAGAAGAATCTGCTATAATAGCTAATGTGCATCTTTTTCTAAGACGTAATACGGAGTTCTACTTATTCCTGCTTGGAGTCAACACCTTCCGCTTCGTGATACAGGGGATGGGCTTTTCTAACCTTGCGATGTTCTCTGGTCTTATGGAGATGATAGCGCGAGGGATAATCGGATTCATCCTTGTTCCGAGATACGGCTTTAAGCTTGCAGTGATGGCTTCGCCCCTTGCATGGGTAATGGCCTGTATGTTCTTAATCCCCACATATCTGTATCTTAAGAACAGGATAAGCCGACGCATAGGAGTGGAACTTGAATAGAGGTATGTATGTTCAGAGAGCTGACAGACAGTAATGTGATAATGTTAATAGGCGTGATCGTGGCTTTTGCGGCGACCTTTCTTCTTCACCATGTCATGAAGGATAAGCTTCCTCATGATAACGGAAGGGCTTTTGCCGTGGAGGGCTCTCTTTCCAAAGGTAAAGCCAGAGGCTCCGGTATAATATTCGTTCTTGTATTCGCAGCCTGCGACCTGCTCTTTAATACTCTGAGTACCGAGAGATGCGTGTATCTGACCGTAATAGTACTCAGCATGATCACGGGATTCTTAGACGATATGTCCGAAAGACCGTGGAATGAGTATCTTAAGGGAGCACTTGACCTTGTACTTGCCGTGATAGTAGCGGTGACATTCCTTACATATAACGGCAATACCTTCTATATAGGAATGCTTGGCAGTAAGGCAGTTACCCTTCCCTATCCCGTATATGGGATACTTATTGTGGGTCTTGTATGGATGGCTATCAATGTCACCAACTGTTCGGACGGGGTGGACGGACTCTCGGCAAGCTTAACCATCATAACCCTTGGCTCTTTCTACCTGCTGTTGCAGGAGATAAGAGGCATAGGCGGATTCGTGTATACCATAATGTTATTCATGGTAGTGCTTGCGGCCTACCTGTGGTTCAATGCAACTCCCAGTACCATCCTTATGGGAGATGCCGGAAGCCGCGCCATGGGTGTGATGATCGCTGTTACGGCACTTATGAGCAAAAGCCCTCTGTTATATATACCGCTTTCCATAGTGCTTATATTAGACGGCGGACTGGGGCTTCTTAAGGTGGCGCTTCTTAGGTTTTTTAAGATCAAGATACTTGTGAATACCAGGTGTCCCTTACATGATCATGCAAGGAAGAAGAAGAACTGGTCCAATACGCAGGTGGTCATGAGATTTTGCATAATACAGCTTATGGTAAGCCTTATAACCGTCTGGGCATATTGGATGTTATACTAGAAAGCCACAGATGGCAGGCGGGACCTAAGTGTGATATAATGAATAAGTTTTTAACATATATTTAAGGAGAGAGAAAATGGCAGAACCTTACAATCATCGGGAAACAGAAGGAAAATGGCAGAAGACATGGGCGGACGAACAGGCCTTCAAGACGGGAGAGGACAGAAGCAAGCCGAAGTACTATGCGCTTGTGGAATTCCCCTACCCTTCGGGAATGGGACTGCATGTGGGTCATCCGAGACCTTATACTGCACTTGATATAGTAGCAAGGAAACGCAGGATGCAGGGCTATAATGTTCTTTATCCCATGGGCTGGGATGCTTTCGGCCTTCCTACCGAGAACTATGCCATTGCCAATCATATACATCCCAAGAAGGTCACGGAGACCAATGTGGCAAGATTCAAGAAGCAGCTTCAGAATCTGGGATATTCCTTTGACTGGGACAGAGAGGTCAATACGACAGATCCGGGATACTATCATTGGACACAGTGGATATTCCTTAAGCTATTCAATGCAGGTCTTGCTTATAAGACCAAGATGCCTATCAACTGGTGTACATCATGTAAGGTAGGTCTTGCCAATGAGGAAGTGGTCAACGGTGTATGTGAGCGATGCGGTTCCGAGGTCATCCGCAAGGCACAGAGCCAGTGGATGCTTAAGATAACCGACTATGCCGACAAGCTTCTTGATGGGCTTGACAGCGTGGACTATATAGAGAGAGTCAAGACACAGCAGCGTAACTGGATAGGCAAGTCCACAGGCGCCGAGGTCGACTTCGCTCTTACGGGCAAAGAGGATAAGCTCACGGTATATACGACACGTCCCGATACGCTCTTCGGGGCGACCTATATGGTCATGAGTCCCGAGCATCCCTACATCGAGAAGTACAAGGATGAGATAGAGAATTATGATGAACTTATGGCGTACAGAGAGCAGGCTTCCAAGAAGTCTGATTTCGAGCGTACAGAGCTTGCAAAGGATAAGACCGGTGTTGAGATCAAGGGGATAACGGCTACTAATCCCGTCAACGGTAAGGAGATTCCCATATGGATATCCGACTATGTACTTATGAGCTACGGAACGGGTGCGATAATGGCTGTGCCTGCCCATGATGAGAGAGACTGGGATTTTGCCAAGAAGTTCGACCTTCCGATAATTGAGGTGGTTGCGGGAAGTGATGTTCCGGTCACGGAGAAGGTATATACAGATGTGGCTGAGGGTAAGCTTGTGAATTCCGAATTCTTAGACGGCTTATCCGTAGCCGATGCCAAGGTTAAGATCACGGAATTCCTTACAGAGAAGGGTATAGGTCATGCTAAGACCAATTATAAGCTCCGCGACTGGGTATTCTCACGTCAGAGATACTGGGGTGAGCCGATTCCCATCATACATTGTGATAAGTGCGGATATGTTCCGCTTAAGGAAGAGGAGCTTCCTCTTATGCTTCCGGAGGTGGACAGCTATATGCCTACGGATAACGGCGAGTCACCGCTTGCAGCCATGACAGACTGGGTGAATGTAAGCTGCCCTAAGTGTGGCGGTCCTGCCAAGAGAGAGACGGATACCATGCCGCAGTGGGCCGGTTCTTCGTGGTATTTCTTAAGATATACAGATCCTTATAATGATAAGGAGCTTGCAAGCAAGGAAGCCCTTAAGTATTGGCTCCCGGTAGACTGGTATAACGGCGGAATGGAACATACGACACTGCATCTTCTGTATTCAAGATTCTGGCACAGATTCTTATATGATGAGGGTGTTGTACCATGTCCCGAACCTTATCAGAAGAGAACGAGCCACGGTATGATCCTTGGCTCTAACGGCGAGAAGATGTCTAAGTCCCGAGGAAATGTGGTCAATCCTGATGATATTGTCAGAGAATACGGTGCCGATACACTCCGTACATACGAGATGTTCATAGGTGCCTTCGATTTGGCTGCCTCATGGAGCGACGAAGGAGTAAGGGGATGCCGCAGATTCCTTGAGAGAGTATGGAAGCTTCAGGATATCCTTACTGACGGTGATACATATTCGGCAGATCTTGAAGTGGCTATGTATAAGACCATCAAGAAGGTAAGCTCTGATTTCGAGACGCTTAAGTTCAATACAGCCATAGCTGCACTTATGACACTTATCAACGACTTCTATAAGAAGGGCGAGGTCAATAAGGCGGAATTTAAGACATTCTTAACTCTTCTTAATCCTGTTGCACCTCATATCACTGAGGAATTGTGGGCAAGAACAGGATTCGACGGAAGAGTATATCAGACTTCATGGCCTGAATATGATGAGAGCAAGACTGTTGAAGATACAATAGAGATCGCCGTACAGATATCCGGCAAGGTGCGCGGTAAGCTTATGATCGCAGTGGATGAAGACAAGGACAGCGTTATAGCGAGAGCCAAGGAGGCCGACGGTATAGCGCCTCTGCTTGAGGGCAAGACCATAGTCAAGGAGATATATGTGCCCGGCAAGATCGTTAATATCGTCGCAAAATAGATCTGTCCCATGATGTATTCGTTATATGACTAACACAGTTGAGACGTATGAGATCCGTGGCAGGAGGTTCAGGACCAAGGCCGACTATGCAAGAGGATTTCGTGACAATCAGACAATTGAACGAATAGAGAGAGAGTTAGATAAGACCGATCCGGAAGCGGTAGCTTCGCTTCGGACAGAACTTGAGAGAGGCCGGTATCACTTCGAGACTCTTTTGGGCGATGATTATCTGGAGGAGATAATCGAGCTTGATGAAGAATATAAGAGGAATCCACCTCTTAAGGAGGAGCCGAAGAAGAGAGGGCTGTCACATAAAGGACGTAAGTCTGTGACAGAAAGCTCATCCCAGGGCATTCAGGGGAAAACCAAGGCTAAGAAGAGCAAGGAGCTGTCTGATTATGATGACGATATGCAGAAGGAGATAATCAAGGCTCTTAAAAGGGATCAGCTTAAGCGCAGGCTCTTATTGCTCTTTCTTGCACTGTGTATACTTGGATCGGTGGGATATCTGGTATTCTATTTTTTCCTGTATGAGAAGAACGATATGGAGTATACGGAGCTTGCCGAGCTTAAGCAAGAGGATGCGGGCGGCACCGTAGTCATCAATTATGAGGAAGCCAAGGATAAGCCACCTGTACTTAAGAAATACGAGACTCTGTATCAGAAGAATCGAAGACTTGTCGGGTGGATTAAGATAGATGCCTGCAATATAGACTATCCAGTGATGCAGACCTCCAATAATGACTATTATCTGGATCATAATTATAATCAGGACTATGATAAGAACGGCTCGATCTTCATGGACAAGGATTGCACCCCGGCTTTTCCCAATGACAATATGATCCTGTACGGACACCACATGAAGTCAGGCAAAATGTTCGGTAATCTCAATTACTATGCCAAGAAGGACTTCTGGGAAAAGAATCCGAACTTTACCTTCGATACCATATACGAGACCGGCACATATGCTGTCATGTATGTATTCCGCTCCAAGATATATGCACAGGATGAGATAGTCTTCAAGTACTATCAGTTCATAGATGCGTCCAGCGAAGACGAATTCTATTCCAATATGGATGCGATGGCAGAGATGTCGTTATATGATACCGGCGTGACTGCCGTATACGGTGATAAGCTTATCACCTTATCCACATGTGATAATGCGGAGTCCGGAGAGGGGCGTTTTGTGGTGGTGGCCAAGAAGATAGGTTAAATACAATGTGAACCTTGCCGTTTTGGAAGGGCTGCTGTCATTTTTGACCAAATATATTGTTTTTTTATGCGTAATACCCTATAATATCTCTTAAGAACTAAAGTACTGCGGAATTGGGATGAAGAATAATACTGAAAGTTCTGAAAAAAAGAAAGCCTTAAAGCCTAAGGAGATCATCAATAAGTTTATACCGGTCGTGCTTATAGCGATCATGATCGTATCCGGCATCAACACGGTGTTATCACTTAGGAGTTATAGGTTGGCAGGTGCGGAATACGAAAGTCTCGAAGCATATGTTGTTCCCGTGACGACGGAGGCACAGCATGAAGCTTATGAAAGTGAGGAGACTGAAGTAACCGAGGAGGTTGATCCGTATCCGGATATTCCGGAGATGGATATCGACTTTGATGCACTTACGCAGATCAATCCTGATTTCAGGGGTTGGTTAAGTGTACCGGCGTTAGCTCTCAGCTATCCGGTAGTACAGGGCACCGATAACGAAGGCTATCTGAATGAGACATTCGAGCATGTCCGTAATAAGGCAGGCGCGATCTTCATGGATTCTTATAATTATCCCGATTTTAAAGACTTTAATACCTTCATATACGGACACAGCATGAAAGATAAAAGCATGTTCGGTACGCTTAAAGAGCTTGGTGAGAACCCCGAACTTGTCAGTGAGCATCCGTACATATATGTGTATACGCCCAAAGCATCCTACCAATTCCGCATTGTTGCGTATTATGTCACACGTAATGACTCTGACACATATAAGTTCCTTCAGAAGCCTGAAGAGTACGATGCATACATTGATTACATTGAAGGGGTTAATGAATTGTCCGGAATTACCGATATAGATTATAGGGAGTACCCCAAGCTGCTGACTCTAAGTACCTGTAAGGGCGCTCACGGTACAGTCAACCGTTTCGTAGTGCATTCGGTACTTGTAAGCAAAGAAGCGAGAGAATAGCTTTTATAATAAAAAAGGGAGATTCTGATCTATGGAAGAAAGACGTAATATCAACCGTGTCGAATACAAGGTAAGAAGCGTGATCGTTGTATGTGACACATATGAAAAATATTACGTGGATGTTGACAATGTCAGTCCTCTTGGTATGGGTATCACAGGACCGACCGAGCTTCCCGACATAGTCGGTAAGGACATAATAATCGTAGCAGATACGCTTATTATGTATGCTCTGGTCAACAGACAGAAGAAATTGGAAGATGGCCGCTTCGAGATAGGCATCGAAGCTAAGAAGTTCACACCGGATGTGCTTGAATACTTATTCAACCACATCGGAGGAGACGGTGAGGAACAGTCGGAATAACTGTATGGTATGGAAAACTATTGTAGGGGTCAAAAACTAAGGAGAAAAGAATGAAGAACAAAGTTCTGGTTGCAATGGGAATCGGAATCGCTGCGGCCATGGTGCCTGCAGCAGGCGCACAGGCTGAAGAACTGACACCGGATATTGTTGTCAATGATGATGACAATGATAACAGCAATGGCATTACATCTGTTACTGTTGATGATTCAACTATTGAGATGGGAACGCCAACTACTAATGAAGATGGCAGCATTACTCAGGAAAGTGAGGATGGTGCTAAGTTCGTGGCGACTACAACCGATTATGTTGATAACAAGGATGAATATACTGTTGTTTCGGAAGGAACGCCTGATGTCGTTCTTCTTCAGGAAAATGAATATGAATTAGAGGTTGGCAGAGTAACGCAGGAAGCTTATGATGAGACGATCCATCATGAGGCTGAGACACGTGAAGAGACTGTTACGGTTATAGATGTCGAGGCATATGACGAGCCGGTACACCATGAAGCACTTACTCATGAAGAGGAAGTCGTAGTTGTTGATCAAGAAGCTTATTGGGAAAATGGTCAGTTCCATGAAGCAGTTACTCATACAGAGAAGAAGACAGTTGTTGATAAAGAAGCATGGGATGAGATCGTACATCATGAGGCTGTGACACATGAAGAAACTGTTACTGTTATAGATGTTGAGGCATATGATGAGGTAGTACATCATGAGGCTAAGACACATGAAGAGACTGTTACGGTTGTAGATGTTGAGGCATATGACGAGCCGGTACATCATGATGCAATAACCCATGAAGTGGATGTAGTAATTGTTGATAAAGAAGCTTACTGGGATGAAGATGTATATCATGAAGCAGTTACTCATACCGAGAAGCGTACAATAGTTGATGTTCCCGCTTGGGATGAGGTGGTACATCATGATGCGGTTACACATGAAGAAACTGTTACTGTTACAGATGTTGAGGCATATGATGAAATAGTACATCATGAGGCTGTGACACATGAAAAAACTATCACTGTAACAGACAAGGAAGCATGGGACGAAACTATCCCGAATGAAGTGGAGGTTGCTCCTGCTGTAAATGATAGTTTTGAGGAGGATGTACTTGATCCGGTTAAAGTTGGTGATAAGTATAATACTGTTGGTAACAGTGGGGTTGAGTATGAGTTTACTGTTGTCTCATGTACGCCTAATGAGAGCATAATCCTTGAAGGACAGACCGGGGAATATGCTATTGGTGATGTAATAGAGATAGAAGGCGTTGAATATCGCATTACGGCTTTAGATGAGACTAAGAGTATGATCGTAGCCGGTTCCACTATCTCGCAGGAAGCTTATGATCAGCTATCTGATGAGGAAAAGGCTCTATATCATAAGATCAGTGATGAGATAGCGTCCAGGTTTGTATGGATTACATATGAGAGTAAGACTGAAAATGGAATAACATACCCTGTCGGGGAAATTGTTGCCGAAGAGTTTGTCAATAAAGATACATTAATCTCAATTGATAATATTGGCTCTTATAACGTCATTGCGCTCAATGATTTCACAGATAGTCAGCACGTTGTCGGCTCTGTATTTGTAGGCGGCACACTATATGGCAGTGGCAACACTATTGGTAATAATATGAACAATGGTGACGATAATGATAATTTTGTTGCCTCATATATCAATAATGTTGATGATAGTTGCACGCTTGCAGCTCACGTGCTTAATGATAACGCCGGTAATGGCGGACAAATAAGCGGTTCATCGGCACTTGCTTCGGCTTTTGATATATCAGATACTGATGTTGCTAATACTAAACAGTATTTTGAGGCATATTATCAGATGATGATTAAGACTGCAAATGCCGTCAAGGGAGATCCTGCAAATTATACTGAGAGTAAAACATATATTGCAGGTGGTCCTAATGGAACAACAGTATACTATATTAAGTCTTCTTCCGAACTTGTTAATATATATGACAATTATTCAACAGGTAATTCGGGAAATGCTCTTAAGAATGTATATGTAATTGATCCGAGCATTAAATACGTCAATGTTAATGGACTTAATGGTGTTGTGGTTGCACCTTATGCAGATATCCATATCGCTCAAGGTGGAGATTGGTACATGAATCAGGGCAATTCCACCGGATGCGTGATTGGTAAAAATGTATATAATGATGGCTCATTCATTTCTCAAAGTTCTAATTGGGTTGGTAAGAAAAATAATGGGCATTGGGAGTTCATGTATAACAGTAATCAAGGACAGGCCCTTGAACTTCATACCGGTACTATAGATATTGTTGGTCAGGAGGTGACTCGTGTCACATCGTTGTATTCAACCGAAGGAAGAGCGGCTGAGTATACAGTAACTGCACAGAATTATCATATTGATGGCAATTATCACAGGGATGCTGAGATTGAAATACAGACTCAGACAATACATCATGATGCGGAGACTCATCCGGAGATTGTTACTGTTACAGATGTTGAGGCATATGATGAGACAGTACACCATGAAGCAGTTACTCATGAAAAGACTGTTACGGTTGTAGATGTTGAGGCATATGATGAGACAGTACACCATGAAGCAGTTACTCATGAAGAGGATGTAGTAGTTGTTGATAAAGAAGCTTATTGGGAAAAAGGTCAGTTCCATGAAGCAGTTACTCATACCGAGAAGCGCACAGTTGTTGATAAAGAAGCATGGGATGAGATCGTACATCATGAGGCTGTGACACATGAAGCGACTATTACTGTTATAGATGTTGAGGCATATGATGAGGTAGTACATCATGAGGCTGTGACACATGAAGCAACTGTTACTGTTATAGATGTTGAGGCATATGATGAGCCGGTACATCATGATGCAATAACCCATGAAGAGGATGTAGTAATTGTTGATAAAGAAGCTTACTGGGATGAAGATGTATACCATGAAGCCGTCACTCATACCGAGAAGCGCACAATAGTTGATGTTCCCGCTTGGGATGAGGTGGTACATCATGATGCGGT
>CAJONG010000054.1 GCA_905235845.1 uncultured Lachnospiraceae bacterium
AGATATTCGCCAATATCGTGCTTAAGAGGTTAAGTGATAAGACGGGCAAGAACTTCAGCATGTCATTCATTCTGATACTTTTTAACATCGGCGTGTATATGACGGTATTCATCCTCATTAATCGCAATTCGGCGATGCTAAGTCTGCTTGTGTATTTTGTTGCTACGCTTGTGGTCGATCACTTCACCGACCATTTCGAAGCTATCAAACAGGTAACGATAATCACACCTGATTGTGATAAGCTTGTGGCTGATATTAAGGAGAGGCTTAACAAGACCTGCACTATAATGGATTCTTACGGAGCAATAGCCGGTAACAATAAGACGGTGATCTGCTATATCAACTATTTTGAATTGCAGAAGATGAGAGAGATAATATCCGATAATAAGGGTTCCTTCAGTATCGTTACAACTGTTGATGAGATCCTAAGATAACTCAGAGGATGAAGGTATGTTCTTAAGTCCGAAAAAGCACATTTTATCAGAAGCGATATTCTTAGCCGCAATACTTAGACTCATCGAGCTTGGTCTGTCGGGACTTATAAGAATACTTTTAAGGCGCGGACTTTTGGAAACCTGCTTTGGGATGGGGCAGGAGCAGGTGTATACCTTGCAAAACGTCATATCCGTGGTGATGCTACTGCTTACGGCGGTGGTCTTTATAGTCGCACTTATGAGAGTCAACAGATACATATCGGTCATACCCGCCTCTGACCGTAAGGAGATGGCAGCCTTACAGGAAGAGGTGTTCGGTAAGGGTAATTCGGCACTTACGGCAGAGGTCACTAAGAAGCTTTTAAGGATATGGTCCGCTATCCTTGTGGGAGCGCAGCTTATGTATGATGTATCATCTGCGCTGTATACGCATTTCCTTGGAGTCTTAAGTGCGGCAGTAGATAACGGAAGCGTGGATTCGGCAGTAAGATATGCCTTTATCTATAATCTGACCCACGGCTTTAAGTATCAGGGGATGCTTGTGGCACTGTTGCTTGGTATAATAGTCACGGAAATATTCTTGAATGACAGGATACTTAAGATAATAGCCTATGTGATAGCGATAGTATTCTTAATATCAAGTACCGGCATAGGTATGGCAACGGTTGCTGTCATGGGCGATTCGATAGGTATCGTATGGTCGTCCGTGATATTCCATGTGATGGATACCCTTGGACTTGCGGTAATGGCGGTATACATGAGAATCAGATATCATGGTGTCTGAACAAATGATAAGCAAAAGTCCGGTCTATAGACCGGACTTTTGCTGTTATTGAAATTCAGATTGTTTTATGGTAGCATTTTATTCGGTTAGTTATACAAAAAGGATTTCCATATCAACTCAAAAGGTGGGCTAAAAATGAACAAAATTAACAGGTTGGCGAAGTTCTCGCGGGATTATTCTTTTTCATATGGTGCTATCGTATTTGGTATCATTGGGATCGTCATGGGCGTTATCGCATTTAAATGGAACAATGCCAGATTGGATTATCCGATGATCCGGGCGGAAGTAACCGGAGTGACATTAGAGCACGAGGCTTATGATGATATAGATGACATTCACCAGGATGCAACCTATACGGTTAATATCCGATATTTTGTTGATGGGCAGGAATACGAGGCGGTATTAAATGATCAGCCGGAGATAAAAGTCGGGGAGACTACTGAGATAGATTATAACCCATCGGACCCGACGGATATCGGTCATCATGAGGCAGCATGGTTCCCGGCTGTAATCGTTGCAGTCGGTGTGGCGTTGATCGCAGCCGGTATCATCAATATTGTGAGATCAAGAAAAAAGAATATTAAACTCAAACAACAGGAGGAGGAATGGAAGAATGGCAAAAACCTATAAGTTTGAACAGGAAAGAAAGTTTTTGAAAGCAGGCTACTTTTTACTGGATGACAGTGGGAATAAGGTTTATGAGGCCAAAATGCTCACACAGCCGCTTATCGGGGCAAGTGACTTCGAATTTGTTAATCATCTGACGAATAAGACCACGTCTCATAAGGTGTCAAAAACAGTTACGACAGAGACTAATGAACTCCTTTCCACGAATTCCAAATTCAAATTCGACGGAAAGAATATCTGGGATCATCTCCATGAGAAAGGGGTACGTATTGATACATCCATGTCCAAGGGGAAGCTTGGCATGACTTACAGTGTAACACTTGAAGGCAAGCCCATGGCTACGATAGCAACGTCTACGCCAAATGGGAAAAGTCCCATTACTGTGGGCAACTTCCTTGATGTAACCGTAGAGGACGATGAAAATCTGGATCTTGCTTTTTTGGTTGCCTTTGCTTCTGCCAGAACGGAACAGACCTTTTTGAGTTAATAATATACCGGGCGATGACAAGAGACGTACTAAAGAGTATATCAAGAGTAATTAAAGACGGTGGGGTCATTCTGACAGTATATATCTGTCTGCTGGTGGTTGCACTGTCTTTTTTTGCGCCTTACGGATACTATATGCTCGGGGAGTATAAGGCTGTATGCTATCTGGTCATTGCGGGGATATTCACTCTGCTTATGATACCGGCGGTCATAACCTGTATAAGGGAAAAAAATGTTATCTGCCTTAAGGGAAAATGGAAGGTAACGGGAGTATCGATCATTGATATTGCCGTTATGGCAGCCTTCGCTTCGCTTACAGTAAGCTTCATACTTGCATTCGATCACAGAGTGTCGGTATTCGGGCTTGACGGATGGAGAATGGGATATGTGACCTATGTGCTTATATTCGCAGGATATGTGGCTGCAAGGTGTATCAGTATAAAAAAGTATATGAAGTATATACTTATGACCTCTGAGCTTGTATCGGGTATGGTATTCCTTCTTGGCTTTATCAACAGACTCGGAATATATCCCTTTAAGAGCATGATATCTGTGGATACAAGCTTCTTATCAACCATCGGTAATATCAACTGGTACAGCGGATATATAGCGATCTTTTTGCCTCTTGCGATATGCGACAGGGTCTTTATGACTGACAGGTTACGAACATGCGATATGGAGGAGAGCGGCAGGTGGATCTCCGGCATAAGAACTGTAAGGCCGGTACTCTGCGACCTGTGCATATTCACCGGATTCCTGACACTTATATCCATGGGCGGAGATGCATCCATACTGATAGTCACAGTGATAATACTGACACTTGTGTCAGTTATGATATGGAATCGGGACAGGCTCTTTATCATCCTAAGACTTGCGATCGGCTTCATGCTTTCGCTTGAGTTCTACGGACTTATCCTGCTTCGGCCGACTGCTACTTATACATATTCGACTGATGTATATTGGCTTAAGCTCGCCATAGGACATTATGGTATACTGTGGACTTTTATACTCGGCATTGTATATCTGCTTGAGTGGTATATCAAAAAAAACGCTAAATTCAGAAAATACACGCAAAAGCGTGACACGGCAGATGCAGCGGTTAATGGCGATAACAAATCGACAAAGCAAAAAGATAAGAGAAGATATGTCATAGGGATCGTTCCGATATATATGCTGGCAGCAATCGGGATATGTATGGTTATCCTTGTCATATTGCTTATGTATCCCGTGAGATTTGATGGCGTTCTTACTCTGGCACACAGACTTACGGGGATTGACTTCGATGATACCTTCGCTAACGGACGCGGACTGATATACAGGATAAGCGGACTTCTGACCGGCAGGCTTCCGATATCCCGAATCCTCTTCGGTACAGGATCTGACGGATATTATGCTTATATCGTGAATGACGAGATACTGGGACAGATCCTGTACAGGTCCTATGCAGGACTTAGGCTTACCAATGCACACAGCATGCTCCCGACTGCTTTTATCAATGAAGGGCTGTTATATACCATGGCTGTAATCGCGCTCATTACGGCTTCTTATGTAAGGCTTATAAAGGGGATAAGAAGCGGCAACGCGGAGATGAAGGCATATGCCTATACAGGAATTATGATACTTACGGCTTCGGTATATGTGATGATATTTACCTTTGTGACGGTCATTACGCTGCCGTTGCTTGCATTTGGAGCCGGAATCGTGAATGATGAGATGTCCCGGCACAGTGTCTAAGCAAAAAAACATAGAAAAAAATGGCGTATAATAGTAAAATTATAATGGACTTTTGAAAAAAGACTTGTATATACAGTTATAGGAACTTACAAACAAGCAGTAACAGGAGGATGAATTATGCCATACAATCATGCAGAATACACCAAAGAGGATATGAGAGATTTAAAGAGGATATCCGATAATATAATGAGCCAGGATTTGGGCTTTCTTCCGCAAGTAGCGGATTATCTGACAAGCTATATTGATAAATATAAGAATTCCAAGGAACAGTCCAAGCTTAATAAGGTGGAAGCGGCAAAAAAACTTCTCCCTGTGGTAAAATCCCCCAACGGCATCTTATCAAAACTTAAAAACGAAATGACTGAAGATAGCCCAAAGATCAACAGTTATCTTGAAAAAGCGGATAGTGACCCCAATATGAATATATATGTCTCGGATGCTACAGAGCAAGGTATTCTTGAGGGATTCAGGTCGATGGAAGAATATTCACCCTACAGGCTGCCCGATGCACAGAAGGCACTGACGGCCTTTATGGAGGAGGATGAATTTGCTGAATACAAATCAGACAGTCCGTTGCGTAAGCTTGAAGGGGTTATGCAAAGCTATGTCGATTTAGGGAATGAGCATCAGCACATCATAGCGGATTATGAGCGCAAGGGTATCATGGAGTCGGGTGTTACGGACATGATGAAGCAGGCGTGGGAAGAGAATGAAAGATTGAATGTTGCTCCGCTTTTTGCGGCTTACGGCATCGATCTTAATCCTGAAGATGCACGCAAAGAATCTCTTAAAGCCGGTAAGGAGGTTTCATTATTAAGAGATGAGATCTTTAAGCTTGAAAAGGAATACGAGCAGAATATTGTGGATATGGAAAATGCCGAAGCTATTCTGAGAAGGTGCAATGAAGAGCTTCCGGGTGTTGAAAAAGAGCTTGATGAGGAGCAAAGAAGCGTAAATGTCGGGGCCGCTCACGAGCAGACAGCTGAAGAATTAAAGAGACAGGGAAGTGCTTTTGCGGCTATCGGACGCTTTTATGATGAACTGCAGAAGGGCAGGAAGGAAGATCCGACGCATATAATAGATTATAGAAAAGAGGCGGAAGATGCTGAAGCCAGGCGTGCGTCTGCCGAAGCAAGGTTAAAGGAACTTCAGGATGAGTCTGACCCTGATCGTAAGATAGACGAGCTTGTTAATAATGTAGAGGTTGGCAAGGAGACGGCCAGACAGGTCCTTAAAGATCATTATAATAACGTTCTGACACACAGGAGAGATGAGAACAGGTGGTTAGAGGCTAAGGAACTTGTGAATCAATGCGTCGATATTCTAAAGGACGATGTGAGGGCACTTAATTATATACTTAACGATGATTCTCTTATGTTGGACGGATATAACCGGCTTGAAAGAGAGTATAAAAACAGCGCCGATCCACAGAAAAGGCAGCTTTTCAATATTGTGCAGCAAAATGTGTCCAGAATTAATGAGTTGACCGCAGGCGAAAAACTCTTTACTTACGATGGTAAGACTGATCAGTTGGATTATGTGAAGGAGTTGAACCGCAAGCTGGATGAGAAGGCGGAAAATGCACGAAATGAGATGAATAATGACCCTATAATGAGCGCATATATCGGCTTTAGGGACAGTGACAGACAGATAAGATCATATACGGAGATGCTCCAAAAGGCAGCCACGGAGAATAATGTGCAACAGATTGAGGAATTGACTGCCAAGATGAAAGAATTAACCGAGAAGAGGATGGAGTGTGGTTCCGCACTTCAGCGGAACGGAATCAATAACGAAGGAATGCTTGAAGAGGTCTCACAATTTGCCGAAAAGAATCTGAGGCGCGATAACGAAGAGATCAGAGACGCCGAGAATGAGCTGTTCGAAGCCGAAAAAGAGGCAAAGAAAACTGCAAAAGTAGCGAAAGATCTGACTGATGCGACAGAATACTTAAAGAATTCCAAGATGGAAGTGCTTAATAAGGATATGAAGGAATTTGTTGAAAATATAACTTCAAAGAATCCTGATTACTCAAAGCTTCCGGATAACAAAAAGTTTATTGAGGAAGATTACTATAAGACAAGAGATGGTCTTAAACTTGGTGATTCGAAGAAATTGCAGGATCTGAGGCGCAGACGAAGTGAATTGTCGGGACAAAAGACAAAAGCTGAAGAAATGCTTAAAAACGACAAAAGAAAGCAACTGAATCAGACCTTGACAGAAAAACGTCTTGCTTACGATGCGACTTTAAAAAATGCGGAGAATCTGAGCAAAAAGTCAGGAAGAATAGATGTAATGATCAAAAAGACCAAGGATTATATGAAGCCTAAATATCAAAACTTTGAAGACACGCTTGTAATGAGTCCCAAGCTTAACAAAAAACAGGCTTACAACCGGATCTATGATGAGATCAGTAAGCTTAGGGATGATTTTAATAAGTGCATGAAGGATGATTACAAGAGAAATCCCGATAAAAAGAACAGCAGCGAGTATAAAGCGATAAAAACGGCATTAGAGAGTTTTGGCGAGACAAAAGAGGACTTTGAAAAGCTTAAAGGGCAGGAGATATATGATAAGCTTAGAACTCTTGAGAGCGCCGCAAATAATTATACAAGGGAAAAAAACAGTCAGACAAGGTGGTTCCCGTCAGCGCAGCGAAGGTACAGACTTGCTTTTTCCGACAGAGTGGAACGTTTTGCCAAGGATGAAAGCCGAATCTTAAGCGGTACGTTGAACAGAACGAATGAAAAAGAGATGGACTTCTTCATGCAGCACAAGGTAACCGGTTACAGAAAGCAGAATCCCAATGGCATGACCATGATATCGAAGAGTAATCCGGAAGGAAAGAAAACAGATGTTGATATATATCATAGCATCATTCTTGAAGGGTCCGTTGGTAAGAGAGAAGAAATCGAAAAAAAGATCAAGGATATGGAGGATAAGATCGATAAGCGTTGTTCGGATTTTGCCAAAGTCTTTGAGAGGAGCGGAGAAAAACTAAGTACTGAGGACATCGCAGATACTCTTCTGGCGGTTGATTATTATAAGGAATTGAAGGAAAAATTAAGAGATCCGGATGCACTTTTAAAGGATGGCGTAGACAGGCATCTGAATAATATTAAAAAATCGTTCAGCAAAGACGAGGCGATAAAGCGTTGTACGGAAAAATTAAATGATATGCTGGAACGGGATAAGTACATGAATATGGCTTCGAAGATGGATAAAAACGAGATCGCATTCAAGGATATGGATACTATCCTTGCTCATCGGGATAAGTGTGTCATGCAAAGTAATGTATCAGAAAGGGCAAGAAATAACATTAAGGCGCAGAAGGATGATAAAATCCTTAATGATCCCAAACCAACCAAGGCTCAGGTGTTATAAATGATTTTAACTCGGAGGTAATATTACAATGGCAGATTATGTAAGTAAAGATGATTTTTTTAACGCACTGGAGGAACGACACAATAATGAGAATACGTTGAGTATAGACAGGATCACGGATATGATGGCCTATCGTGCGGCAATGCTATTAATGACCGATGGTGTGGATGATCCATCTTCTTCCTATGATACGGAGCAGTTGGAACGCTATGCGACTGTGCTCAAAGAGGCCGGTATCGGGAATGAGGTCGTCAATCAGTATGGTGATGAACAGGTAATCCCCAATGTGGACAATCTTCATCCGGAGGTATTCCTGTATGAGCTGGGCTTTAATGCGCCTGAATCCACCAAAGCATTGGACTGGAGCACGATACAGACTAATTTGGGAAGCAACATAATTCAGACGGACAGCACTGAGAAAAGCGCCCGCGATATGTGGTGGGAAACTGTCAATAATAAGTATGATCAGGATATATTGGATGAACCGTATACAAAAGAGGATACTTTTGTATATGAATACAGCGGAAAAGATCTTGTAGGAACAGGAACAGGAGATGGAAGATACTACTATCCGCATATGATCCTTGCCGAGCGAATGGGGCGTGGGGCGCAGACCGGCGTGAACGTGGAACAGTTTTTTAAGGAGAATCCAATAGATGAGTTGAATCTTCGCAATACACGTACTGTTGAGATGCTCGATAGAGGAGATGCGAAGCGTGTATGCGAAGCCAGAGATAAGGTGGATGCATCCTTTACCTTCGAAAAAGTCGATGATCTGGAACAGGCGAAGAAAAATGCCAAAAGGGTACTGGATTCAATGAACGAACAGACGGGCAAGGCTACGGAAACCGCCGAGTGGAGAAGATTAAAAGATGCGGTTCAGGGCTTCGTGGATGCACCTGATCAGGCAACAGCCGCAGAGCGCAGCGCCGAGGTTTTACTGGCTACCGAAAGCTTCACCAAGGGTCGCAAGAGCAGATGGCAGCGTACATCCACATTGCAATGTGTGGATCTGGCATTGAGCGCACTCTCGGCTTCCGTGCCGGATGCTCCGAATAATCCCTCGGTGCAGCCCTTGGTCAACAGATTCAATAATGTACGTGGAAGCTGGAATCCTGTGCGTCTTGAAAATAACGGGTTTAAAAGCGCAGAGAAGGCTATGAGTTTTGAGGAAAAGCGGCTATACAAGCAGGGCGGTGAGTTCTTGCGCAAGCTTAGAAACGGAGAGCCGATGACGCAGGATGAAAAGCTGAAAGCTCTGGCCGGAGTGGTGGCAATTAAGGAATCAGATAGTGATGAATTATCACCCGAAAAGCTGGTGCGCCGCGCAGAAGAGCTGGCTAAAGATCCGGTGGTAGCGGGAATGGTTGCCAAGATGGATCATCCGGATAATAAAGAATTAAAGAAGCTGTACAGTGAGCAGAAAGATGTGAGTAAACTGGCATATTTTGCTGACAAGCGTTATCAGGATGTCCATAAAGAGCATGAGCAGATAAAAGAGGATATGCGTGAAGCGGCGGAGACTTTGTCTTCTGATTTCTTTTCGTACGCAGGGTACTCTGAAGAAAATGCGAGCGGACATGCTGAAATTGCAAAACTGATCGCATTTGAAAGGCTGAAGATAAAAAACGGACCGGAGGCAGCTTATGATCCCATGTCCCTTGAATGGGAGACAAAAATGGTCAATAATAGTCCCAGGGTGGCTGAGATAGCCAAAGAACTGGTCGGGAGCAAAGCTTTACATGATTTTGGCAGGAAGTTGGAAGATCCCGTGAATATAGCCGGTGAATTAAACAGGATCTATGAAGGTAAGGTAACGGCCAAGCAGTGGAAGCAGGAACACACGCCAAAGAGGGAGAGCAACCATAAGAAGGAAGACCGACCGGGGCTTGATAACGGATCTGAATTAAAGTCCGAACACGGGCCGAAGAATCAAGCGGAGCAGTTCTTCGAAAAGAGACCGTTAGATACTTCAAAGATGCTTAATGAACTGGATCAGAAAGCCAGGCGACTTGCCGAACACATGAAGACAGCTATAGAGACTAAGAATGGAGCCGGACTTAAGAAGGAATTGTCGGAGAATATCAGAACCGTGGTGGCCATGCATAAGGTCGGCGGAAATGAGATGTTCATGCCAAAACAGCTAAATCCCGACAAATACAAGGCTGAATATCAGAAGCTTGAAAATGATCCTGCAATCAAACTGTTCGAGGATGTTGTGCTTAATAACAAGAAGAATTACAATACGTTCATGCAGCATGCTCAAAATGGTTCGGACGGATTGGAAGATATTGTGATGAATTCATACCAAAAGGCGCAAAAACAATTACAGGGTCAGAATAAGAAGAATCCGGAGCATAGTCAAGCCGTAAATCGAGAAACCATAAAGCAGGGAACCAACAAGTCTGCAGAGAAATTGGAGCATAAAAAAAATTTTGTTATGTGATATATACGATTCTGATATGGGATATCTGTATATATTGGAGTAAATGAACGGAAATGGAGGAATAATCATGAAACATGTAGGACCATATGTGACCGATGAAGACGGACAGTCGGCAGATCTTAATTTTTCGAATCCTGTTAACCTATACTATGGATATAACTCTGATGACCTGTTTAGGTCTGCGATTTCTTTTTTTGAAGGTAAGACCACGGAATCGTATCTCTCTATTGACAGTAAGATAAATTCTCAATATCCTATAGAACACCAGGGACATCCGACTGATAGGGAGGTTTTAAACATTCTCTCCATTCCTTTTGAAGATGAGAATTTGACCGGGACGTTGGAGTCTGATTTCAAGAACCTTTATGGTGTGGAGCTTAATAAGGAGAATATTGAATTCGCATACAGGAATACCGTTATGATCGGTAAAGGCTTCAATGGTGAAGGAGAAGATGTGCCAAGACCGCTTTTTAAATTCAACGGTGAAGTGAATGAGGATAATATGCACCTTGTGGCCTTTACTCTGTGTCGTGCTGTTGAGTGCAAAGCAATGAATAAAACCCTTGAAGGTGGATACAACAGAGAATTCTTTAGGGACGATGAACATAAATTTGAAGCCTTTGATGAGAAGGAATGCAGTGTATTTTTCCAGGCGCCGGGCAAGGAACCTGTATCTTTTGAAATGGATGGTGTGGAAAAGCCCAAGGAGCCTGTGAATCCGGAACCTAATACTGAGCCAAGACCTAAGTGGTATCAGAGAGTTGCTGCGGCCATACTGCCATTCACCTCGGCAGGAAAAAGGGCTAAAGAAGCGATAGCCAAGTTCAATAATGCCCAAAAGAAATTTGATGATGGCCAGAGACAGTATAATATAGACAAGAAGAAGATGGATGACTGGAAAAAAACCTCGTCCTGTGCAGCAGAGGGCAGATATGAAGAGAACAAAGAAAAACTTGAACAGTATTATAATAAGTGGCATGGCAGGAGCAGTGAGAATTCCTTCACAAAGGGTGTAAAGCAGACGAATCTGAATAATGTCAAGGCTAAGAATCAGGATAGTGTGAATAATGCGGATAAGCCCGACTACAGTAAGATGAGGGAAAATAATAAAGAGAAAACAAATGCACTTGATAATACTAAGATCAAAGAAGGCTTTTCGAAGAATAAGTTATGAGAAATCCCTGCCTGTTGATCATGACACATAAGGGAGAGGGGAGCAGACCTTGATGTCAGTGTTTTGTGTAGTGGAGGTTATATATGTTCGATGAGACGACCAATGCCTTAGGTGATCTGGTAAGAACTCTCGCCAATATGGATCTTTCGGGAGCACCGATCCTGTGCATATATCTTGCCATATGTGCTCTTATATGTCTTGAGGGATTCAAGATATATAAGCTTGTACTGTATGTGGCCGGCTTCACATTCGGGTTCAGGTACACGCACGACTATCTGTGGGCTATTATCCCCAATGATGAGATCCTTCTTATGGTGGAAGTAGCGGTGGGACTTATACTTGCGGTGCTTTCGTATAAGATATATCTGGCGGGACTTGGGATGTTCGTATACCAGTTTGCAAGAGAGAACCTACGGGATTATTTTGACGGACCTATGGCCATAGTCACCTGTATAGTTGTAAGTGTCTTAATAGCATTTATTGCGACCAAGGCCAACCGGCTGGTTATTGTTGTGATCACAGCGGTTGTGGGTGGTTTTTCCATGGTCAATGTGTTCATAAGACTTATACCCGTATTCCCTGTGGATCTGAGTTTTTTTCCGGCTGCGTCAAGTATAGTATGGTATGTAGCCAAGATATTCCTATCCGCCGCGGGAGTGATGGTGCAGGATGTAAGAGATCCTGACGGATCGGCTTCTTTCCTGCCATAGCAGGCATAACAGTATTTTGGAAGAAATGCAACATACACAGTACCTTAACACAGCACCTTTCCATAAATTTTTTCTTGCAATAGTACTTTTGTAATGAGATAATATATTGTCATATTTTATGTATACTTGTTCTGCGAAAGCAGACATTATTAAGGAGGAACTACGTGTCAGAGATAGTATTTAGAACCCCCGAGAGGATCGATACCAACAACGCACAGCAGGTGCTTGCTGCTATGGAGGAGACTCTTAATGAGGCTTCGGCGTCAGAGGAGAGAGGCATGGTATATGCCGCAGATATGACAGATACAGGTTACTTAAGTTCTGCGGGCTTAAGAGCTCTGACCCAGATGCAGAAGAAGCTTAAGGCCTTAGGCGGATCCTTCGTGCTTCGTAATGTAAGCGAATCCGTGAGAGATCTGCTTGATGTAACGGGTTTGTCGGGATACCTGCCCATAGAGTAGAGAATACTTAGATTATGTCAGTCGATCATAATAATATGATTATGAAGGATAAAGAGTACGTGGATAATACATCAGGGGATCAGGAGCAGGCACCGGAGGAAGTGACAAGCTTCAGACAGAAGACTGAGCCGCTTACACCGGAACAGATAATATTCTTCTCCGTGAGGGATTTCTTCCATGCCATAAGTCCTATGATCTCATATATTGTTATTACACTTATATGCCTGACCGTGGGATTCCTTTTTTCGGGTATGACGCAGGCCGGGTTCGACACATATCTGAGTGAGAGGTCTAATATTGCGGTTGCAACGGCTGTGGTGATCACGCTTATAAGGCTTCGAAGGAAGTCCAAGAAGGCCGGAAGCACATTTTTCGAGGATGCCTCTCTGTATCGTAAGGATATTAAGTGGAAGAGAGTGCTGTATGCTTTCGTATTCGGAGCGGGTGCGGCTCTTTTTCTTTCGGCTGTGCTCACACTCATACCGAAGTTCGGGATATTCGCCACGTACTCGGGGCATGTGGGTAAGATGTATCAGAGAAGTGATCTGGCTCTGAGTATAGTTGAGAGTGCGCTTTTGACACCTTTGGTTGAGGAGATCATATTCAGAGGCTATATGCTTAACAGGCTCCTTGTCAGATGGCCGGAGATACCGGCACTTATAGTGACTACCCTGATCTTTTCTGCGATGCACGGGAGCAGCGTGTGGTTTTTCTATACCTTTATCATGGGTCTTATCATAGGGATACTGTCGATAAAAGAGGGTAATATATTGTATGGGATATTCCTGCATGCGGGGTTTAATTTCCCATCCGTCATACAATGGTTCATATATCTGATCCACCCGGAGCTGCAGACCACGCAGGTGGCTACGGGTACATTCAGAGTGGTGCTCCTTGGCCTTATAGGAATGGCAGGCGCGGTACTTATGTAT
>CAJONG010000055.1 GCA_905235845.1 uncultured Lachnospiraceae bacterium
ATGATGGACATAGAGAAGATATAATCGAATACGTTAAGCAAAAATACACTCCAGACAATGTGGCATACATAGGAACGTTTGGTACAATGGCGGCAAAAAACGCCATAAGAGATGTGGCAAGAGTACTAAAAGTACCTTATGCGACGGCGGATAAAATCAGTAAGATGATACCTACTAAACTTCCAGACGGCATTAAAAAGCCACCAGTACTAAAGTATTATTTCGGACTTACTGGAAAAGAAGAAAATGAAAAGTATATAATTCCAGAATTAAGAAAACTATATGAAGAAGATGACCAATTAAGGCACGTATTTGAAATCGCTAGCAAGTTAGAGGGTATGCCAAGAAATATATCAACCCATGCCTGTGGAATTTTAATTGCACCCGCTCCAGTAGATACCTTTGTTCCACTCACCCGCAATGGCGATGATATTTCAACCCAGTATTCAATGATTGAGCTAGAACAACTAGGTCTGCTTAAGATGGACTTCTTAGGTCTTCGTACGCTTACTGTCATTAAGAAGGCCGTGGATAATGTATATGAGAGTCAGGGTATACATATAGATATAGATCATCTTGACTATGATGACAGTGAGGTCTATGACCTTATAGGTACGGGTCATACGGAGGGTGTGTTCCAGCTTGAATCCTCCGGCATGAGGAACTTCATGAAGGAGCTTAAGCCTCATAACCTTGAGGATGTCATAGCCGGTATATCTCTGTACAGACCGGGTCCCATGGACTTCATCCCCAAGTATATTAAGGGTAAAAACAGCGCATCCGAGGTTACATATGAGACCCCTGAGCTTGAGCATATACTCGCACCGACCTATGGATGTATAGTCTATCAGGAGCAGGTCATGCAGATAGTCCGTGATCTGGCCGGATATTCCATGGGTGAAGCTGACAATATCCGAAGAGCCATGAGCAAGAAGAAGCAGTATGTCATAGACGAGGGACGTAAGGACTTCATAAGCGGTAATGAGTCCAAGAACATCCCGGGCTGTATCGCCAACGGTATAGACGGACATATCGCCGATTCCATATATGATTCCATGACGGATTTCGCCAAGTATGCCTTCAATAAATCCCATGCTGCATGCTATGCAGTAGTGGCCTTCCAGACGGCTTATCTTAAGCGCTATTATCCGGTTGAATTCATGGCGGCGCTTATGACCTCGGTCATAGACAATCCCGGTAAGGTATCGGAATATATCCTTACATGCCGTCAGATGGGTATAGAATTATTACCGCCTGATGTCAATGAAGGCGCAAGCGGTTTTGCCGTAAGCGGAGGCAGGATAAGATATGCACTCAATGCCATCAAAGGAGTGGGCAATAATATCATTGATGCCATAGTAAGCGAGCGTAAAAAACGTGGCAATTACAGTTCTCTAGAGGACTTCATCACGCGTAATGCCACAGCCGAGCTTAATAAGAGAGTCATAGAGAACTTCATCAAGGCAGGAGCCTTCGACAGCTTCGGAGGCACGCGTAAGCAGTATATGAGCATATATGTGACCGTTATGGATCATATACTCGGAGACCTTAAGAGCAATATGGCAGGACAGATATCCCTCTTCGATATAGTGGATGATGAAAGCAAGGCCGAATTCGATATACATCTGCCCGATGTAGGGGAATATACCAAGGAGCTTAAGCTTGCCTTCGAGAAGGAGGTGCTGGGGATATATGTAAGCGGACATCCCCTAGAGGAACAGGAGGAGCTGTGGCGTAAGCATATCACCAATACTGCCACGGATCTCTTCTATATGGAGGATGATACACGTAAGGGTATGAAGGTTAAGGAAGGTGAATTTATAACCTTAGGCGGTATCATAAGTGACAGATCTGTCAAGTACACCAAGAATAATCAGCCCATGGCCTTCGTAAGCTTAGAGGATCTGACGGGAACGGTGGAGTGCATCGTATTCCCCAAGGTATATGAGAAGTACAATGAGCTTATAGCCATAGACAATAAGGTGTTCATACGGGGCAGAGTGAATGCGGGCGATGAGGAGGACGGCAAGCTAATAGCCGATACGATCACTCCTTTTGATATGGTGCCGCAAAAGCTCTGGCTTAAGTTCGATACAATGGAGTCATATAACGGAGTCAAACAGGCTCTTACGAATATACTTAATGAATCGGACGGAAGGGACTTGGTGGTCATATACATAGCATCCACCAGGCAGAAGAAGGAACTGGGTGATGCCATGACGGTGGATGCAGGCGATATAAAAGTCAGATTGGAGAGTCTTATAGGCGCGGATAATGTAAGAGTTGTATGACGGTAAGGGTTGTATGACAGCATAAAATCTTGCAATAAGGTCGACCTTGTTTTACAATTAATATGTTCACAGGAAGATACGGATACGATCCGGTATGAGAGGTAATTATGTCAGACGAGATAAAGACAATAGGAGTACTTACAAGCGGCGGTGATGCACCGGGCATGAATGCGGCCATAAGAGCCGTTGTACGTAAGTCTATCGCAAGAGGTGTCAAGGTCAAGGGTATCAAGAAGGGATACATGGGACTTCTCAATGAGGAGATAATCGATATGGATTCCCACAGTGTATCCGATGTTATCCAGCGGGGAGGAACCATACTCGGAACAGCCAGATGCAAGGAGTTCACCACCGAGGAAGGCCAGAAGAAGGGTGCGGAGGTGTGTCGTAAGTACGGTATAGACGGCGTGGTGGTGATAGGAGGAGACGGCTCGTACAGAGGAGCTCAGGCTCTGTCCAAGCAGGGTATCAATACCATAGGGATACCCGGAACCATAGATCTTGACATATCATGTACGGATTACACCATAGGCTTTGATACGGCTGTCAATACAGCCATGGAAGCCATCGATAAGGTAAGGGATACTTCCTCATCACATGAGAGATGCTCAATCATAGAGGTTATGGGACGTAATGCCGGATATATAGCTCTGTGGTGCGGCGTAGCCAATGGTGCAGAGGATATACTGCTTCCGGAGAAGTATGACTTCAATGAGCAGAATATCATCAACAATATCATTAATAACCGTAAGAGAGGCAAGACACATCACCTTATAATCAATGCCGAGGGTATCGGACATTCCACATCCATGGCCAGACGTATCGAGGCTGCCACGGGTATAGAGACCAGAGCCACGATACTCGGATACATGCAGCGTGGAGGAAGCCCCACATGTAAGGACAGATACTATGCATCCATAATGGGAGCATATGCGGCGGATATCTTATGCGACGGCAAGACCAACAGGGTAGTGGCCTTAAAGCATGGCGAGTTCACGGATTATGACATAGACGAAGCACTTGCGATGCAGAAGGACATCCCGGATTATGAGTATGAGGTGAGCAGACTTTTGTCCTCATCCTCCAAAGTGATATAGTTATGTTAACCAATGCTGATATCAAAGAGATAAGAAAGCTTAATGAAAGATCCAAGGCTCGCCGAGAGGCGGGCCTCTTTGTGACAGAAGGTCCCAAGCTTTTTATGGAAGCACCCTTAGAATGGGTTAAGAAGATATATGTTACGGAAGAGTTCTTAGAGGGACTTAAGGACGGCAGGGAGGGCTCTCTTAGGATAAGCGATATGATAGGCTGGATGGAGCATGAGGTGATAAGCACAGACCAGCTTAAGAAGATATCGGATACTCAGACGCCACAAGGCATACTCTGTATCATGGAACAGCCGGACTACAGCCTTCACGATATCATTGCCAAAGAAGACAGACCTAAGCTTATCATGATACTTGAGGATATTCAGGACCCTGGCAATCTCGGGACCATATTCAGGACGGCTGAGGGAGCCGGAGCATCCGGGATAATATTAAGTAACGGATGTGTGGATATATACAATCCCAAGACAATAAGATCCACCATGGGTTCTATATACAGGATGCCCTTTATCTATACGGATGACCTTAAGAGTACCGTATCTGATATCAAAAAGGAGGGTATCAGTGTATATGCCGCACACCTAGACGGCAGTAAGTGCTTCGATGAAGTGGAATACGGTGACAGCGCTTTCCTTATAGGTAATGAGGGTAACGGTCTAAGAGATGAGACGGCAGAACTTGCAGATATAAAGATCAAGATCCCCATGGAAGGGGATCTTGAGAGTCTCAACGCCGCTGTCGCGGCATCTATCCTTATGTATCATCATTATATATCAGGCAGAACACATATCTAATAGAACACATGAGCACCGATGACGATGCCATCCTGTCCTGTCCAGCGTCTGAAGTGTGTGGCAGTCCCCACATTGGTGGCACCTGCTATCGCTTCTCTTGCGGCCTGCAAGCACGAATCAGGTACACCTAACTGTACTCTTGCAGCCACCTTGCCGCTCATTGCGGGAGTAAACTGTCCGGAAGCATATATGACGCTTGACACTGTATTGGGATAAGCCGCACTTCTTACTCTGTTCATGACTACACTGGCCACGGCAAGCTTACCCTCGTAGGGTTGATTGCCGGCCTCACAGTATACCAAAGCACCAAGAAGCGTCTCATCCGTGGCACCTACAGCCACAGGTCCGAGATTGGCTATGAGCTTAGCCTTCTCCTCCTTCTCACGGCGGTCGCGCTCCTTAATCTCATCATATGTCTCGCCCGAATCAACAGAAAAGGTGATATCGAGATAATCGGCAGAGAGGAAGCCCTCCTCGCCTTCAAAGTCTATAGCGATCCAGTCATCATCCGAATGATCGAGTATGACCTCTATCTGGTCGCCCTGCTTAACAAGACCCCATACTCCGGAATCCTCCGAAGCCTCCATCCTCACACGGAGAGCATCAGCAGTCACCTTGGCCAAAGTGATGCCCACATCCTGTGCCAGAGACTCCGCCTCTTCATCAAAGAGCAGGTAGTCGTTGCTGCACCATCCTATTAAATTACCTGATCTGATCTTAGTCCAATTCCCGCTTCTGTCAAGGATCGTACCTCCGCAGTCCGCATACAGCAGACCTACCTTGGCCGAATCTTCACTTGGCTCTTCGCGTACATTCAGAGACTGATGTACATTCGCCATGACGAGATCGGACTGATGGGAGTCAGGGTCGTCCGAATCCTCAGATCCCTCATCCTCAGAACCCGTATCGGATGACTCAATAGAGTCAAGATCCGCAACCCGATCAAGAGAATCAAGCACCTTCGCTGCTCCGACATTGAGCTCCGAGAGCGAATATCTGCTTGTTGCGGCCATCACGGCGTTGGACTTTACCATACTCAGAGCTGAAATCCCCACAATAGTTCCGGCAAGTCCGCGAAGAAGCCTCTTGCTTCTTCTGTTCATAGTTTCCACCATTTTATGTATTATTCAAAGCTGACCTGTAAACAACATAGTTAAGAAATCTTAACAAATTATGACGTAATTGTCAAATCGTGTGATCAAACCGACTTGTAACGACTGCGAAAATGTTGTAAAATTGGGAATAATATTTTTTTGAAAGGATAGGTATATATGAACCTTAAAGGAAGACATTTTCTTAAATTACTTGATTATACACCTGAAGAGATCGAATACCTTGTAGACCTGGCGGCTGATCTTAAGTTCATGAAGAAGAAGGGAGTGCTTGTGGATAAGTTAAGGGGCAAGAATATCGCCCTTATCTTCGAGAAGACCAGTACACGTACCAGATGCTCCTTCGAGGTAGCGGCTCATGATCTGGGAATGGGCACCACATATCTTGATCCCAAGAGCTCACAGATAGGCAAGAAGGAGAGCATAGCCGATACCGCAAGGGTGCTCGGAGGGATGTTCGACGGAATAGAGTACAGAGGCTACGGACAGGAGATAGTGGAGGAGCTGGCCAAGTATGCGGGAGTGCCGGTATGGAACGGACTGACTAATGAATTCCATCCTACACAGATGATCGCAGATCTGCTCACCATCAAGGAGGAGCTTGGCCGCATCAGAGGTGTGAAGGTGGTATACATGGGTGATGCCAGATATAATATGGCCAATTCATGGATGGTGACCTGTGCGAAGATGGGTATGCATCTGACACTTTGCTCCAATAAGGCATATTATCCCGATAAGGAGCTTATTAAGACCTGCATGGATATAGCGGCTACTACCGGAGGCAGCATAACCTTAACGGATGATGCAATAGAGGGTACTAAGGATAAGGACGTGGTATATACCGATGTATGGGTATCCATGGGAGAGCCGGATGAGGCATGGGAGGAGCGCATAAGGGATCTCTCGCCCTATCAGGTCAATAAGGCCGTCATGGACAGAGCCGGTAAGGATGCGATCTTCATGCACTGCCTGCCTGCGTTCCATGACCTTAAGACAGAGATAGGCAGGGAAAAAGGCGAGCAATTCGGATTCACAGAGCTTGAGGTCACCGATGAAGTATTCGAATCATCACAGTCGGTGGTATTTAGGGAGGCTGAGAACAGGATGCATACCATTAAGGCCATAATGGCGGCTACGATGGGAGCTTTTCAATAGACGGATAAGTGATCACGGCAGAAGAGATGTGAGTTAGAGAACCATGGGCAGGATCAATTGCAGGACAGCTTTTATAGGGAAACAGAATATATGGCTCGATAAGACGGATTCCACCAATGAAGTCATCAAAAGACTCTTACATGACGGACAGACCATTGAGGGAGAGACCGGCAGACTTAACCGTATGATAGAGGGAAGAACGCATCACGGACTTACCGTGGTGGCTGATCATCAGACCGGAGGCAAGGGCAGAAGCGGAAGAGAATGGGTGGATGAGATAGGAAGCAATATCGCCATGTCGGTACTTCTGCAGCCGGGCCTGGGCGCTGATAGCATATCAATGCTGACACTTGTGTCAGCCATGGCCGTAGCTGCCATGATAAGGGAGAAGACGAAGCTTAAGCCTTCGATCAAGTGGCCCAATGACGTGATCATAGGTGAGCGTAAGGTCTGCGGGATACTTACGGAGCTTGTTGTGGCACAGGGTCACTACTGTGTTATCGTGGGTATAGGAGTCAATGTCAATCAGGCGTACATGCCCGATGATCTGGCAGACAGGGCCACGTCCCTTCTTAACGAATCCGAAGGCTGCATACCCTATGACAGGGAGGAGCTTGTGAATTCCATACTTGAGAATCTGGAGCACTACTATGACATATTCTGTAAGAAGGGCGACATGACAGAGCTTGTGGATGAGTATAATAAGCAGCTTGTGAACATAGGCAGGAGGGTTAAGGTATTGGATCCTTCGGAGAATACAGAGGGCATTGCAAGGGGCATAGATGATAAGGGTAGGCTGATCGTGGAGACAGACGATGGCAGCCTCCATCATATATATGCCGGAGAGGTATCGGTGCGGGGGCTGTACGGATATGTGTAGAGTAAGAGTACCGTATGGGACAGATCAATATGGACAATATTAATATAGATAATAAAGACACAGGAATGAATGGTAATACGAACAGCACAGTGCTCTGCGGAGCCAATGCATACGAGCAGAAGTATTACTTCAATAAGGACTTCGACAGACTGCCGCAGTCTATCAAGGACGAACTGCATATAATATGCGTGCTTTTCACCGAAGAGGTGGGCGGTATATTCACCATGGGCTTCGAAGAGGACGGAGAACTTATCTTCACCACTCAGGCAGCAGATGAAGACTATCTCTATGATGAGATAGGAGCAGGGCTTCTGATACGCAAGATCAAGGATACCAGACAGGAGCTGCTTCAAAGCCTTGAGCTCTATTACAGAGTCATGATACTACACGAACCTATTGATATTGAGGATACAGATTGCCGTGAATCGGTATGATAAAGATGGATATACAGGGAGAATAAATATGTTATTGGTAGTGGATGTGGGCAATACGAATATCACATACGGAGTATATAAGGAGTCTGAGCTTATCACCACCTTCAGGATGATGAGCAAGATGCCGAGGACCTCGGATGAATACGGTATTGCTATAAGGGAGCTGCTTTTTATCAATGATATCAAGCGTGATGATATAGACGGATGTATAGTATCCAGTGTCGTACCAGGGATCATGCATTCCCTTATGAGCGGAATAATCAAGTACGTATACGAGAAACCCATGATGGTAGGTGCCGGCATCAAGACAGGTATCAAGATAATCACTGAGAATCCCAAGGAGATAGGACCCGACAGAATAGTTGATGCAGTAGGTGGATATGAGAAGTATGG
This sequence comes from uncultured Lachnospiraceae bacterium, assembly GCA_905235845.1. Taxonomy (GTDB): domain Bacteria; phylum Bacillota; class Clostridia; order Lachnospirales; family Lachnospiraceae; genus Colinaster. Next base: position 8,166 of record CAJONG010000055.1, read on the forward strand.
CGGACCGGTGTTGGTACTTGACTTCGGTACTGCCACGACATATGACCTTGTGACAGAAAACGGTGAATTCGCAGCAGGCATCACAGCCCCGGGACTTCGTATAAGCGCCAAGGCTCTCTGGGAGGACACTGCAAGGCTTCCGGAGATCGAGATACGCAAGCCTAAGAGCATCTTAGCCCAGGAGACCATCTCAAGTATGCAGGCAGGACTTGTCTACGGACAGATCGGTCAGACGGAATATATAATCTCACAGGTGAGAAAGGAAGCCGGACTTGACAGCATGAAGGTCGTAGCCACAGGCGGTCTGGGACGTATCATAGCAGATGAGACGGATTCGATAGATATATACGACAGCACGTTAACCCTCGACGGACTGAGGATCATATATGACAAGAACAGGCGACATTAAGTGCCGGGTATGGTAGATTCAGATGAACAACAGCGCATATCACGAGCTTAAGATAGGCAATGTGACATTGTCCGGCAATATAATACTGGCTCCCATGGCAGGCGTAACAGACCTGCCATTTCGTCTGCTATGTGCAAGATACGGCTCCGCCTTGCAATGTATGGAGATGGTAAGTGCCAAGGCGATATATTATAATAATAAGAATACAGAGGCCCTGATGGAGATCCACCCTGACGAGATGCCCGTATCCTTACAGCTATTCGGCAGTGATCCGGTGATAATGGGTGAGATGGCGCATAAGATAGAGGACAGACCTTTTGCCATTCTGGATATCAATATGGGCTGTCCTGTACCGAAGGTAGTGAATAACGGTGAAGGCAGCGCCCTTATGAAGGAACCGGTGCTTGCTGGCAGGATAATAGAGTCTGTGGTCAAGTCCATAGACAAGCCCGTGACCGTGAAGATAAGGAAGGGCTTTGATGACAGCAGTGTCAATGCGGTGGAGATAGCACACGTAGCGGAGGAATCGGGTGCGGCAGCAGTCACGGTTCACGGCAGGACAAGAGAACAGTACTACAGCGGCAGGGCGGACTGGGAGATAATAGCGGCGGTTAAGGAAGCGGTTAAGATACCCGTTATAGGTAACGGTGATGTGACTGACGGAGAGAGCGCTAAGGAGATGCTGCTTCGTACCGGCTGCGACGGTGTGGCGATCGGCAGAGCTGCCAGAGGTAATCCTTTCATATTCAGACAGATCAGGGAATATCTTATGACAGAGGTGTCAGATTCCGGGGCTTCAGATATCGGAGGATCAGATACAGGAGCTTTATATACCGGAGGGTCAGATATCGGAGCTTCATGTGCAGGGCCGGCTAAGCAGGAGATACTGGATACTATCCTTGAGCACGCAAGGCTGCAGCTTAAGTATAAGGGAGAGTACACAGGAGTCAGAGAGATGCGCAAGCACATAAGCTGGTACAGCGCAGGGATGCCCGGAGGCGCAAAGCTTCGGGGCAGAGTCAATGCCATGGAGACAATGGAAGATATAGAGAATGTGGTAAGGGAGGCATTCGGTTGATATGATCAGTATAAGCGTATGCATGATAGTGAAAAACGAAGAAGACAGGCTTGATACATGCCTTAAGAGTCTTAAGCCCATAGCCGATGAGATAATAGTGGTGGATACCGGATCTGAGGACTCAACCAAGGAGATAGCGGCAAGGTATACGGACAAGATATATGACTATGAATGGACAGGAAGCTTCTCTGATGCAAGGAACTATGCCTTCTCCCTTGCAAGCTGTGATTATATCTATTCGGCTGATGCGGATGAAGAGCTTGACAGTGAGAATATAGAGAAGTTCATAAGGCTTAAGGAGAACCTCGATACAGATATCGACATCGTGCAGATGTACTACTGTAATCAGTTGCAGAACAATACCATATACAGCTTCGACAGGGAGCTTCGTCCCAAGCTGTATAAGAGACTCAGAACCTTCACATGGGAGGAGACCATACATGAGGCGGTAAGACTCAACCCAATAGTATACGACAGTGATATAGATATCATACACCGTCCGGGTGAGGGACACGCAGCCAGAGATCTTAAGGCATTCGAAAGACTCATAAGTTCGGGACAGGCTCTCAGTGAAAGGCTTACGGAGATATACTGCAAGGAGCTGTATATAGCGGGTAATAAGGAGAATTATCTTAATGCCAAGGCGTTCGTGGCCGGCCTGGCGGATTCCGAGGGGCTTAGTAAAGATCAGATCGTGAGAGTTTTTGCCATAGGAAGCAGGATATGCCGTCTGACGGGAGATATACAGGGATTCATCAAGTATGTGACGAGAGCGGCAGCAGGAGAGATGATGAGCAGCGAGATATGCTGTGAGCTCGGGGCGTACTTCGATGAATGCGGTGATAAGAACGAGGCCGCACTGTGGTACTACAACGCAATGCATGAGACGGAGGCATACCTCGATATAAGGAGTAAGGAAGAGATACCGGGGAAGTTCTTAGGTAAGAGTCAGAGCTGATCTGCAGGATGTATGACCGGTCAAAAGAAAATTGCCGGAAACGATGTGTAAAAAGGCGCAAAAAAGGTGCTTTAACTTGACAGAGCGACAGAAAATGATATAATACATAAGTTACTATTTAAGAAGAGCATAATACGGCGACATTAAGAATATATAAGGAGATAAGGGACATGGAAGATAAGAAGAATATCCTCACTTATGAGGGACTTAAGGCTTATGAGGAGGAACTGGAGAACCTCAAGGTCGTAAGACGTAAGGAAGTGGCTCAGAAGATTAAGGAGGCCAGAGCTCAGGGCGACTTATCCGAGAATGCGGAATATGATGCAGCCAAGGATGAGCAGAGAGAGATAGAGGCCAGGATCGAGGAACTTGATAAGATCCTTAAGAATGCGGAAGTCGTAGTAGAGGATGAGGTTGATACCGAGACCATCAGCATAGGATGTAAGGTTAAGATCCGCGACATGGAGTTCAAGGAGGACCTTGAGTACAAGATAGTGGGCTCTACAGAGGCTAATTCCCTTAAGGGCAAGATATCCAATGAGTCGCCGGTAGGTAAGGCTCTGATAGGTGCCAAGAAGGGTGAGACGGTTAAGGTAGAGACACAGGCAGGCATACTTAAGTATAAGGTTCTTGAGATACAGAGGTCGAACTAATGGGTGACAATAACCGGAATAATGCAGGTGGAGCTGATAACGGCAATTCCGCACCTGCAGTGGATCTGAATCAGGTAAGGAAGAATAAGAGAGAGAAGCTTGCAGCCCTTCAGGCAGCAGGTAAGGATCCTTTCGTGATCACCAAATACGATCAGACATATCATTCGACTGATGCGAAGGCTGAATATGAGGAACTTGAAGCGAAGCTGCTCGCAGGCAGAGCCTTGGTTAATACGGATGGTATGGATGAGGCGGCTGCGAAAGAAGCGGTGACTGCGGATTATAATGAGAGACGCGCCATAATGGATGCATCCCCCATCAATGTAAGCATAGCCGGCAGGATCATGCTTAAGCGTGTGATGGGTAAGGCTTCATTCTGTAATGTGGCTGACCTTAAGGGCGACGTGCAGGTATATGTAGCGCGTGATGCTCTGGGCGAGGAGCCCTATGCGGACTTTAAGAAGTATGATGTCGGCGATATCATCGGTGTCAAGGGATATATGTTCCGCACACAGAAGGGTGAGATCTCGATACATGCTACGGATACTGTACTTCTGTCCAAGAACTTACAGCCGTTGCCTGAGAAATTCCACGGCCTGACCAATACGGATCTTCGTTACAGACAGAGATATACGGATCTTATCATGAATCCTGATGTGAAGGATACCTTTGTAAAGAGGTCTAAGATCATATCATCCATAAGGCACTACTTAGATGCACAGGGCTTCATGGAAGTCGAGACACCTATGCTTGTATCCAATGCAGGCGGTGCAGCGGCAAGACCTTTCCAGACACATTTCAATGCGCTTGATGAGGATCTTAATCTTCGTATCTCGCTTGAGTTATATCTTAAGAGACTCATAGTTGGCGGACTTGAGAGAGTATATGAGATAGGCAGAGTATTCCGTAACGAGGGACTTGATACGAGGCATAACCCCGAGTTCACACTTATGGAGCTGTATCAGGCATATACCGACTACTACGGAATGATGGATCTGACAGAGAATATGTTCCGTCATGTTGCACAGGAAGTGCTCGGCACGACGACATTCAACTACGGTGATCTTACGCTTGACTTCGGCAAGCCTTTCGAGCGTATGACCATGATAGATGCAGTGAAAAAATATGCGGGAGTTGACTTTGATTCCATCGCAGATGATGAGGTAGCCAAGGCGATCGCTAAGGAGAAGCATGTGGAATTCGAGCCCCATCATAAGAAGGGCGATATCCTTAATCTCTTCTTCGAGGAGTATGTGGAGGAGCATCTGATGCAGCCCACCTTCATCATGGATCATCCGATAGAGATATCTCCTCTTACCAAGAAAAAGCCCGATAAGGAAGGGTATGTCGAGAGATTCGAGCTCTTCATCAACGGCTGGGAGATGTGTAACGCATACTCTGAGCTTAACGATCCCATCGATCAGAGGGAGCGATTCAAGGCTCAGGATGCACTGGCTGATATGGGTGATGAAGAGGCCAACCACACGGATGAAGACTTCCTTAACGCACTGGAGATCGGAATGGCTCCTACCGGCGGAATCGGCTATGGCATAGACAGGCTGTGTATGTTGTTAACGGATAGTCCGGCGATAAGGGATGTGTTGTTGTTCCCGACGTTAAAATCGCAGAATTAATGTAGTAGGACGCATTAAGACGCTGCGTGTCGTGGTGCAACGGTCACAGTCGTATCATGACGGAACGATGCAAAAAGTTTCGATTTCTGAGGACAAAAGTGGACTGTAGCGGAACGTGATGTCAGAGTGAGAAAATGCATCGAGGACTATCACGGAACACAGTGTAAACCTCGTATTTAGCTGCAAACAGAACAAGTAACCAATCAATAGGAACAGCTTTTGAAT
>CAJONG010000056.1 GCA_905235845.1 uncultured Lachnospiraceae bacterium
CAAGCGCTTCGAGGATATGAAGGATGATCCCGCATTCAAGGCATGGCTTGACAGCGGAGGCAGGACTGTTTTTCCGGGGTATGAGGATAAGGACAGCTATATGGACAGGGTGCTTGCAGGCTTTGATAAGATGTGCCTGTCCGTGAAAAAGGAATCAGATTCCGGTCATATCGTACTTAAGTCTGACTCCCCATTAAGGGTGGGCATAGTATGCCACGGCGGAACCATCATGTCAATAATGGCAAGGAATGACAGGGACAGCTACTATTCACACATGACCGGCAACGGAGGTATCATACGATGCTTGGCGGACATATAGTGGCATATCTTATTGCGTGTATAATGGATATGATAATAGGCGATCCACACGCTCTTCCGCATCCGGTCAGGCTTATAGGCAGGCTTACGGCTACGCTTGACAGGCTGCTTGGACCTAAGGATATGGAGGTGGGCGGACATAAGGCCGTGGCGGATGATAAAGGTTATGCAGGTGATGCAGATAGAGACCGGGTCACAGGGGATCATAGTGGTACAGACCGCATCCTTAGAATCAAAGGGTTCATGCTCTGGCTTATCACGGAGGCTGTGACGATAGGAACAGTCGCATTGCTTTTGCTGGGTGCATATCGAATACATCCGGCAGCGGGTATAGCAACAGAAGCGGTACTGACATATTATATATTCGCCGCAAGAAGTCTGTATGATGAAAGCATACGGGTATATAAGGATATTACGGGCGATGATGACAACAGGCTTATCATGGCAAGGAAAAGCCTGTCAATGATAGTCGGCAGGGATACGGATGCTCTTGATGAGGGTAAGATATGCGAAGCGGCTGTTGAGACGGTTGCAGAGAATACTTCGGACGGAGTGATAGCACCCATGATATATGCCATGGTGGGCGGTCCCATAGCCGGATATCTGTATAAGGCGGCCAACACCATGGATTCGATGATAGGCTATAAGAGTGCAAGATATAAGAACCTTGGATGGTTCGCTGCGAAGGCGGATGATGTGCTTAACTTTATTCCCTCCAGATTAAGCGCACTGCTGTTAATAGGGGCTGCGTGGATATGTAAGGGTGATATATATGCGAAAAATGCATTAAGGATATACAGAAGGGACAGGAATGTGACGGAGAGCCCCAATGCCGGACAGTGTGAAAGCGCCATGGCGGGAGCACTGGGACTTAGGCTTGGAGGACCTGCAAGCTATGGCGGTAAGGTCATAGACAGGGTGATCATAGGAGACGGAAGGCTTTATGCCACGCCTTATGATATAGTGGATGCCAACAGACTGATGCTTGTGGCTGCTACGCTTATGGGAGCCGCAGCCATCGGGATCATGACATTCATATATTATATGCTGTGAAGCCTGATGCAGTGTGAGGATGGTATTGACGCTTTTACGACGGGTATTCAGGACAGAAGCACATATGTACATACACGGCGGTGACATATATCGCAATAAAGTTAATAAAGATCATTCGGTAAGCATCAATCCATATGAATGGACCCATGAGTTAAGAGGTGAGATAGAGAGGGTCATGTGCGATCAAAGCCTTATATGCACCTACCCCGATGCGCTGAATGAAAGGCTTACGGAGGCGGTGGCTTCATATGAGGATACGGATACGGATCTTGTGGTATGTGCAGGCGGCGCTTCTGAGCTTATAAGTGCCGTATGCATGCTTAACAGGGAGCGTGCGACATTGCTTCCGGCACCCTGTTATACGGGATATGAGAGGGCGATACGGGCAGCAGGCGCAGAGATAATGTACTGTTATCCTGATGAAAAGACGGGCTTCTCGGACCTGACTCCGCTTACAGATATGCTTAAGACCGGAGGCAAACATTACATAGAGGGAGGATTCGGTATAGCTGCGGATATCGGAATGGTGATACTGACCAATCCATCCAACCCTGTAGGGGCACTTACAGATCCCGACAGACTTAAGCAGATCGTGCAACTGTGCGAGGATAAGGATATTATGCTTGTGATCGATGAAAGCTTCATGGAGCTTGCCATATCTCACAAGGAGTATGAAGCCGTATATGGCCATATAATAAGAGAGTCTTCCGGTAAGGTTATAAGACTTAAGTCCATGACCAAGAGCTATCGTATACCGGGACTGAGACTCGGCTACGCACTGTGCAGTGACAGTAAGCTTGCAAGCCGGATAAGAGATATGCTCCCCGAATGGAACATATCGGGACCTGCTACAGAGACGGGGATCATATGTCTTAAGGATAAGTCGGATTACCTTATAAAAAGCAGGGAGTATATAAAATCGGAGAGAGAGAAGCTTGCTAAGGAGCTTAAAGCCTTAGGGATCAAGGTATATGACAGTGATGTGAATTATATTCTGATATACAGTGACATTCCGCTGTATGAGAAGCTTCTTAAGCGTGGGATACTTATAAGGGACTGTGAGAATGTAGAGGGGCTTAAGCGTGGATTTTACAGGATTTCATTAAGAAATCGTGATGATAACTATGCACTTATGAGTAGAATAAAGGACATTTACTCATCCTTAGAGACAGGGAACGGATAAGGTGAAGGTTAGGTTGCTTAAGACCATGATATGATGGAGCGCAAGGAGCAGATGGACAGGGAGCTTATATATATTAAACCGGATGAGATAGAGACAAAAAGCTTTAAGATAATTGATGAGGAACTTGCTATGCGTGGCATAGTGCTTCCCCTTGAAGCATCAGATAAAGCGCATGACGGCTGCCGTATCAGGAGAGCGCCTGTGATAAAGCGTGTGATACATACAACAGCCGACTTTGACTATGCGGATAATCTCCTTTTTAGTGATGATGCCCTCATCCGGGCAGAGAAGCTTCTTATGTCGGGCTGCGTGATAGTGACGGACACCAATATGGCGTACGCAGGTATCAATAAGAAGGCTCTTGATAAGCTTGGAGCGGAATGCATCTGTTACATGGCGGATGAGGATGTGGCAAGGGAAGCTGCCGTAAGAGGAGTCACAAGGGCAACTGTCAGCATGGAGAGGACCATTGAGCTTGACAGACCCGTGATTTATGCGGTGGGCAATGCTCCGACTGCTTTAGTAAGCATATATGAGAACAGACTTAAGCTACGACCCGGTCTTGTGATAGGAGTCCCCGTGGGATTCGTCAATGTGGTAGCCGCCAAGGAGCTGATAATCTCAAGTGATATACCGTATATCGTGGCAAGGGGAAGAAAGGGCGGAAGCAATGTGGCAGCGGCAATAGTCAATGCTCTTATGTATCAGTTGACTGACAGATAAGGCAGGGTTGTGGGGATCATAAGATACTGCGATCATCGCAGATCGATATGTAAGAAGTGATAAGAAAGATATGGATGTAAGGAACGGATTGAGAAAAGGCTTCACAACGGGAAGCTGTGCGGCTGCGGCGGCTAAGGCTGCGGCATATATGCTTTTTTTAAAGGAAGAGCTTAACAGCATATCCATCATGACTCCGGGCGGTGTGGAATATCGTGCGGATATATATGACATTAATAGGGAGAGTGACAGCGTAAGCTGTGCAGTTAAGAAGGATGCCGGAGACGATCCGGATATAACTAACGGACTTATGGTGTATGCGAAGGTAAGTCTGTGCGCTGATGCCTCTTATAATGGCATCCCAAGCGAAGCATACGAAGCTTTAAGCTCGGATAAGGACGGCGAGCCATACGAAGCTATAAGCAAGGATGAGTCGTCATGTATCGGCATAAGCATAAAGGGAGGCAAGGGCATCGGGAGAGTGACAAGGCCGGGACTTGATCAGCCGGTGGGAAGCTTTGCGATCAACTCTGTTCCGAGGAGGATGATAGACAGTGAGGTCAGGGCAGTAGCCACTCTTGCCGGATATAAGGGATGTATCGATGTAGAGATATCCATACCGGAGGGTGAGAGGATAGCAGCGAAGACCTTCAATCCAAGGCTTGGAATAGAGGGTGGGATATCCGTCATAGGTACGAGCGGAATAGTAGAGCCCATGAGTACTAAGGCCTTGATCGATACCATAAGGCTTGAGCTTAAGCAGAGAATGGAATCGGGATATGACTATGCAGTCATCGTGCCCGGTAATTACGGAAGGGATCTTGTGTATGAGCACTTTGGTTATGATATTGACAGAAGTGTCAGATGCAGCAATTATATCGGCGAGACCTTCGATATGGCATATGAGATGGGCTTTAAGAGGCTTTTGCTTGTGGGTCATATAGGTAAGCTTATCAAAGTCGCCGGCGGTATCATGAATACCCATTCAAGAGAGGCGGACTGCCGTATGGAGATACTTACGTCCATAGCTCTGCTTAAGGGAGCGGATGTCTCCCTCTGTAAGGATATAATGGAGTGTGCCGCTACGGAGGAGGCTGTGAGTCTTATAGCGTCTGAAGGGATACTGAAACCCGTGATGGATGAGGTGACAGAGCGGATAGTAAGATACATAAGCTCACGTATGGAGCGTGATCCGATACATACAAGCGCTGATACTGACATTCCGGCAGTGGATTGTGTTGTATTCGACAATGTGACGGGCATACTCGGTATGAGCAAGGGAATGGATGAATGGAGAGACATTCTTAACAGGGAGATGAAATAGATGGTGCATTTCGTAGGTGCGGGAACAGGAGCGACTGACCTCATAACTGTCAGAGGGCAGAGGCTTATAGAGAATGCCGACGTGATCATATATGCAGGCTCACTTATTAATAAGGATCTTCTAAGGGCTGCCAAGACGGGATGTGAGATGCACGACAGCGCGGCGATGACATTAAGTGAGATAATAGATGTCATCAAAGCTGCAGCGGCAAAGAATAAGGATATCGTAAGGCTTCATACAGGAGAGCCGAGTATATACGGGGCTGTAAGGGAGCAGATGGATGAGCTTGATAAGGCCGGTATAGAGTATGACAGTTGCCCCGGGGTAAGTGCTGCATTCGGTGCAGCATCAAGCCTTAATATAGAGTATACCCTGCCGGGTATCACGCAGACACTCATAATCACAAGGATGGAGGGCAGGACCGAGGTTCCTGAGCTTGAAAAAATAGAAGCTCTGGCAGCACATCATACTTCCATGGCCATATACCTAAGCAGCGGTATGATGGAACGGGTGCAGGAAGCGCTTATTAAGGGCGGTCTGTCACCGGATACACCGGCGGCCATAGTATACAAGGCCACATGGGACGATGAGAAGATATTAAGATGTCATGTGAGAGAGCTTACCCTAACAGGCATGGAAGCCGGCATAGACAGGCTGGCTGTCATACTCGTAGGTGAGGCGATAGAGCATACTTCCTATGACAGATCGAGATTATATTCAGAGGATTTCAGTACAGGCTACAGGGACAGCAAGAAAAAAGCAGCAGGTAGCAGGGGAAGTAGGAAAAGAGCAGCAGCCATCTGGAACAGCGGGATAAGGAGTGGCAAACTGCGGTAGAGCAGGAGAAAACCGACAAGCATCAGGGGTAATGCAGGAGAAAACCGGAATAAGTGGGGATTGGATATACATGAGACTTAGGATATTCTCTTTTACATATAAGGGAGAGGAGCTTGCGAATAAGGTTGCTGACATATGCAGAGAGGGTCAGATATGTGATGAGATCGTCTGTGTCAGAGCAGGCAGGGGAGAGCTTAGAGAGCTTACTAAGGAAGCCTGGGCGTTGGGAGATGACATGCTCTTTATTGGCGCTACAGGGATAGCGGTAAGGGCTATCGTGCCTTACATGGAATCCAAGCTTACGGACAGAGCCGTGCTTGTGATGGATGAAGCGGGAAGATATGTGATACCCATTCTATCAGGTCACGTAGGAGGAGCCAACAGACTGGCAGAGAGGATCGCGGAACTTACGGAAGCAGCGGCTGTGATAACGACAGCCACGGATGTAAGGGGTCTTCCTGCAATAGATGAGTGGGCGACGGATAACGGCTACTCCATCATGAATAAGGATATGATAGCTGAAGTAACAGGAAGACTCCTATCGGGTGAGGATATAAGAGTAAGTATCATAGAGTCTGACGATATTCCGGACATGCCTGGATACAACGCCATGCGAAGAGATATAGGATATGGCAGTATGAATGTGGGATGTCATGCGTCCTATCGTATGGAGGATGATATAGAGGATGAGTGTACCGATGAGGATGTGATCGTATACGGTGGAAGTGACAGAAGTGTCATAAAAAGTCTTGTAAAAGAGTATGACAAAAGGGCTCTGGTGCTTATAAAGAAAAGCCTGATCCTCGGCATAGGCTGTAAGAGAGGGATAAGCGCTTCCAAGATAGAGGAGGCCATAGATGCCATACTTAAGGATAACAGCCTTGATAAAAGGCTTGTATCGACAGTGGCGACTATAGACATTAAGAAGGATGAACCGGGGATACTGGATATCTGTGCCCGTAACCGATGGAGCCTGTTTACATACTCTGCGGACGAGCTTAAGGCTGTGGAGGGTGATTTCATATCATCGGATTTTGTTAAGGAAAAGGTGGGAGTGGATAATGTATGTGAGAGAGCTGCTGTTAAGGCAGGGGGTAGGCTTGTCGCACATAAGGAAAGCCACGAAGGCGTGACTGTGGCGGTCGCTGTAGGTGATAAAGCTGCAGGTGACGAAGGCATAAGTGATAAGGCTATAGGTGATAAGGCTACAGGTGATAAAACCATAGAGGGTAAGTCCGTAAAAGCTAATGAGTCGAAGCAGTCAAAGGCCTATAACATATACATTGTCGGCATAGGTCCCGGTGGCGGTAAGAGCATGACCATAGAGGCGGGTGAGGTACTTGGGAGTGTCGATACGATAGTCGGCTATGAGACATATCTTGATCTTGTGAGAGGGTCATATCCTGACAAGGAATATATCTCTACATCAATGAGAAGAGAGACAGAGAGATGCCGTATGGCATATGAGGAAGCACTTAAGGGTAAAAATGTAGCGGTCATATGCAGTGGTGATGCCGGAGTATACGGCATGGCATCGCTTATGTATGAATTACTGCCGGAGTACAGGGCAGATGATAAGGATATTAAGCTTACGGTGATACCGGGTGTCAGCGCAGCACTAAGTGGGGCTGCACTCCTTGGGGCGCCAATTGGACATGACTTCTGTGTCATAAGCCTAAGTGACCTTATGACTCCTTGGGAAGTGATCGCAAGGAGACTTAGGGCGGCGACAGAGGGAGACTTCTGCATAGTACTGTATAACCCATCCTCAAGGCACAGAGCGGATTATCTTGACAGGGTGTATACACTTCTAAGTGATGTGATAGAGCCTGACAGGGTGTGTGGCATAGCCAACATGATAGGAAGAGAGGGGGAGAATAAGATCATATGCAGATTCGATGAGGTGGCTGGTAAGGGAGCGGATATGTTCTCCACTGTATTCATAGGTTCATCGAGGACTGTGATAACAGAAGGGCATATGGTGACACCGAGAGGATATGGTATATGAGGATACTTATATTCGGCGGGACGACGGAAGCACACAGGCTGTCGGATAAGCTGTGTGAACTGTCCATACCGCACACGATAAGTGTGGCAACTGAATACGGAGAACAGATACTTACCGAGGATTCTAAAGCCGGTGAGAGTGTATGCAGAGATATCCTTAAGGGTCGCATGTCAGATCGTGAGATAGAGGAACTGATAGAATCAAGGGGATATGATCTTATCATAGATGCGACACATCCGTATGCTACTGAGATATCCGATAATATCCGTATGGTATCGGAGAGGTATGCATGTAAATCTGACAGAGGTGTCATAAGATTTGTGAGACTTATGAGGGCATCCGATAATGCATGGTCTGATGATATGAATAGTCCGTCAGGCAATGACCGGATATACATATATGATGATAATGAAGAAGCCGCAGAAGCACTTACCCGTACTGAAGGCAATATCCTTTTGACCACGGGCAGTAAGGAGCTTATGGTATACGTTAAGGCGCTTGGGGAGAGTGCGGCGGACAGGCTCTTTGTAAGGGTGATACCATCCGATGAGAGCATGGATATATGCCAAGAGGCAGGTATTAAGACATCTCATATAATCGCAATGCAGGGCCCCTTTATAAAGGAACTTAATATGGCTCTGATACAGCAGTATGGTATAAGCCATCTGGTCACGAAGGATAGCGGAAGCACGGGAGGCTATGAGGATAAAAGAGACGCTGCCATGGAATGCGGCATAGCTCTCCATGTGATAAGAAGACCATCCGAGAATATGGATATACCGCAGATGTGTATGGATGAGATACTTGCCATGATCACAGGAAGTGAGGAGAGTAAGCCAAGTGCAGGAATCGAATCGGCACCTGTCATTAAGGGATCGGATCCTGAAGCTACATACATGGTGGATATAAGCCTTGTCGGTACGGGAATGGAGTCATATGAGAGCCTGACCGAAGAAGCAAAAGAAGCGATGAAAGGAGCGGATGTCATACTCGGAGCGGACAGGATGGTCAGACAGTACTGCCGGATATTCGGCTATGATAAGGACAGTATCGGTAATAGCGGGAAGTTGATTGGAGCAGACAGAGCGGATCCAGGTAAAAGTAAGATCATAAGGTCAATGTACAAGCCCTCCGATATCGCAGATTATGTGGAGAGCATGGCTGCTTCGGCTGATGTCAGCGGATTATCCGATGGGAAGAAGGTGTCAGTCGCGGTGCTTTTTTCCGGAGACAGCGGATTCAACAGTGGGTGCAAGGGTGTATATAAGGCATTGACGGATACCGACATATACAGATTGGGGAGGCTTCATATACGGATACTTCCCGGAATATCATCCGTGTCATATCTGGCAGCGGTCACGGGAAGAGCCTATGATACAGCATATATATGTTCCATGCACGGAAAGGGGGAGGAGAGCATATACAGGACTGCCGCACATGTAAGGATAGAAAGAGATGTATATGCGCTTACAAGCGGTTATGAGGATGTGCTTAGGCTTGCTAAGATTCTTACTGACTGTGGTATGGGCGATTGCAGGATAACCGTAGGGTGCAACCTGTCGCTTGATGATGAGAAGATCATATGCAAAAGGGCAGAGGTATTATGCCATGAGGCGGACGCAGGAGTAAAAGAACAGGCGGATATACTCTGTACCTGTCATATATATAATCCCAATCCATGTGATAAGGCAGTATCCGCAGGGTTATCGGCAGAGGAATTCATCCGGGGAGGTGTCCCCATGACCAAGGAAGAGGTTCGAACCGTCACTATAGATAAGCTGCATCTTAAGCCCGACAGCAGGGTGCTAGACATTGGGTGCGGTACAGGCTCTGTAAGCGTGGAGATAGGAAGACTTATCCCTGATGGAATGGTATATGCCATAGACAGGAATGAAGAGGCTGTGGAGCTAACAAAGAAGAATGTATTAAGGCATAAGCTTCCCAATGTGCTCGTATATAAGGGCGAGATAACTGATATATTGGAACGTATATATAAAGGCGAAGATACCGGGGCAGCAGGTGATGGGGGCTTAAGCACCCCTTCGCAGATCACCCATGCTTTCATAGGCGGAAGCGGCGGAAGGCTTTCCGCCATCTTAGATATGCTTAAGAGTATGAATCCTTCAATGCGCATAGTAGTCAATGCCATTACCGATAAGACTAAGGACACACTTAAGGAATGGATAGAAGAGAATGAGACAGGTGATGCGGAGGTTGTCCGTATACAGACAGACAGGGGAAGGGCCAAAGCATTGCACGAAGATATGCAGGCTGAGAACGGAGTGTATATTTACTCGTTTGGCATAAGTGCAAAATGATATAAGCTGCCTCTTGACGGGGCAGCAGCCAAGGAGCCGGGAGTGGAGGCTGACAAGACCGGGATAGCTATGGATGATACGGACTTTGTTAAGCAATACAAATAAATTGTCATAAAAAAAATAAAAAAAGTGTTGACAAGTAGTGCATACCTGTATACAATGATACACGACAGAGCAAGAGCGCTTTGGAGACAGGACAGTCTTCAAGGCGCTTTTTTATGTTCAGTTGTGTAAGTTATTAAGGCCGATGTAAGGTGTCTCGGCGGAAAGTGAGGAGATCATGGAAGAAACAAAGAAAATCCCTGAATTGTACGGAAGCCTTGTATTCAATGATAAGGTAATGCGCGAGAAATTACCTAAGGATGTATATAAGGCACTTCGTAAGACCATTGACAATAATGCTCATTTTGAACTTGATGTAGCCAATTCTGTTGCTGTTGCCATGAAGGAATGGGCGGTTGAGAACGGGGCGACACATTTTACGCACTGGTTTCAGCCTATGACGGGAGCAACGGCTGAGAAGCATGACAGCTTCATAAGTCCTGATGATAAGGGACAGGTCATCATGGAATTCGCAGGTAAGGAGCTTGTCAAGGGCGAGCCGGATGCCAGCAGTTTTCCGTCAGGAGGATTACGAGCCACCTTCGAGGCGAGGGGCTATACGGCATGGGACCCGACTTCACCGGCTTTCATCAAGGATAAGACACTGTATATACCCACGGCCTTCTGTTCGTACAGCGGAGAGGCGCTTGATAAGAAGACTCCGCTTTTAAGGTCGATGGAGGCTCTGAGTAAAGAAGCGACCAAGGTACTTAATCTTCTTGGCAATAAGGAAGTCACGAGTGTATCCACAACGGTAGGTCCCGAGCAGGAATATTTCCTCATAGACAAAGAAGATTATGCTAAGCGTAAGGATCTGATCTTCACCGGAAGGACGTTGCTTGGTGCGATGCCTCCCAAGGGACAGGAGATGGAGGACCATTACTTCGGCACACTTAAGACAAGAGTGTCCGAATATATGCACGATCTGGATATGGAGCTGTGGAAGTTAGGTATACCTGCCAAGACCAAGCACAATGAGGTGGCTCCCTGCCAGCATGAGCTTGCACCCGTATTCGACACCACGAATGCCGCCGTGGATCATAACCAGCTTACGATGGAGCTTATGAAGAAGGTGGCTGAGAAGCATGGCTTCGTATGTCTGTTACATGAGAAGCCATTCGCGGGTATCAATGGATCGGGTAAGCATAATAACTGGTCTTTAAGTACCAATACGGGCATCAATCTGTTAGAGCCCGGCAAGTCACCTGCAGAGAATACACAATTTCTGGTATTCTTAACAGCCGTTATTAAGGCGGTGGATGATTATGCGGATCTGTTAAGACTCTCGGTAGCTACTCCGGGTAACGATCACAGGCTCGGAGCCAATGAGGCACCTCCGGCGGTGGTATCGATGTTCCTTGGAGATGAGCTTACCGCAGTGGTAGAGTCCATAGAGAATGATACCTTCTTCAATAGGATGGATAAGGTGCAGATGGAAACGGGTGCAACGGTATTGCCACATTTCTTCAAGGATAATACCGACAGGAACCGTACATCACCATTTGCCTTTACAGGTAATAAGTTCGAATTCAGAATGCTTGGCTCGTCTCTGTCTGTAGCGGGACCCAATGTGATACTTAATACCGCGGTGGCAGAGTCATTAGCAGGCTTCTATGATGAACTTAAGGATGTAGCGAAGGATAAGCTTGATGATGCCGTACACGAACTTGTAAAGAAGACTCTTATAGAGCATAAGAGGATAATCTTTAACGGAGACGGATATACGGATGAGTGGATAGAGGAAGCAAAAAAGAGAGGACTGCCTAACCTCAAATCCACGCCCGACGCATTGCCTGTATTCATTGCGGATAAGAATGTAAAGCTTTTTACCAAGCATGGGATATTCACGGAAAGTGAGATCAATTCAAGATATGAGATCCTGCTTGAGAATTATAATAAGACGATCCATATAGAGGCCAAAACTCTTGCGGATATGCTCTATCATCAGTTCCTTCCGGGTGTAGAGGGCTATATGAATGAGCTCGCGGATACCATCATTAAGAAAAAACAGGCTCTTCCGGGAGTAAGCTGTAAGGCTGAGGAAAGTGCATTAAGTAAAGTAAGTCATGCATATGACAGCATATATGAGCTTACAGGGAAGCTTACAGAGGATACGGCAAAGGCCGAGTTGATAGAGGACAGTCTTAAACAGGCGGATTACTACAAGGATACGATTATAGGAGACATGGAAGCAATACGTGTGATCGCGGACGCTACAGAAGAGATCATACCGGAGGATGCGCTTCCTTATCCGAACTACGGTAAGATACTGTTCTATGTATAAGACAGAACTATAAATTAGGAGGAGATCATTATGGAAGAATTATTAACAGCTATGGAAGGAGAATTATTTGGCGTATGGTTCTTAATCGGCGCCGCACTGGTATTCTGGATGCAGGCAGGCTTCGCTATGGTTGAAGCAGGCTTTACGAGAGCCAAGAATACGGGCAATATCCTTATGAAGAACCTTATGGATTTCTGCATAGGAACCGTGGTGTTCATACTCATAGGATTCGGTCTGTTACTTGGTGAAGATGTAGCAGGTCTGATAGGTAAGCCGGGCTTTGATATCTTCACGGCATATGAGAACTTTGACTGGTCTAACTTCGTATTCAACCTGGTATTCTGTGCCACTACGGCGACGATCGTATCGGGCGCCATGGCCGAGAGGACGAGATTCCTGTCATATTGTGTATATTCCGGTATCATATCGGCTTTGATATACCCTATCGAGGCGCACTGGATATGGGGAGGCGGCTGGCTTGCACAGATGGGCTTCCATGATTTTGCAGGTTCGTGTGCGATCCATATGGTAGGAGGTATATCGGCACTCATCGGAGCTAAGCTTCTCGGACCGAGGATAGGTAAATTCGAAAGAGATAAAGACGGCAAGGTAGAGAAGGTCAATGCATTCCCGGGTCATAACCTGGCAATCGGATGTCTCGGATGCTTCATCTTATGGCTTGGCTGGTACGGATTCAACGGTGCGGCATGTACATCACTCTCACAGCTTGCTTCGGTATTCCTTACCACTACGGTCGCTCCGGCTGTCGCTACGGTTGTGTGTATGATATTCACATGGGTCAAATACGGCAAGCCTGATATATCAATGTGTCTTAACGCTTCACTGGCAGGTCTTGTAGCAATAACAGCTCCGTGTGATGTAACGGAT
>CAJONG010000057.1 GCA_905235845.1 uncultured Lachnospiraceae bacterium
ATGTTCCCGCCTTAAGTGTTGCTGACATACCTATGTCGAATCTGGCCGACTGTCCCGGTTCAAGATGTATCGCAGCAGTCTGGGCAACACTCTGGGCAGCACTCTGTGCTGTGGTGTTCATAAGTCTCACCGTGAATGCGCCGTCCACATCATTGGCCTTGCAATATATAAGGTCTACCGCTGTAGCACCCGTATTCTTGATATCCAAAGGATAATATGCTCTTATCTCTCCGACTTCAGCCGCTCCGAGATCAAGCTTGGTCACAAGGTTGGAATTAAAGGATGCCGTAAGAGAATATGTTGAATCAAGTTCAGACTGCTTCTTCTCTTCTTCAGCCTTCCTTGCCTCTTCCTGTTCTCTGGCTATTCGCTCTGCCTCTTCCTCGGCACGCCTCTGGGCTTCTCTTGCAGCTTCTTCTTCCTCAGCCTGCTTCTTAGCCGCTTCTTCAGCTTCTCTTGCTGCTCTTTCCTCGGCCTGACGTCTGGCCTCCTCTTCCTCCTGCTGACGCCTCAGTTCTTCTTCTATGGCAGCTTCATCCTGTCCGCCATCATCAATAACTTCTTCCGTGTTCTTTCCTTCTTCGGCGCGGACTACATAACCCTCTGCCCTTGTCACCATCACAAGTCCCGTTACATTAGTCATGAACATGACAAGTGACAGAACTATGGTAATGACCAGTGTAACTGTTTTTTTCATATAATATTTCCTCCGAGCAAAATCTGTTCTTCAAAATATGGTGGATTCCATATGCAAATCACGCCATATCTTGTATCCTACCACATGTACTGTAACAAAAGTGTAATACAAAGCGGATTTCACCCAAAAACCGCTCATCTTCATAGCGGACATTCCACGCTATGATTTCCTATATGCCGAGCTTTCAGTACGGGAATTCCACCTTACAATGATCATTGGAAAAGTCAAAAAGATACTCAGCTTCAATGTCATTATCATTAAACAGCTTAATAAGCGTCTGAACATAATCGTCCGATGTATGGTCAAGCATCATTGATATATAGAACCGACCATTAACGGGAACTGTATTCACAAGTACCGGTGCGCTTAAGGCACTTACATTGACGGATATGTATTCAATGTATTTTTCGATGGCTCCCCATCTTATCCTTCCTTCGTAGCTTATGGCCATAGATTCCGGATTCTCGATTATCAGTCTGGCATTATCCTTATATGCCTGTCTTCTCGACACAGGATCCGGAATGTCATCCATACTGAGCGCAAACTCTGCTCTCTGCCTTATAGTGTACAGCACATTCTCAGGCTCGCTCTGTACGATCATCTTGCCCCTTCCCACCGTGAACTGCTTATCCCGTGGGAAGCTGTTGAGTCTGTCGTCATATATGATGCAGTTCTCCACCACCTGATCGTGGTAATTATTCTCTCCGCAGGTAAGATTCCTTATGGAATGAGGAATCCCACAGACCACAGGCTTATCCATATCGGGGAAGAGTGTCCTTAACATCTCCTTCACAAAATAGGACAATACTATGGCAGGCGACCCGTCCTGTTCTCCCGAAAGCCTCATTATATCCTTCTCGGAAGCTCTTAAGAGATAATTGCGTCTCGCATCGGCCTTGGCATATCTGCGATCCGGAAGAAAAGACCCTGAGGATTTAACAACAGACAGAGGTTCCGTAACCGAATCAAGGTCAAGCTTATCATACGGGTCGTCGGTCTCACCGGGCAGGAAGTCCTCTCCCGGTATACGGATATCATCCGACGGCAGATTCTCATCTTCAGTCTTCTTAAGATACAGATACAATACTGTCTTGACCCACTCCATCAGGCCCTTGCCGTCAGTCATACTGTGATATATATCGAATATTATCTCCCTGCCTGCACAGCTTACCGCCATGAAATGTCCGCCCGCCTCCTTACTTCCAAGAACGATCGGAGTATCACCCCCACGCACGGGAATGGCAGCCTCATTGAATACTATGTCGTACTCACCGTCTTTATTAACGATCTTCCTGCAAAAATACGGATATCTCTTAGCCGCTTCCTGCACTGCCTCATCAAGAGTATTCAGATCAATATCCTTCTTCAGTCCCACCCTTCTGCGTATCACATTGGAAAATGTATCCCATGACGAATACAGGAACTGATTCTTACATATCACATTTTTCACACTACCGCTCCTCCATCCCGGATTATAGCATATATCATCATCCGTTATATACTATACATAGCATCGTCAGATCATCGAACTGCGGTGCATCGCCCACGAACTCATCCACCGATTCTCTTACATTCTCAAGAAGCTTCTTGGGCTCTGCCATAGGCTCCTTATTAAGTGCTTCCGTCATCTTCTCAAGACCAAACATCTCATTGTCCGCTCTCGTCGCCTCAGGCACGCCATCCGTGTATATGAACAGAGCTCCACCCTTATCAAGAGTGAATTCGTATTCCGTATACTCAATGTCCTCCGTCACACCGGCTACCATTCCGTGCTTATCCTTATAGAGCTCATATCTGCCGTCACGACCCCGTATCATAGGATACTCGTGTCCGGCATTGGATGCGGTTATCTTACCTGTACTTATCTCCATTATGCCAAGCCATACCGTGACGAACATCCCCTCGGCATTATTCTCGCATAGCATGTTATTGACCTTCTCAAGGATATCCTTAGGCGAGGTATTGACCTGAGCCTGATCCTTGATAAGCGTCTTACTGATGACCATGAACAGTGCCGCAGGAACACCCTTGCCGCTTACATCCGCCATCACAAGTCCGAGGTGATCATCATCTATTAAGAAGAAGTCATAGAAGTCTCCTCCCACCTCCTTGGCAGGATCCATACTTGCATAGATATCGAATTCCTTTCTGTCAGGGAATGGTGGGAATATACTCGGAAGCATATCCGCCTGTATCTGGGTGGCTACATTAAGCTCTGCCCCGATACGCTCCTTCTCCGCAGTCACACTCCTTATCTCATCCACATATCTGTCAAGCTCCGATACCATGGATGAGAAGCTGCCTGCGAGTTCTTCAAGCTCGTTATTGCTCTTAATCGTGGATAACTTCTCTGCGGCTGCTTTGGAGTCCTTATTCTCCTCATATACCTTGATTATGGCTCTCTGCCTTGCAAGCGGCCACGCCACGACCCTGCGCACAAGATTCCTTGTAATGAAAGCAACAAGAGTAAACAGGAACGTCTGTATGATAAGCAGAGTGAGTGAGATACCAAGCACTCTTACGAGCATATCTCTCCACTGCATTGATATACCGACTATGGCAACTACCTCACCATCACAGAATACAGGTACGAAAGCATGTGCTGCGCTTCTGTCAGCCCCGGAACGAAGCGAAAGCTCCATCTCCGTGGCATAATCTCCCGTTGTGATGACCTTATCAAGCGTCGGATATGCACCTTTGATATATGGTATCCTTACACCGAGTTCGTACAGAATACCGCCCTGACTTATTCTCTGCTCATCCTCGAATGCGCCCGTGCAGAAGTAAAAGAGTTCATCATCCTCTATATCAGGTTTTGCTATCGTATACAGATACAGAGGACTGTAGATTCTCTTAAGCTTATCCATATATACACATATGCGACCGTATATCACCTCAGCTAAGAGCTTCTGTTCCTCATCATTGAGTGCCATCGCTTTTTCTGCCTGAATATTGTATATATCCTCGTATATGCCGTATCCGGCAAGTTCTGCATACAGTTCGTTCTCAGCCTCCATCAGTTCATCGGCATCATATATGAGCCTCATGGATTCATAATTCTCTCTCCAGTACCGGACCGCGAATCCAAGACATTCATAGTCTTCCATCTCCCGTGCCGTGATATGTCCTATCATATTGGCGCTTGTGAACCTGTCCTTGATATACTGACGCATGTTATAGAAGAATAAGAAGACCGCATTCGTAACGATTATTATCGCTATAAAGATGACAAGCGGCCTGCTTATCTGCCTCATTATGCTGTCTTTTCTTGTCTTAATGTTCATCTATAACCTCTTTACAATTATATTGATATTCTGACCGTCCTTATACTCATAGTGAAGCTCATCGACCTATAATGAACCGAGGGAATTACTCCTCTTTATCTCATTCTCATGCTCACGTCTGTTAGAAGAAGCAGTCGAATTACGACCCGGCGCATTATTATCCTCAGGCTCATTAAAGCCCGCCTTTTCTCTAAGCTCAGCTATATCTATGACCTTCGGTCCCTCTGCTTTTGCAGCATTCCTTCTTTCTACGGCTGCCTTGGCATCTGTCCTCTTTTTATCCCTTGCAGCCTTATCCTGTGCTTCTTTTATAGTGTTATGCTCAAGCTTCTCTTTATGTATATTCTCCTGCTTAGTATGTATCTCATCGTATGTTTTCTTGAATGTCCCCGCGTTTTTCCTAAGGTATTCATTCTTAGCCTTATTAATAAGCTCATCACGGTTATCCTCTGTGATACCATGGTCTGCAAAGGCTTTATCAAGGATATCTCCTCTTGCAAGATCAAGCTTTTTTTCCTCATCGGTCATCGCTTTTCTTCTCTCATTATAGCCTTCATCATACCATTCCTTAAGCTTATTAGCCGTGATTGTCTTACCCGCCTTGATATCCCTTTGGCTTAGAGAATTATTGTATCTTCTGATCCTCGGGTCATCAAGCATAGAACCGTATTTATCGACTGTATCCTGAATAAGTAATGCTCTTGTTGCACTGTCTGTTATGGGATAGACCTCAGGGTTCTCATTAAGCTCCTTAGCATAATCAATCCTTGCTTCCATGGCGGCCTTACCAAGATCTTTGAAGTAGTCCTTCATCTCATCCGCTTTAAGTTTAATATCTCCTGTTCCCGTCTTAAATGCCGCATCCTTAAGCATATCCCCGGCAAGCTTCTTATAGGTCTCATCACCCGAATCAAGAGTATTATAGGCAGATATCAGCATATTCGCTTTCTCCTTAAGTGACATATTACCGACGGTATCTGCGATATGCCTGCCCGTAGCCAGGTCAATGCTCTCCCTGCCTACAGTCTCATCCATTGCCTTAAGTTCCGCCTCGCTAAGAGGTTCTACATGCCTTGTTTCCTGTCTTATCTTCTCATATCTTGCATCGATTGCAAGCTCCTTCTTAAGATTAGCCCTAAGAACCTCTGCCTCACGTCTGATATTATCAGCTCCCGCAAGACGTCTCTTACCTCCCGGAAGAATTGCGCTGTTATCCTTGGCGATCCTGTATTCACCGGCAAGCTTAGATGTGGTCTCCGCCTCCTTAAGTACCTGTTCGACCTTATTACGCCATGCTGCGGGATCAGCAGCCTTATCGATACCGTCAAGCTCACTCTTAAGCCCTATAAGTCTCTCTGCAGATTCTCTTGTGTATTTGTGCTCCCAGGTCTCTTTGCCCATAAGTTTGCTTGAATTAAAAAGATCAAGTGCCTCTTTTAACTGAGGCTGTCTGGGATTTCTCTCAGCGTCAAGCTGACTGCTTAAGGCTACATCCGATACTATACCCTTCCTGGCTGCGGCTCTTATAAGATTATCATGATGGGCCTTGGTATTCCTTGCCCATTCACTTAGCGGTTCATAATGCATGTCCGCCTTTCTTCTGTCCGCATCCGTTCCGTCCATCAGAAGACCCTGCTTAATCGCAGTCATATCGGCAAGTCTTCCTATAGCCTTATTGAGCTCATCCGGGCTTACATACTTATCATCGCACAGCCTGATAGTATCATCTATGGTCTTATTAAGCTCAGCATCGTAGCTCTTATAATGGGCATTCTTATATCTTGTCAGCTCAGCCTTGATATTGCCCCTCTCATCCTCCATATCCTCCATTAAGTTGGTATGTGCAGTATGGAACAGATTATATTCCGCATCGCCTATAGCCACCATGGCCTCGGAACGACTTACGCAATCTCTGACAACTACGTGTGTGCTCATACAATCAGGATCAGTAAAATCATCTTTAAAATTTCTCAGATTGGACTCAAAGAATTTCTTTTCATTATCATTAAGTTCTTCCGGCGCAGATCTGTATTGTACGCCTTGAGTAAGCTTACGGTCTTCCTCATCAATCTGCCTGGCCAGTCTGTTGACCTCTCTGTTATAGGCCTCTATCTCCGCAACGGTTGCTCCCGGACCCGGAAGGGTACTTAACTTATCATCAAGTTCATAGACCGCATTATACAGGCCTTCCGCATTGGTACAGTATCTGTCGGTTCTTTCGGCATATTCCTTAAGCTTATCAAGCTGCGTTAACATATGATAATAATCACCGTAGCCCTCCACAGGCATACCGCTTCTTAAGTATGTCTCAAGTCTGTTGCACATCTTTATATGCGGATAGTATGATCTTCCTGCAGTGACCTTTCCATACATATCCTTCGCCTGGTCTACCAGACCGTCGGCACTCGCCACTACCACGGGGTCATCAACATTGACAGATGTGGTCTTATATACCTCATTACGAAGCGCAGTGACCTCTCCTATCAGCTTATCACGCAGTATCTGCTGCTGTTCACCCTTTGGTCTTGCATTACCTATGGTATCCGTGAACTCATGGAAGGAGTACATATAGTTAATGCCTTCTTTATAAAGATTATGATAATTGGTCTTATCCGCCGATGCCTGCAGCTCTTCCTTAGTGTATGCCGCTCTCTTTTTGTCATCATTCGGTGTGAAGAAGCGAGACATGTTATCAGGCTTGAATTTAGAGGTGATATCCTCAGGCAGAACAGGTATGAAGCCATTATTGGCGACCTTGGACATAATTGTACCATTGATCATATTGCTTCCTGTTTCAGACTTGGTTGCATCAAAGCATAACTCTCTGTCCCTGAGCTTATCAAGGCTATATCTGGTATACATTAACATAGTCTGCTCTATGCTGCCCTCGGCGTATCTTCCCGATGCAAGGGCTTCATCGATCTGAGCGATATATCCGTTAATCGCAATATCCCAATTATACTCCTTAAAATCAGAATCATTGATGGGAGATGGTGCTGACCTTTCCATTTCTTTAGCATGAAAATCCACATCCACAAAGCCGTTATCAAGCTCCTCTTCATCCGCATACGGATCCGCTCCCGCCTCAGTAGTGAGCTCATAGAACTTAGCGTTGATATTGTAGATAAGATTCTCTTCGGGAGTCCCTGCGAACATCTGATAGAAATTCCCTACAGCCGAAGCAAATCCGTCCACGTCTCTTATTATTGTTGCATAATCCCTTGGCATGTCTTAATCCTCCTTGCGTCCGGTTATCTGATATATTATACAGCTCATATGCGATTATCCCACGCTTAGATCTGTCAGAAATATCTCATATATATATAATATAATCTTATTCATATTTTACTTGTCCTTGTGTTCATCTACAACCTCTTTACGATTATATTGATATTCTGACCATCCTTATACTCATAGCGAAGCTCATCCATACTGTTCTTCACCATGAATATACCTAAGCCGCCTATCTGTCTTTCCTCCGGTGCAACATCCAGATCGGGATCATCCTTTTCAAGAGGATTGTATGGTTTACCGGCATCCCTTAGCGTTATCTCCACTTCAGGCGGTTCTCCGACGATATCCGCCGTAACCTCGGCTGTTCCTTCCCCTTTAGGATATGCATAATTGCATATATTGGTATAAAGCTCCTCAACTGCCACATCTATCTGCAGCCGCACCGAATCCGAACAGCCTGCCGTATCAAGTACTTTTCCTACGAAGCTTTGGACTTCGTCTAGATTCTCATTGATCGCAATAACCTTTAAGCTCTCCATAGTTCCTCCCGTCATAGTTCTCTGCTGTCTATTTTCTTCTCATATCAAGTGTCCACATAATACCGAGCAGTATCACCTTATTCTATTATATACCAAAACTTACTCATAACTCCAATTAAAAAGGCAACTAACATGTTATGCTACATGTCAATTGCCCTTATATTACTACATTCAGTCAAGAGCACTGTACATACTGTCTATATTCTCATCGGGAAGTGTAACGGGTTCCCAACCATAATCCTGATACTGTGTGATATCAAGATTATTGGCAGCTACATAATTGGCTATGATCTGCGCTCTTAATTCATTACTTGAGTCGTCATCCCTAATAAGCTCAATGAACGCATCATACTTATCGCCAAATATCTGCTTTGCTGTAGGTTCAAATTCCGCTCCGTCACCTACAAGCTCCATGTATTCAACCTCATATCCCGAATCACTGCTCACCATGTGTATACAGCCCGGATATGAACCTCCCGATGCAGTATCAAGTGTCTTATCTCTCAGGTTATAGTTATACAGCAAGAAATCACCGTATACCTTGATATCCGACTTATCGCTCTCATCTATATCAAGTATATTGGGAAGCGGAATGGATACGTCAGCCTTCTCATAGTGCGAACTGAATCTTTCGATTATATAATCATATAATACGGAATAGAACTGCTCAGGTCCGGGATATACATATGCCGGCAGACTTCCGGACATTGGAGTCGAATCCACGGACGATGTGTCTGTTGCGCCGGCTGTGTCAGTCACTTCAGAAGTCACTGTTTCATCTGCCGTATCCATAAGTGTCTTAGGCTCTGCATCCGCTCCTTGTTTTATGGTTGAGAACTCTATGATCTCTGAGTCAAACATCTCATCATACATGGCAGTAAGTGCAGAATCATCTGCCTTCACTGCATCCGCTCCGTTCTCGGATGTATAATACGTCGCATTACCGTCCGTGTCATACTCCACCCATGCCTGCATACTGTCTTTAAGCTTAAGACCTTCAACTGTAGATACCGCAACGAAATGATTGCCGCCACTGTAGAGCTTACCGTCACCTGCCGCAAGAGGATAAGCCGTACCGCCCGATGTCACATAGCCAAGATATACTATCTTACCATCCGCATCATAAGCGAATACCTCAGAGTCAATAGCAGCCATATATCCGTCGCCGTTATCGAATGTGTAGCTTGTTACAAGAAGTACATCCGTATCACCTACCTTAACATTGGCATATCCCTTCCCTGCCGGTAGCTTATCAACAATCTGGGTGAAGGTATCACACCCTTCGATATCCGTAGATAGCTCATGTTCTCTTATAAGTACATCATCTATCGATGCCTGTTCTGCCGCTTTATTGCTTCCACAGCCTGCAAGCATGGATACACTTAATCCCACGGCTGCGATCATAGTTAATAGTCTTTTTTTCATAGTTTCCTCCTTGCCATATTCTTCACCATCACGGCTTTACATCACTTTATCTTTAACTGATCCTGTTGATTTTTTAACTGCTTCTGCTGATTCTTAACCTGATTTTGTTTTTGCACTTCCTTGTTCTGCTGCTTCTGAGGATTATCTTTATTAAGCTTATACTCTTTATCCTTACGTAACAGATCTTTGACTCTTGAATCAAGCTTTTTCTTATCGTAGGCTTTCGGATCCTTTTTATATAATTCCAGCATCATTCTTGCTTTCCGACGATATGGCGATTCCTCGGCCTTCCGCAAATTTCTCTCAGCAGCTTTCTTTGCTCTTTTTAAGTTATTTTCAAAGTCATTAAGCTTCTTATCCTGCTTTACGGCACCCTTTTTATTGACAGATCTGTCTTCATTCTCATTTTGTTTACCGTTAATATCCTTTTTATCCTTATCCTTGGCCTCTTTTATATCAGCATTGTTTTTTTCCTTGGGCTCGTCTTTGCCGATCTCTCTTCCATCATAAAGATCATCCTTGTCAAAATTTGTTACCATGGACTCATTGAGAGAATTATCCACAAAGTCCTCTTTCTCCATGATCTCGAAGTCGTCAGCGCTTACTCCTTTATTCTCTTTATTCTCTTTATTCTCCTTCTCAGCCTGCTTGACATCCTGCTCAAGTTCTATATCTTCCTTCTCAATAATCTCGAAGTCGCTTATATCCACTCCCTTATTATCTCTGCTGGCAGCGCCTTTTTCTTCCGCATACAATTCGCCCGGAGCATAGAACTGTGGTCTGTTCTGACTCTGTTGAGCCTGTTGCATATTCTGTCGTTGTGCATTCTGCTGTGTTGCATTCTGCGGCTGTGCATTCTGCGGCTGCCTGTACTGCTGCTGTGCGTACTGTGGCTGCCTGTACTGCTGCTGTGCGTACTGCTGCTGTGCGTACTGTGGCTGCCTGTACTGCGGCTGTACATACTGTGGCTGTGCATACTGCGGTTGCCTGTACTGTGGCATATTCTGTGGTGCATATTGCTGCCCGAATATATACTGCATTGTGGTCTGCGGTACGTCAACAGACCCAATCCTGATATTTAATTGCTGTTCAACCTGTCTGACCGCCTGATTAAGCATATTAAAATCATTGGTCAGATATTGTGCTATACTTTCGATCTGAGTTGCTCTTGCCAATTCATTCTGCGCTATCTGCAGAAGATCCGGTCTGTCCCTGTATCGTTCCTGAATAAGCCTTGCCTGCTCTCTTAAGCCGTTGGCTTCTTTCCTCAGATCGGATATACGTCTTGTTGTACTCTGAATATAATCATTAATGGGTACCCTGAATCTCTGAACCTGCTGTGGCTGTACATACTGAGGTTGTCTGTATTGCGGCTGCCAGTACTGCTGATATCCGGGAGCATACTGCGGCTGCCCATACTGCGGCTGATATCCGGGACCGTACTGCGGCTGCCCATACTGCTGCTGATATCCCGGACCATACTGCGGCTGCCTGTTCTGTGCATTCTGCGGCATAGCTGCGTTGGGATTATCATATATTCCGCCTCTCGATGAATATCCCTGTTCAGGTTGACCGCCCTGTTGTACGTTTGCCATGGGGTCATCATATATTCCGTTCCTTACCGTATACCCCTGCTCCTGTGCAGGTGCATTCACCTGCCTCTGCATTTCGGATGTACGAGACTGATTACGATGCCACTCCCCTGCATCCTCTATGACCTGCTCATAATCACGGTCAGATGCGGGCGGCATCATATAAAGCCCATTCTGTTCCCCTGCTGCTTCCATACCCTGCTGCTCACCCGGACCGAATGTATAATCCATATTATCAAAGCCTTGCGGTATTCCCTGCTCGTTTGCAGACTCGTTCAGAGACCTCATATCATTTTGTATCTCATCATTCTCTGCCTCATTTGCATCATTATCTGCTGCAAGCACATCATTTTCGGGATTAAAGATAAGATCATCTGCTTTAAGCTCTGCCCCTTCCTCAGCAATAGGATTAAACTCAATCTCTTCCTCTGCATTTTGATCAACCTTTGGCGGCACATCCTTCGGCTGTTCCTGTGGTTGCTCATTCTGCGGCTGTACCTTGGGCTCATTCTGCGGCTGTACCTGCTCCTGTTCTCTCTCGCGTACGATCTCTTCCTCAAGGGCATTCAGTTCTTCATCAATTGCCTGCTCCCTGGCTCTTTCTTTCTCGACTTCGTCATTAAGGGCATTCAGTTCTTCATCATCATCAGACACTTCTTCTCTGTTATTAGGATTATTATTTGCGAAGAATCGATTTACTTCCCGATTATCAGCCTGCATACCGTCAAACTCATCCTGAAGCTCATGTAGCATCTGTTCATTTTCTTCATTGATCTCATCTATGACATTATCTATCTCATCATTATTCACTTCGTCAGCAATACTCTGCTCTTCTTCGTATCTTCCGCTGTCCATCGTATTTTCTCCTGTTTGTGTCTTTATCTATGATTCCATTTACTGTTTTGTCGATTCACACAACTTTAGCCGATCTGTATATATATACAACACTGCTCTGATAACTCCACGGGCATATTCTTCAGACCTATCGACTGACAAAAGCGGAAAGGAACTCCCCTCCGCTCTTATCCTAAAGCCTAAAATGCCGGCTTGATCTCATAGAGTCCTCTTCCGTCGCCCGGAATATAGCGAACCATCGTATCACCGATCCTGACCCATTCTCCAAGCTTAATTCCCTGTTCATTGGCATCCATCCAGTGCGAGTATATGGCCCCTGCAAGGAGATCGCCGTTACGACAGACGGAATTGGTAAAGAATCTCAATACCTCATAGTCATAGTACGCTATAAGATCCACATTGCCTATGGCTCCGGATATCGCCTTTCTGTCGCCGATTATGGATGTACCGACCATTATGGTATATCCGTTGATGTCCGAATTCTTGTACATCCCAAGTCTGTCTGCAATATACGCTCCGTTGGATGTATTGGCCACACTTGAGAGCATCATATAATTACTGTATACGGACAGCGTCCGATAATTCTTCAGTCCGGTGGAAAGCGTCTGTTGTACTGCTATGGCTCCGGGTACGAATATGTCAAAATTACCGCTCTCCCCTGCTGTCAGCCATGTATTACGCATCGGAAGCACTGCTCCTAAGATATTCTTGGTAAGGTATCGCAGGCCGTTAGCCTCAACGTAATATCCATCGGACGAATAACAATCCGAGTGGAATACTCCGTCTGATGATGCATAAGCAAAGGCCCCGTCTATCCCCGGGAATGGTATCCACACACCGTTTACCTTACTTATGCTGTTAGCCTCCGACCTCATGGGACCAAGCTTACCTACTCCTGACGACAGATATACCGCCGCAACAGTCATCAGAACTCCCATTATAGTCAGTATTCTTGCCGTAATCCTTGTCTTGTTATTCACACTGTCACTCCTCATACTCAATGTATTACATATCACTTTTAATTCTATTCAAGCTCACTTAGATTGTCAACACTGCTGTACTTCCTGGATAGCGTAAACTCATTGTAGGAATTAAATAAACAGAGGTGTCCCAAGATTTGTGTAAGATAAAACTACCTGTTTATTATATTCCACTGTGATCAAA
>CAJONG010000058.1 GCA_905235845.1 uncultured Lachnospiraceae bacterium
AGTCATTGACCTTCTTTTCGGCCCTCGGCTTCACATGCAGGACATACCACGCGCGGCGTTCCATTTGCGCTGTAGCGGACGCCTTACTTTTTCGTGCAGGACTGACCGGACTTCGAGTCCTTCACGAGCCAGCCCTTCGCGGCGATCTCATCGCGAAGGCGGTCGGACTCGGCCCAGTTCTTCTCCGCACGAGCCGCGGCACGCGCGTCGAGAAGCGCCTGGATCTCGGACGGAACCTCAACGGCCTTCTTCTCGACCTCCGTAACTCCGCTGGGTACACAGACAGCTATCCTCGGCTTCCTTAAGCTTCTCTTGCCGACAGCCTTCTGTATGAAGTACTTAAGCATCTTCTCCGTAACGGAGTAATCAGATATGACACCCTCTCTTAAGGGTCTTACGGCTATTATCTTACCGGGAGTACGACCTATCATAAGTCTGGCCTCTTCGCCGATAGCCAGTATCTTATTGGTGTCCTGATCGAAAGCTACCACCGAGGGCTCCTTCAATACAACGCCTTTACCCTTTATATATACCAGAATACTCGCAGTACCTAAGTCTATTCCTATATCTGTGCCTTGCATGTAACTACCTCTTTCTATACTTAATGTCTAATACCTTGTTCTCATCTTAACTAAGATATTATACAGGAAAATCGACCGATAGAAAAGAGGTTAGCAAAAAAATAAGCACGAAAACCTCTCCGGGCTCCTTCCCGGCATATAACAGCATCCGTGCTTACTTTATTTATCGGTCATTTCTATCCTATACTTTAGACCTTTTTTATCTTTTTTCAGCTTTTGAAGCTTTTGATGTTTTTGAAGCTTTTTGGCCGGACTTTACAGATTCCTCTTTACCGGAGCTTCCCTTAAGCATCTTCGCTATATACTGGCCGGTGTAGGATTCCTTAACCTCTGCCACTTCCTCGGGCGTGCCTGTTGCCACGATAGTTCCTCCGCCGTCGCCTCCCTCGGGTCCTAAGTCTATGATATAATCCGCCGTCTTGATAACATCCAGATTATGCTCGATAACAACTACCGTATTGCCTCCCTCCACAAGCTTATGCAGTATCTCTATAAGCTTGGCCACATCTGCGAAGTGAAGGCCTGTGGTAGGTTCATCCAGAATATATATGGTCTTGCCTGTTGACTTGCGGCTAAGCTCTGCTGCCAGCTTGATCCTCTGCGCTTCTCCGCCGGACAGAGTGGTGGACGGCTGACCAAGCTTCACATATCCAAGGCCTACATCATACAGAGTCTTCACTTTATCCCTTATCCTCGGAACATTTTCGAAGAACTTAAGAGCATCCTCAACAGTCATATCGAGTACATCATATATACTCTTGCCCTTGTACTTTACTTCCAGCGTCTCTCTGTTATATCTCTTGCCCTTGCATACCTCACACGGCACATATACATCCGACAGGAAATGCATCTCGATCTTGACTATACCGTCACCGGAGCACGCTTCGCACCTTCCGCCCTTCACGTTAAAGGAAAAGCGTCCCTTGCTGTATCCTCTTGCCTTGGCATCCGCTGTTCCGGCATACAGATCCCTGATCATATCGAACATTCCGGTATATGTGGCAGGATTGGATCTCGGTGTACGGCCTATAGGCGACTGATCTATATCAATCACCTTATCAAGCTTCTCTGCTCCCGTGATCTTATCGTGCTTACCGGCAATGGTTCTTGCACGGTTAAGCTTCTTGGCAAGGCTCTTATATAGTATCTCGTTTACAAGGGAGCTTTTGCCCGAACCTGACACGCCTGTCACACATGTCATGACACCGAGCGGCACATCTACATCTATATTCTTAAGATTATTCTCTCGCGCGCCCTTGACCGTAAGCTTTCCTGTAGGCTTGCGCCTCATCTTCGGAACAGGTATGCTTAATTCTCCGCTCAGATACTTACCTGTAATCGACTCCGGAACCTTCATTATCTCCTCAGCGGTTCCGACAGCCACGACTTCTCCGCCATGGCTTCCGGCGCCCGGACCTATGTCCACTATGCAATCAGCCGCACGCATGGTATCCTCATCATGCTCTACCACTATCAGCGTATTACCCAGATCCCTTAAGGACTTAAGTGTAGATAAGAGCTTGTCGTTATCCCTCTGATGAAGTCCTATACTCGGCTCATCGAGTATATAGCATACACCCACAAGTCCCGATCCTATCTGCGTGGCAAGCCTTATCCTCTGTGCTTCACCACCGGAGAGAGTTGATGCTCCTCTTGCAAGTGTCAGATAGTCAAGTCCCACATTGACTAAGAAGCCGACTCTGGAGTTGATCTCCTTAAGCACCTGTTTGCCTATTATCTGCTCATTCTTACTAAGCTTAAGGCCTGCCATGAACTTCTGAAGCTCCTTTATGGACAGCGTCGTGACCTCATATATATTCTTACCGCCTATCGTCACGGCAAGCGATTCCTTCTTAAGTCTCATTCCGTTACAGGTGGTGCAGGGAGTGATGCTCATGTACTCCTCATATTCCTGTTTCATGGCATCCGAGAAGGTCTCTCTGTATCTGCGCATCATGTTGCGTATAAGTCCCTCGAATACTATGGGGTAATCGCCGACTCCTCTCTGTCCCTCATAGTGTACGGTCACTTCCTTCGCTCCTTTACCATATAGGAGCATATCCTGAACCGTATCCGACAGCTTCTCGAATGGAGTATCCAGGGAGAACTTATATGCCTTGGACAAGGCTTCAAGTGTAGCATATGTGAAGCTTCCCGGCTTATTGCTTGACTGCCAGCCCATGCATGATATGGCCCCCTCATGTATACTTAGGGACCTGTCAGGTATCAAAAGCTCCGGATCGAATTCCATCTTATATCCGAGGCCCACGCAATCGGGACAGGCTCCGAAGGGATTATTAAAAGAGAAGCTTCTGGGCTCTATCTCACTTATGCTTATACCGCAATCCGGACAGGCGAGACTATCGGAGAAATGCAGAGTCTCTCCATCCGTTATCTCCGCTTCCAGCAGCCCTCCGCTTAAGCCCAAGGCATTCTCTATGGAATCACTCAGTCTGGATGCTACTCCTTCTCTTATGACAACTCTGTCAACTACTATCTCAATCGTATGCTTGATATTCTTATCAAGCTCTATCTCCTCAGACAGATCGTACAGATTACCATCGACCCTGACTCTTACATAACCACTCTTACGTGCGCTTTCAAGCACCTTCTCATGTCTGCCCTTCTTGCCTCTTACCACCGGTGCAAGGATCTGCAGCTTAGTCCCTTCCGACAGCTCCATAAGTCTGTCGATCATCTGATCCACCGTCTGCTTGGATATGGGCTTGCCGCAATTGGGACAATGAGGTATGCCAAGTCTTGCATATAACAGTCTCATATGATCATATATCTCCGTAACCGTCCCTACCGTGGAACGCGGGTTGCGGTTAGTGGACTTCTGGTCTATGGATATGGCAGGGGACAGTCCCTCTATAAGCTCCACATTGGGCTTCTCCATCTGTCCCAAGAACTGCCTTGCATAGCTTGAGATGGACTCCATGTATCTTCTCTGTCCCTCTGCATATATGGTGTCAAAGGCAAGCGAGGACTTGCCCGAACCTGACAGGCCTGTCAGTACTACGAACTTATCTCTCGGTATGTCTATGTCTATATGCTTTAAATTGTGCTCCGAAGCACCTCTTATCTTTATAACCTCGCTCATTACCCGTCTCCGTATATAGTAGCTGCATTACTGCGTCTGTATATATGTTCCATATCATATATATCATGTGACCCTTGTCTTCCTCTTATTCTGTCCGCTCATATGCTCTCTTAAGTCGATAAGCTTGTCTCTTAATTCGGCCGCTGTCTCGAAGTCAAGCTCTGCCGCAGCCTTACGCATCTGCTTCTCTATCTTCTCAGCCAGTTCTCTTATCTCACCCTCTGACATGCTCTCCGGATCCTTGGCAAATCTCGCCTCTTCTCCGGTTATCTCCTTAGTGATGCTTATGAGTTCCCTGACCGCCTTCTGTATAGTAGTCGGCGTGATACCGTGCTCCTCATTATACTCCTTCTGTATCGCGCGTCTTCTCTCGGTCTCACTTATTGCCTTCTTCATAGAGTCTGTCATATTGTCAGCATACATTATGACATGTCCGTCACTATTACGTGCAGCGCGTCCTATCGTCTGTATCAGTGACGTCTCCGACCTTAGGAAGCCTTCCTTATCCGCATCAAGGATTGCCACAAGTGTTATCTCCGGTATATCCAGTCCTTCCCTTAAGAGATTGATGCCTACCAGCACATCGAATACATCCAGTCTGAGGTCCCTTATTATCTCCGCTCTCTCAAGCGTATCTATATCAGAATGCAGATATCTGACTCTGATACCCACTTCCTTAAGATAGTCCGTCAGATCCTCCGCCATATGCTTGGTCAGAGTCGTGATCATGATCTTGCCATTTTTTGCAATCTCCTTCCTTATCTCGGATATCAGATCGTCTATCTGCCCCTCTATCGGTCTTACCGATATCTCCGGGTCTAAGAGTCCCGTAGGTCTTATCACCTGCTCGGCTCTTAGAAGCTCATGTTCTGCCTCATAATCTCCCGGAGTAGCCGATACGAAAAGCACCTGATCCAGTTGATCCTCGAACTCATTAAAGTTAAGCGGTCTGTTATCCAGCGCGGAGGGTAATCTGAAGCCGTAATCCACCAGCGTCGTCTTACGCGATCTGTCTCCCGCGTACATTCCTCCCACCTGCGGAACCGTGATATGACTCTCATCTATTATAAGCAGATAATCGTCGAAGTAATCCATCAGGCACATCGGTCTGCTGCCGGGTGCTCGTCCGCTCATAGGCGCGGAATAATTCTCTATGCCTGAGCAGAAGCCTGTCTCCCTTAGCATCTCCAGATCAAAGTTTGTCCGCTCTGCGATCCTCTGTGCCTCGATCAGCTTATCCGAATGCTTGAAAAAGGCGACTCTCTCCTTAAGCTCCTCCTCTATCCTGTTGCACGCCACGGCAATCTTATCAGGAGCTATGACATAATGTGAAGCCGGGAAGATCGCAGCGTGCTCCAAGGTATTCTTCATATGACCCGTGATGGGATCTACCTCGGATATGCGGTCTATCTCATCTCCGAAGAATTCGACCCTTATCAGACTGTCTCCTCCCTGTGCGGGATATATCTCTATGGTGTCACCGCGCACCCTGAAGGTGGCTCTCTCGATATCATTATCGTTCCTGTCATATCTTATATCTATAAGCTCTCTTATGACAGCATCCCTATCCTTCATCTGCCCGGGTCTTAATGATACGATAAGTTCCTTATAATCATCCGGACTGCCAAGGCCGTAGATACAGCTTACGCTCGATACCACTATCACATCTCTTCTCTCCGTAAGGGATGCGGTG
This sequence comes from uncultured Lachnospiraceae bacterium, assembly GCA_905235845.1. Lineage (GTDB taxonomy): Bacteria > Bacillota > Clostridia > Lachnospirales > Lachnospiraceae > Colinaster. The sequence continues at coordinate 5,378 of CAJONG010000058.1, forward strand.
GCTGATAATCTTAGCTTATCTATCTCGTCATTGATGGAAGAATCCTTGGCAATATATGTATCCGAAGACGGTACATATGCCTCCGGCTGGTAATAATCATAATATGACACAAAATACTCCACGGCATTTTCGGGAAAGAATTCTTTCATCTCGCCGTATAACTGCCCGGCAAGAGTCTTATTGTGTGATATTATCAGGGTGGGCTTATTCAGTGCTGCGATAACATTAGCCATGGTAAAAGTCTTGCCGGAGCCTGTAACGCCAAGAAGCGTCTCGAACTGGTTGCCCTCCTTAAAGCCCTCCACGAGCTCTTTTATTGCCTGGGGCTGATCGCCGGTCGGCTTATAATCTGAATGTAATCTGAATTCCATATCCTAGACATCCTTGAAACTTAAAAATGGTACATCTGTGAAAGTGTACCATTTTTGCAAAGCTTTGTCCATATGTTTAGGAACATTTGTTCACCTGTCTTAATAGCTCTCTTCCCAGATCTTATGTATCTCGGCCTTGGCTGCATCGAGCTGATTGTCGAAGCCGTTGTCATAATAAGCATCGACGTCTAATTCCACCTCTACATCCGGCACTATACCTGTACCGTGTATACATATACCGTTAGGTGTATAGTAGGAGCTTGTGGTAAGCTTGACTGCGGAACCGTCCGATAAGGGTACTATAGTCTGGACTATACCCTTACCGTAGGTGGTTGTACCTACCACTCTGCCCTTGCCATAGTCCTTGACTGCTCCGGTAAGAACCTCGGAAGCACTTGCCGAATACTTATTCACGAGCATCACAAGGGGCAGATCCAGCTCATGTTCACCGTCACATGTGTACTCCTTCTTATTGTCATACTTATCTATGGTATATACTATCACGCCCTCAGGCAGTATATTCCTTGCTATATCACAGGCTGTATCCAGATTGCCGCCAAGATTGCCACGAAGGTCGATTATTATGCCGCGTGCTCCCTGACCTTTAAGTACAGCCAGCGCTTCCACGAACTGATCGGATGTGACAGTATCGAATTCGGTAATCCCGATATATCCTATATTATCTTCCATCAGCTCGGAATATACGGTATTGGAATCTATATATTCTCTTGTTATGTCAACCTCTATGGTATTGTTCTCTCCCTCTCTTATGAGAGTGAGATGTACGACAGTCCCTACTTCTCCCCTGACATACTTCACGACCTCGCTGCTCTCCATTCCCTGAGCATCTATGTCGTCCACCTTGTATATGACATCTCCTTCACGGAGTCCGGCACTCTCTGCAGGACCGCCTTCCATTGTACCTGCTATTATACAGCAGTTTAAGTCTTCGTCGTAGCTTATATAAGCGCCTATACCTCCGAAGACACCGTCGCTGTCCTCTCTTGCTTTCTTGATCTCGTCTACGGTATAGTACTCTCCGTACTTATCTCCGAGAGCATCTATCATGCCCCTGTATATTCCGGTCTCAAGATCCTCCGTGGTGTATTCGTTCAGATAGTATTTATCTATGACCGATTCCAAAGTGACTATCTTGCTAGCAAGCGTCTCATCCACAAGCTTACTGCTGTATCCCTCTCCCGATTCTCCATAGCTTCCGGCTTTTATTGCCTTATCCATCCTGTAGCTTCGGTATGCCTGCTTCCCAATAAGAACAATGCCCAATATGCACATTGATACCAGCATTCCGCAGATTATACCGATTAAGAACTTCTTATCCGAATCCTTGCCTTTTGCCTTAGATGATATCTCATCCTCTGTATTATTATCCTGCATCATTTCTTCCATTTATAATCCACCATTCCGACAACTGACTATACTATGATGATCCTATCTCGACAGATAATTCCACGGACTTACATATGATCCGCTCTTGCGCACGCTGAAGTGCAGGTGATTACCCGTGGACCGGCCTGTCGTACCGACTGCAGCTATCTTCTGTCCCTTGGATACATAGTCTCCCTTGGATACATACAGCGCAGAGGCGTGCATATATATCGTATACAGACTGTCGCCGTGGTCGATCATTATATAATTACCCATTGAGGCATTATATGCGGCAGCCACTACTTCACCATCATATGCCGCAAGGATGGGTGAACCTCCCGGTGCCGCCATATCCACACCATTGTGGAATTGATTGGTGCCCGTAATGGGATGGATACGGTTGCCGTAATCGTCGGATATTCTGGTATATGAGGGAGCCGGCCACTTGAACATACCACCGTCGTATGTAAGGACGGTGCCGCTCTCTTCGGCTAACCTGCGTCTCTCTTCGGCTACGATCTGCTCAAGCTCCTTAATGGCTGCCTCTCTGGCCGCCATATCGGCTTCAAGCTCTTTGATCGCCGCTTCCCTATTATTGATATCCGCCGATGTTGCGCTTATCTCTTTATTCTTGGCTTCTATAAGAGTATTGAGATTCGCCTGTTCTTCATCCTGCTTGGCCTTGGCTTCATCCAGAACCTCCTTATCAGCCTCCAGATCGGCCTTGCATGCGGCTACATATTCACATGTCTGCTTGTATTCTTCCAGCTTTCTTGCATCATATTCCGACAGTTGTTCGGCATAATCTGCTTTATTGAGCATATCTGCATAAGAATCCGCTGAAAAGATAAGGTCCAGATAGAACGAATCACCCTTCTCGTACATGAATCTGATACGCTTCTTCATGTTCTCATATTGGGTTCTCTGAATCTCCTGCGCTTCTTCAAGATCTGCCGTTGCTTCGGCGATCTCCGCTTCTTTATCCGATATGAGCTGCTTAAGTTCCTCGATCTTTTCCTCAACATCCGTCAGATTCGCATCAAGCTCCATCACATATGCCTCCAGATCCTCCTTCGCGGATTCCAGACCCGATACGATCTTCTTGGCATCTGTTATGCTGCTCTTTAATTGCTGCTTTTCTTTCTCAGCTTCCTGTATCTCCGCCTGTTTGGCCTTGATACTGGCTTCAAGCTCCGCTGTATCGGCCCACGCGCTTATGGATACGTTCGTCATGTACATGAGGAATATCACGAGTAACGATATACTTAGAAGTCCTCGTTTTTTATCACGCATACAGTATCATACCCTCAGGTGCTTCCTGACTGTTACAAAGCTTCCCAGAAAACCTATTCCCGCTCCGATTCCCAGCGATACCGGGATCAGTGTCGAGAATATGGCCTCAACAGGAAGAAACTGGAGAATGGAACCTATCTCCGTGAACCTCTCCATGATGATATCCATGGCGTTGATATATATGAAATATATGATACCCAACGGTATGGTCGCACCGATCACTCCGATGATGAGACCTTCAACAACGAACGGAGCCCTGACGAAGAAGTCCGTAGCACCTATGTATTTCATTATGCCTATCTCTTCCTTACGGACGGAGATACCTATGGTGACGGTATTGCTTATAAGGAAGATGGACACTGCAAGCAATATGCCGATGATACCGAGGGATATATAGCTTATGAGCCTGTTGGCTCCGGTCAGTGCTTCGGCTGTCTGCTGCGAGCTGTTGACCTGTCTCACGCCCGGGATCGTATTAAGGTAGGTTACAAGGGATGACTGAAGGGAGATATCCTTCATGTATACCTCGTAGTTCTCACTGTCCTCCAGCGGATTCTCAGTGAATCCGTCCGCATACTCGCCCAGATACTCATCCTTGAAGCTCTCCCATGCCTCATCGGCAGAGACGAAATTGATCTTATCGACTTCCTTACGGGTAAGTATACTCTCGCCTATATGCTGCTTCTCTTCGTCACTTAAGCCTTCATCGAAGAATACCGTAACGGCAACCCCTGCCTCGGCACGCTTGACCATATTCTGGAAATTGGCCACTACCGAATAGAATATGCCGAATAGCAACAGACATGACGCTATGGTCGCAATGGATGCAAGGGAGAACCATGCATTCCTGAATATGTTGCGTACACCCTGTCTGAGTGTATAGAAGAAGGTACTAATTCTCATCTATATATCCTCCTTCCTCCTCATCGCTTACTATGACACCCTTCTTCATAGTAACGACTCTCTTCTGCATCTCATTGACTATCTCTCTGTTATGTGTCACCACGAGAATAGTGGTGCCGCGCTTGTTGATCTGTTCCAAAAGCTTCATTATCTCCCATGAATTCTTGGGATCGAGATTACCTGTAGGCTCATCACACAAAAGTATCGGCGGCTTATTGATAAGCGCCCTGGCAAGGGCAACTCTCTGCTGCTCTCCTCCCGACAGCTCCTTGGGCTTAGCCTTGTACTTACCGGCAAGTCCCACTATGGACAGTATAGCCGGAACATTACGCTTGATAAGCCTGTTGGGAGTCTGGACTATCCTCTGTGCAAAGGCTACATTCTCATATACATTGCGATCCTTTAAGAGGCGGAAGTCCTGGAATACCACTCCCAGATTCCTTCTGTACTTCGGAACCTGTCTGTGTCTGAGTCTGCCGAGATTGATATTATTGACATATATATCACCTGACGTTGGTGTCAGTTCTCTGAGCAGAAGCTTAATGAGCGTCGATTTGCCGGAGCCACTGTCACCCACTATGAAGACGAATTCGCCCTTTTTGACGGTCAGACTTACACCGTTAAGTGCCGGTGAACCGGTAGCATAAGTCTTGGTGACATTATCAAGCACTATAAGCTCGTCTTCAGCCATCTGTCTTTTTACTTTTTTCTTACCTAAAGCCAATTTTACTCTCCTTTATATTTGATTTCCTACTCACGGATATGATCAATACTCCAATGCTTCCATGTAATTCATATACTTAACCACCATAAGGGCTATCTTGAAGGTAATCGCATCCTCGAATACCCTTAGATCCAGTCCCGTGGTCTTCTGTATCTTATCAAGCCTGTATACAAGTGTATTCCTGTGTATGAATAATTGTCTCGATGTCTCGGATACGTTAAGGCTGTTCTCGAAGAACTTATTGATGGTCATAAGCGTCTCTTCATCAAAATCGTCCGGACTGTGTCCGTCGAATATCTCCTTGATAAAAAGCTTACATAAAGGGATGGGCAACTGGTAGATCAGTCTTCCTATTCCCAGCTCACTGTATGCTATGATCAGTCTGTCATCGAAGAATATCTTGCCGACATTCAGAGCCATCTTGGCTTCCTTGTATGAGTGACTGACCTCCTTGATCTCATCTACTATGGTACCGTATGATATCCTTACATTCTCGATACCCTCTCTTCCGAGATACTTCATATATGTATCACAATAGCGCTGAATGTCTGCCTCATTCTCGCTTGAGGACAATTCCTTAACGACTATCACGTCTTTCTCATCCACTTCAGTGATAAAATCCTTATTATTGCTTCCGTAGCCTGTGCGCATGAGTTCCAGCACTCTCTCGCTCTCATCACCACCACTCTCTATGGTAATGACAACTCTTCTTATCTCCGGCTGGATATGAAGCTTCTTGGCTCTGCTGAAGATATCTACCAAGAGCAGATTGTCAAGCAGAAGGTTCTTGATGAAGTTATCGCGATCGAATCTCTCCTTATAGGCAACCAGCAGTCCCTGTATCTGGAATGCTGCCATCTTACCCAGTGTATATAAGTTCTCTCCCTGACCTGATACTATGAGCACGAACTCAGTCTGTCCCTCATCCGTTATCTTGAAAAACTGACAGCCGCTGAGCTCCTGGCTGTCTGCGGGCGATGACGAGAATTCCGCAGCCTGTGCACCATACTCCTCTAAAGCTGTATCGGTTGCCGCCACAGTCTTACCATCGGAATCCACCACGCATATCTCAATCCTTGCGATGTTCTTCAATCCCTCAATTGTACTCTGCAATATCTGGTTAGAAATCATATCTTCCTCTCTTGTCTCTTGTTATTTTGCACAATTACCATTTGGTATCCGGGACATATTATTCTCCCGAAAGCACATATCCCTTATATTTTAATAGAATATGCCAAAATAATCCATAGTTTTTACACATATTTTTTGTGCAATTTTATCTATAAACCATCTTTTTTCTTTTCGTCGTTTTTACCAAAAACATATTCCCATACCATGCAACCGTCTTCCCGAAGGATGCAACAATTTATCATCGTATTCCGTATATACTTAATAATAGGTATACATAAGTGTTGGTCAAGCATAACGTATACGGAGGTAATTATCATGAATCGGTCTGCTAAAAATCCCGGCGAAACTATTGCATATAATATCGCCTACTTTCGTAAGAAGCAAAATCTCTCTCAATCAGAGTTAGGCGAAATGTGTTATCTGTCCAAATCCGAGATATCCAGATATGAGACGTTAACAGTCATTCCGGATGCCGTTCAGGTCAAACTCATAGCTGACGCTTTAGGCATCAGCATCTCCATGCTCTACAACGAGGATGTCCACGGCTTACCCGGCATAGCTGATGCAGATCATCACATGTGTCAGAGGTCAGTATCGGAGAAAGTGGATTTCATAGTTAACAGGATAATCCATATAGAATCAGATTATGCAAGGTTAGACAAGACGATCTGTCAGTCATTCGACAGACTCATTGATTATTTTAAGAGCAACAATTCATAGGTCGGTCAGTTTCGAACACGTAATGTCTCTTACACATATCTGTTCGGGATTTTGGGGTAGGTATTTTTCTTAGGGGAAAAGGGAGTTATCTTAAAATTCTATCTTATGAGGCGGCCATCTAATAAAGAAGCTGTGCACATGCACAGCTTCTTCTCTTATAATGTGACATTATATGATGTCTAAAAAGGGAGGATGCCAAGCACATCAGTGCTTGGCATTTATTATGAAAAAGTTTTATCTTGTTACTAGCTTTATCTTATGCTCTTAGTATAAACATCAAAAGTGTCTAAAATTTACTAACTATTTGAAAAATATGAAAACTAATTATGAACAAACTATTAACAAGTACCTTTTTCCTATTTTGACACCATAAATAACAAAAACAGACCGGTCCTTTCGGACCGGTCTGTAATATCTTCCGGAATTATCCAATCATGCCTTGCCGTCTGAGCCAAGAACATTGACGATCTTATGAGCAACCATATCCTTAACTGCCTGTCTTGCGGGCTTAAGGTACTGACGTGGATCGAAATGATCGGGATGCTCTGCGAAGTACTTGCGGATGTTACCTGTCATGGCAAGTCTGATATCAGAGTCTATATTGATCTTACATACTGCAAGCTTAGCTGCCTGACGTAACTGCTCCTCAGGGATACCAACTGCATCGGGCATATTGCCGCCGTACTGGTTAACCATCTTAACGAATTCCTGAGGAACTGAAGATGATCCGTGAAGAACGATAGGGAAGCCGGGAAGTCTCTTTGTAACCTCTTCAAGAACGTCGAAACGAAGCGGAGGGGGAACAAGGATTGTGCACTGTGCAGCCGTGAACTTGTATGCTCCATGTGATGTACCTATAGCGATGGCAAGAGAGTCACATCCTGTTCTGTCCACGAACTCCTCAACCTCTTCGGGACGTGTATAAGCCTCGTGACCGGCCTCTACGACTACCTCATCCTCGATACCTGCAAGTGTACCGAGCTCGGCCTCTACAACCACACCATTGGCATGAGCGTACTCAACTACCTGCTTGGTGAGCTCTATATTCTCTTCGAAAGACTTAGATGATGCATCGATCATAACTGATGTGAATCCGCCATCGATACAGCTCTTACATAACTCAAATGTATCACCGTGATCAAGATGTAAGGCTATGGGGATCTGAGGGTTCTCCTCAACTGCTGCCTCAACTAACTTAACGAGATATGTGTGGTTAGCGTATGCACGAGCGCCCTTGGATACCTGAAGAATAACAGGGCTGTTCAGCTCGCCGGCTGCTTCCGTGATACCCTGCACAATCTCCATGTTGTTGACATTGAAAGCACCTACTGCGTAGCCGCCGTCATATGCCTTCTTAAACATTTCGGTCGTTGTAACTAATGACATATTTATACCTCCGTTGATCTTTACTAATGACAGTGCCTTGCCCTATGGAACGATTCCCCGGTTAGCCCTGTCGAACGTCTTCATTATATAACAAACCACTTCAAAAGAAAACACTATTTTTCAAGTATTTGCACCACCTGTTACGGAACGAGTATGGCAAGCGCCTGCTTATCCACTCGTATATCGCTCCTGCTGTGCTCACCGCCGTACTCCCCGTCCAAGGTCCATGCGACGGGTTCATCTGTTTTAAATATGACCCTTTTTGCCTTAAAGGACGTTATCAGGCTCGTATCGATCTCTTTCCTTGATATAGCATCCGACAAAAGCATATATTCCAGAGGTCCCAAAGGCTTCTTAATAAGTGTCACCTCAAAGACTCCGTCATCCAGAAGTATCTTCTTGCCGGTTATATTCTTGAATCCACCGACCGATCTTGAATTAGTCACCATTCCCAACAGATAGTCATCCTCAAGTTCGTGCGTTCTTCCTTCCTCGTCCTCATATTCTATTTCATAATGATATGACTTGACCGTCGGAAGTCTTCTGGCACCCTCTATGATATAAGCCATATGACCGAGCATATTCTTCATATGCTGGTCCGTATCATAAGAGACATCCGTGAACATTCCGAAGGCCGCCACATATACGAATACATCATCGTTGAACCTGCCTATATCACAGGGGAATTCCCTGCCTCTTACGGCTGTATGTGCCGCTTTGCTCATTGACTTCGGTATCCCTAAGCTTGCCGCGAAGTCATTGGTACTGCCTGCCGGTATATACCCTATAGGTATCCTGTCCCGACATTCCATCATGCCCGTCACAACCTCATCAAGAGTTCCGTCACCTCCACAGCACACAATCAAAGAAAAGCCGTCATCTCTCCGGATCACGGCTCTTTTAGCATCTCCACTGTACTGAGTCGGATAAGCTTCAACGCGATAACCCGACTTCACAAATATATCTATCAGATCAATCAGACTGCTCTTTATCCTGCCTCGTCCCGACATGGGATTATAGATAAAAAGCAATCTTTTTTCTTCAGATGTATCCTTCATACGTATCTTATTATTTCCCGCTTAAGAATTTCTCAATTCCTTCCACTGCTGCCTCTTCATCGCTTCCCTCGACAACAGCAACGATCTTCTCGCCCGAATCAAGTCCAAGGCTCATCATGCCCATGATACTCTTGGCGTTGACCTTTTTCCCTTCCGTCTCAAGATAGATGTTTGAGTCATACTGACTGGCTACCTGCACGAGCATTGCCACCGGCCTTGCTTCCAGACCATTCTCAAGTCTGATCGTAATCTCCTTTTTAATCATAATTCTCCTCATCTGATCCGACGGTAATCCTCCCGTACGGACTGCTCCTTTCTCACCTCACCACATTATAAAGGAAGACTGTGTATCTTTCAAGCCGAAAAACGTACATATTTCAGCTCTCTTCCGTTATATATTGTTGCACATTGTCATATGTTGCGATATTTATCCGCCAGCTCACTAAGTTTTCTCAATCTGTGGTTAACTCCGCTTTTACCTAAGGGCGGATTGAATTCCTTGCCCAGCTCCGGAAGAGTGGCATCGGGATATTCAAGTCTTATCAGAGCCATCTCTCTTAGATTATCGGACAATTTATCAAGACCGTAATTGTCTCTTAAGAATTCAATATCCTCTATCTGTCTTGCCGCCGCATTGACAGTCTTCTTGATATTGGCAACATCACAGTTGTTCCTTCTGTTGACGGAGTTGCTCACTTCCTTAAGGATACGGTCATTCTCCATATTCATAAGGGCTACATGAGCCTCGCATATGCCGAGGAAGTCGACTATACTCTCTCCCTCCTTGATATAAGCCACATAATGCTTCTTACGCTCGATTATCCTGGAATCTATCTCAAAATCCGACAATAACGTAACTATCTGCTGTGCCTGAGCTCTTGTATCGCATACGAATTCCAGATGATAGCTGCTCTTGGGATCGCTCATGGAGCCTACGCACATATAGGCACCCCTTAAGAAGGCTCTTTTACAGCATGACTGCTTAAGCAACAGTGAGCTTGCAGGTGCATTCGTATCCCTCATGACTCCCGATCTGTCTATGATACCCAGTCCTTCCAATATCAGATAGCAGGTATCATCATCCGGCTCATCCGGGGAAGCTACATTATACATCTTTTTTAACAGAGCCCTGTATTTTCCTTTTACCGATTCATTATCGGTATCCAGGATAAGTCGACAGCTTCCTGACTTATCCTTTTCTATTCTCCCGCAGAACTCCATTATCGCCGCCAGCTCAGCCATACGGCAGTGTCTCGCACTTCCCATGGCTCTTTCCAGCTCTTCTTTTACAGTGGATGAAAATGACATGTATTATTCCTTTATATCACGATGTGTTATGGACAGGCCGTAATCACCCTTGCCCTTAAGCCTTGTATATATCTCACGCGCCAGAGTTACAGACCTGTGCTGTCCGCCTGTACATCCAATGGCGACCACTAACTGATACTTGCCCTCATTGACATAGCCCGGTATCAGAAAAGACAGCATATCCTCAAGCTTATCAAGGAATGTGACAGCTTCCTTAAAAGACATGACATAATCATGAACAGGTGCGTCATTACCTGTCAGATGCTTTAATTCTTCTATATAGAATGGATTGGGCAGAAAGCGTACATCGAATACCAGATCCGCATCCGCCGGGATACCGTTCTTGAATCCGAAGGATACGATGTTGATCATAAGCGAATTATAGCTTTCGCCCGTTACGAATATCTTATCAAGCTCCTCTTTGAGATTCCTTGTAAGAAGATTGGATGTATCGAATATATAATCCGCCTTGCCTTTGATATTCTTAAGGATCTCCCGTTCCTTACGTATACCGTCCTCTATCCGGTTGGCAGGGGGTACGGCAAGAGGATGAACCCGTCTTGTCTCCTTATACCGCTTAAGCAATGTGGCGTCCGATGCATCCATGAATATTATCTCATAGCTGTAGCCTCCGGCCCTGATCGCATCAAGAGCGATGGTTGCATCGCCAAAATCCTGATCCGCGCGCACATCAAGCCCGAGAGCCACCTTCTGTATCTCACTGTTGGGGGTGGCTATCAGTTCGACGAATTTATCTATGAGGGGTATCGGAAGATTATCCACACAATAGAATCCGATATCCTCAAGCATCTTCATGGCGGTTCTCTTACCGCCGCCGCTCATACCCGTTACGATAACAAATCTCATCAGAATTCTCCCATGAATATAACTTCCGGTTCTAACCTGACACCTGTGTCAGCATATACCTTCTCCCTGACCTCACCTATCAGTCTGTATATATCATATGCTGTTGCATTGCATTTATTGATCATAAAGCCGGCATGCTTATCCGATACTGACGCTCCTCCCACACTGTATCCCTTAAGGCCGCATTCTTCTATGAGTCCTCCGGCGTAGAATCCCGCGGGTCTTTTGAAGGTAGAACCGGCAGACGGATATTCAAGAGGCTGCTTCTGCTTCCTTGCAGTGTTAAGCTCTCTCATCTTATCCTCAATCTGCTGCTTATCTCCCTCTTTTAGCACAAATTCCGCATCCAGAACTATATAACCCTTATCCCTTATGATACTGTGTCTGTATGCAAAATCCATCTGTGCATTATCAAGACTGATAACTCTGCTATCTGCAATGTCGTACACCGTAACGCTCCTTACGACATCCTCCATCTGACCGCCGTAAGCACCTGCATTCATAACCATAGCTCCGCCCACGCTTCCGGGGATGCCGGATGCGAACTCAAGTCCCGTAAGGCTGTTATCCAATGCTGTTTTGGCAAGCTTACCAAGCAATGTGCCTGCCTTGGCCGTGATAGCATTACCCTTAGCGATACACTCTGACATACCTGACCCTATCTCTATTATCAGGCCGTCATAGCCCTTATCCGATACCAGAAGGTTACTTCCGTTGCCTATGACATAATAGGCCGCCCTGCCTTCATCATCACCGCCTCCGGCAGAATATAGCGCACCGTAGGACTTCAACAGGTCAAGGATACCCATGAGCTGCTCTTTATCCGATACAGATATGAACCTGTCTGCGCTTCCGCCTGTCTTAAACGTTGTATGCTTATACATAGGCTCATCCCTGAGGATACTATCTTCAGGGATGAGCTTGGATAATTCATTGTCTATTGTTATATCCCACATATCACTCCGACAAGATCACTTGTCTATCATAAGTCTCGCTGCACCGTATATGCCCGCATCATTACCAAGCTTAGCCAGAGCGAACTTCACATTCTTTGCTCCCGAGAATACATATCTGTCAAAATACGGTTCCATATACTCGATTACGACCCTTCCGGCCTTGGATACTCCACCGCCTATGACGAATATCTCAGGATTGACCACATCGGCTACTGCCGCAAGTCCCTTGCCTAAGTACTCACCGTATATCCCGGCTACCTCGATAGCCAACTCATCTCCTGCCTTAACGGCATCCCATACGGATTTGGCAGATATCTCCTCTTCTCTTAATATACTGTCCTTACTTGAATCTGCAAGCTTCTTCCTCGCGATCCTGACTATTCCCGTTGCAGACGCATATTGCTCAAGGCATCCGTAACCGCCGCATCCGCAGATCTCCGTCTCATTATCCTCAAGGTGGATGTGGCCTATCTCTCCGCCTGCACCTGTGGCACCGTTAACTATCTTACCGTCCACTATGATACCACCGCCGACTCCTGTACCGAGAGTCACGGCTACGACATTGGAATGACCCTGTCCGCCGCCCTTCCACATCTCTCCGAGAGCAGCCACATTAGCATCATTGGAGGCCCTGACCGGTATATCCGTCAGATCACTTAATTCCTGACTTACATTGACATCCTTCCAGCCGAGATTGACCGCTACTATAACATTACCGTCACTCTTAACGGGTCCCGGAACACCTATCCCTATTCCGATAACATCCTTCTTGTCAATATCATCCTTGGCAAGCTTCACAAGTATACTTCCCGCAATATCTCCTATTATATTCGAACCCTTATCCTCGGTCCTTGTAGGTATCTCCCACTTATCAAGGAGATTACCCTCCGTATCGAAGCATCCTAACTTAATGGTGGTTCCACCCACATCAACACCAAATATCACTTTACTCATTATCCGTCCCTCTTAAATCTCTTCCTCTTCACGCTTCTCGGCCAGAGACTTCTGTACTCTCTCATACAATGCCTGTGCAGCATTATATCCCATCTTCTTCTGTCTGTGGTTGATAGCTGCGGACTCACATATGATAGAAAGATTACGACCGGGTCTTATGGGGATATTGTGACATACCACCCGGTTGCCCAGATACTCGATATACTCTTCTTCAAGACCGAGTCTGTCGTAGTCCTTATCCTTATTCCATTCCTCAAGTCTAATGACCAGATCTATACCCTGTGATTCCTTGACACTCGATACACCGAACAGACTCTTAACATCGACTATGCCGATGCCTCGAAGCTCTATGAAGTGCTTCGTGATATCCGGAGCCGTACCTATAAGTGTCTCATCCGACACCTTACGGATCTCCCCCACATCATCCGTCACAAGTCTGTGACCTCTCTT
>CAJONG010000059.1 GCA_905235845.1 uncultured Lachnospiraceae bacterium
TTTATGCGGTTTCTTGGGGTTTGTAATCCGCCGGCCATCTCCGTGTCGGTCCTGAGGTATTAACATTATATACTATTTATAATAGTGAAGTATGTAAGTATCTTGTACTTTTTCTTGTATAAAATCTGCTCCAAATGATGTTTTTGAGTTATTTCCCTTTCATGCTACATCTCGAAAATTGCTTGCATCTGCTTGCGCCTGCAAGCAATGTGTGCTATACTTTGTTTAGAAAAAATGAGAGGAGCGTGATTATATGGCAAATACGGCCCCTGTATATGCTCGTGTTGAGACAGGTCTCAAGGAAAACGCTGAAGGAATCCTTGCTCAGCTTGGAATTTCTCCTTCTGAAGCTATAAAGATGCTTTACAGTCAAATTGTGCTTGTAAAAGGAATGCCTTTCCAACCAAAGCTTCCAGAGATAAATCACTTTTCTGCTCAAAGTATCACCAGAACTGAATTTGATGCGGAGCTTCAAAAAGGCGTGGACTCCATCAAAAATGGTCGTACTCACTCTGTTGAAGATGTTGATCGTATGCTCGCTGAGGAATTCGGAATATGAGCAATTATTATGTCTGCTACTCCGATGAAGCACAGGACGATCTTCGTAATGTATTTATGCATATCGCATATAATCTTGGGTCAAGAGACAATGCAACAGGGCAGGTTAACAGGATTCGTGAAGCTATTAAAAAGCTTGATACATTCCCTAAAAGAAATCCACCTGTTCCATATGAACCCTGGGCAAGTCTCGGAATGCGTCGCTTGAATGTTGACAATTATGCCGTTCTCTATCTTGTGGATGAAGAGAAGGAGCGAGTAGAAATCGTCCGTATTCCACATGGCGCAATGGATCTTGATATATTCTTTGAAGAAGAAATGACCTGATAATCAAAAACAAATGTCAGTCCCTGCTCCTTAAAGTGTAGGCTCTCAACATAGGTCATGGATGAGTTTATAAGAAGTTAATAAATTTTATAAATAATTGTTAGCACTCTCTCTTGACGAGTGCTAATTTTGTATTATAATTAGATTCAAAAGGGGATTAAGGAGGTCAGCATATGAATATAAATAAATTTACACAAAAATCAATAGAAGCTGTACAGAATATGGAGAAGATTGCCGTGGAATACGGCAATCAGGAGATCGAACAAGAACACCTGTTATACTCTCTGATAACCATAGATGACAGCCTTATAGCAAAGCTCATAGAGAAGATGGAGATCAGATCCTCTGAATTCAAGAAGCGCATAGAGCAGGCGCTTGATAAGAGGGTCAAGGTACAGGGTGGTCAGCCTTACGTGGGACAGACTCTTAACAAGGTGCTGATAACCGCCGAGGATGAAGCTAAGCATATGGGAGATGAGTATGTGTCTGTTGAGCATCTCTTCTTAAGTATGCTTAAAAATCCCAACAAAGAAATTAAATCTGTATTTAATGAATACGGAATAACAAGGGACAGATTCCTTCAGGCTCTTCAGGCGGTCAGGGGTAATCATACGGTGACAAGTGACAATCCGGAGGCTACATATGATACCCTGGAGAAGTACGGACAGGAGCTTGTGAGCAGAGCCAGGGAACAGAAGCTTGATCCTGTTATTGGAAGAGATGAAGAGATAAGGAATGTCAT
The DNA here is from genome assembly GCA_905235845.1 of uncultured Lachnospiraceae bacterium. Classification (GTDB taxonomy): domain Bacteria; phylum Bacillota; class Clostridia; order Lachnospirales; family Lachnospiraceae; genus Colinaster. The sequence goes on from CAJONG010000059.1 coordinate 1,628, forward strand.
CCGTATCCTGTCAAGGAAGACCAAGAACAATCCGGTACTCATAGGTGAGCCGGGTGTAGGTAAGACCGCCGTAGCTGAGGGACTGGCCGAACGTATAGCAAGAGGAGATGTTCCGCAGGCACTTATAGATAAGAAGATATTCGCGCTTGATATGGGTGCACTGGTAGCCGGAGCCAAATACAGAGGCGAATTCGAGGAGAGACTTAAGGCCGTCCTTGAGGATGTGAAGAATTCGGATGGTGAGATAATCCTTTTTATCGACGAACTGCATACCATAGTGGGTGCAGGCAAGACTGATGGTGCCTTAGATGCCGGCAATATGCTTAAGCCCATGCTTGCAAGAGGCGAGCTTCACTGCATCGGTGCCACTACACTTGATGAGTACAGGCAGTATATAGAGAAGGATGCCGCCCTGGAGAGACGATTCCAGCCCGTACAGGTGGATGAGCCTACGGTGGAGGATACCATATCAATCCTAAGGGGACTTAAGGAGAGATATGAGAATTACCATCATGTTAAGATACTTGATAATGCGCTTGTGTCAGCGGCTACGCTTTCTCACAGATATATAAGTGACAGGTTCCTTCCGGATAAGGCCATAGACCTTGTGGATGAGGCGTGCGCCCTTATTAAGACGGAGATGGACTCCATGCCGGCAGAGATGGATGAGATGAGCCGTAAGATAACACAGATGCAGATAGAGGAGGCGGCTCTTAAGAAGGAAGAGGATAAGCTGTCAGGGGAGAGACTTGAAGCTCTGCAGAAGGAGCTTGCCGAGCTTATGGATGAATATAATGTGAAGAAGGCCGAACTTGATAATGAGAAGTCGGCTTTGGGCAAGCTCTCTGCGCTCAGAGAACAGAGGGAGCAGCTTAAGAATGATATAGAGATAGCCAAGCGGGAGGGCAATTATGAGAAAGCCGGTGAGCTTGAGTATGGCAGACTCCCGGAGGTGATCAGGCAGATCGAGGCCGAGGAAGCGGCTACGGGTGGTCAGATGAAGCTTGTACATGAGGCCGTTACAGATGATGAGATAGCGCGAATAGTATCACGATGGACGGGCATACCTGTAAGCAAGCTCGGAGAATCCGAGCGCAATAAGACCCTGCATCTTGATGAAGAACTCCATAAGAGGGTCATCGGACAGGATGAGGGAGTCACTAAGGTAACGGAGGCCATAATAAGATCCAAGGCAGGTATCAAGGATCCGAGTAAACCCATAGGTTCATTCCTGTTCTTGGGGCCTACGGGCGTAGGTAAGACCGAGCTTGCCAAGAGCTTAGCCGAGTCGCTTTTCGACGATGAGAATAATATGGTGCGTATAGATATGTCCGAATATATGGAGAAATTCTCCGTATCGAGACTGATCGGAGCGCCTCCCGGATATGTAGGATATGATGAGGGTGGTCAGCTTACCGAGGCTGTGCGCAGAAAGCCATACTCTGTAGTGCTCTTTGATGAGATAGAGAAGGCTCACCCGGATGTATTCAATGTACTCTTACAGGTGCTTGATGACGGACGTATAACGGACAGTCAGGGAAGGACGGTTGACTTCAAGAATACTATCCTTATAATGACATCCAATATCGGAGCCCATTATCTGACGGAAGGGATAGATCCTGAGGGTAATATAAGAGAGGATGCGCAGGAAGCTGTAATGGAGGAGCTTAAGGCACACTTCAGGCCCGAATTCCTTAACAGGCTTGATGAGACCATACTTTTTAAGCCCCTTACCAAGGCTAATATCGGCGCTATCGTGGATCTTATACTGGCTGATCTTAATAAGAGGTTGTCAGACAGAGATCTTAAGATAGAGTTAAGTGACAGGGCTAAGGTATTCATTGCGGATAACGCCTATGATCCCGTATATGGAGCAAGACCACTTAAGAGATATATGCAGAAATATGTGGAGACTCTTTCGGCTAAGCTTATCCTTGCCGGGGATATAGAGCAGGGGCAGAGCATATATATAGATGTGTCGGGGGATGAACTCACAGCGAGTATAAGATAAAGTATAAATGGCACCCTTCGGGGTGCCATTTTCTTACATTATATATTTGCATACCACTTCATGGAATCTTGGTAGGGTTCTTACCGGAACGCCTCTGTCGCAGCCACAGCTCTCTTCCATCCGGCATACCTCTCTTCACGCCTGACTTCATCAAAAGCGGGAGTAAAGGTCTTATCCACCATATAATTATCGGTAAGAGCCTCGGGGCTGTCGAAAAATCCCACCGCAAGCCCTGCAAGATATGCGGCTCCAAGCGCAGTAGTCTCATTGATCATGGGTCGTTCCACGGGGACACCTAGGATGTCTGCCTGGAATTGCATGAGCAGATCATTTTTGACCGCTCCACCGTCCACCTTAAGCTTCTTAAGGCTTATCCCGCTGTCAAGCTCCATGGCCTCTATCAAGTCTCTGCTCTGGTAGGCAAGAGATTCAAGAGTCGCGCGGACAAAATGTGCTTTGGTCGTACCTCTGGTAAGGCCGAATACCGCTCCTCTGGCCTTATCATCCCAATACGGAGCCCCAAGACCCACGAATGCAGGCACCACATATACTCCCTCACTGTCCTCGCATCCAAGAGCCACCTGCTCGCTCTCCGGTGCGGTATCTATAAGCTTAAGTCCGTCCCTTAACCACTGTATGGCGCTTCCTGCCACGAACACACTGCCCTCAAGGGCATATTCCACCCTGTCGCCTATCCCCCATGCTATGGTCGTCACAAGCCCATGCTCCGATCTGATGGGCTTCTGTCCCGTATTCATAAGGAGGAAACAGCCGGTTCCGTAGGTATTCTTGGCCATGCCCGCATTGTAACAGGTCTGACCGAAGAGTGCCGCCTGCTGGTCTCCGGCGATCCCTGCGATGGGTATCTCCAGATTATAGAAATGATACGGCGCTGTATGTGCATATACACAGGACGAAGGCTTGACCTCAGGAAGCATGGACATGGGTATGTCAAGCTCCTTAAGTATATCCTCATCCCATTTAAGCTCATATATATTATAAAGCATGGTACGGCTGGCATTGGAATAGTCTGTCACATGTGCCGCTCCGCCGGATAGCTTATATACAAGCCACGAATCTATTGTCCCGAACATAAGGTCTCCGCGCCTTGCTTTATCCATTGCGCCGTCTACATTGTCAAGTATCCATCTTATCTTGGTAGCAGAGAAGTACGGATCGATAAGAAGCCCGGTCTTAGCATTAACTGTCTCCTCTAATCCCTTATTCCTTAAGCCCTCACAGATATCCGCAGTCTGTCTTGACTGCCAGCATATGGCATTATATATAGGCTTACCCGTGATACGATCCCATACCACGGCTGTCTCACGCTGATTAGTTATGCCTATGGCCTCAACCTCTCCGGGACTTATGCCTGCCTTAACGATAGCTTCCATATAGACAGAGACTACCGACAGCCATATCTCATTCGCGTCATGCTCCACCCAGCCGGGCTTGGGGAAGTACTGTGTGAATTCCTTCTGTGCCACCTGTACTATGGAGCCCTTCTTATCAAAAATGATCGCTCTGCTGCTTGTAGTCCCCTGATCTATTGCCAGTATATAGCCTGCCATTTATACCTCCATGCCATAATCATCCTAATCGTCCAGCATTCCCGTATAGAATTCATAGCTCTCCATAAGCTCAAGCATACATGCCACAACCTCGGGATCGAACTGCTTACCGGAATTGACCTTAAGCTCATTCACTATTGCCTCCTTGGACAGCCTCGGTCTGTAGCAGCGGTCCGAACTCATGGCATCATACGAATCGGCAACCCCGATTATCCTCGCAAGGAATGGTATGTTCTCGCCCTTAAGTCCCTGAGGGTAGCCCTTGCCGTCATATCGCTCGTGATGATATCTTGCACCGTCCGCTATACCGTCTATGGCAGTGAAGTCCTTAAGGATCTCCGCACCCTTGGCTGCATGCGTCTCTATTATGGCTCTCTCATCTCCCGTAAGTCTCCCGGGCTTATTAAGTATCTCATCCGGAATATATATCTTACCAATATCATGTAACAGGGCAATGTAATATATGAGTTCCACGTCTCTGTCCGGAAGCTTAAGCTTCTTGGCAAGCTCCTTGGAATAATATGCCACTCTCATCGAGTGACCCTTGGTATTGGGGTCCTTGGTATCTATGAAATTCGAGAAGGTCTGCATAGTCTGTACGATTATGCTCTTATCCTCTTCATTCTCGCGCTTAACTGGAGCTATTCTGTATTCGGCGATAAAGTACCCTATGATGACCGTAGCAAGTATGAAGGTCAGCACGATATTGAACCTGAACAGCTTATAATCCGTAAGCTTATACACGATATCGAAGGTATATGTTATATCCGTTATATCCTCGATGACGGGACACATTATGATAAAGCCGAAGCTCTGGATGTTCTCAGCTTCCACTATACTGTTATGCTCCATACTGCGGACTGTGAGCACGGGACCGTCCAATTCATATTCGATATTCCATGAATCCGATATCCTTGCTCCCTTGGGAAGCTTGATCCTGACAGACCAGTTCGTCAGATCCTTCCCCGTATTATTATGGAAAACTGCATCGTACTGTATACCATGCTCCCTCGGTCCTTCAGGCCAGTCCTTGGAATGAACGAGAGTGATAAAGAAATCCTCCTCCGAATCCTCACTCGGCATACTGTCCTGCTTCATGGTCATGGTCACGGGAGTGGACATCTTATATTCCAGGTAAGTATACACACACAGATTCAATAATACGACCGCTCCTATGAGGAATACGATCATTCCGTTTTTCTTAAACATATTCTCTCCGATATAAAAGTAAAGTCGTCATAATATCCGAAGCTTCCCGTACACTACTTAAATGTACTATTTACAATTATAAAAGTCAATGATCGCATAAGTCAAAGGAAGGCGTCAAAGAAAAGCAAAATAATCAGGAAAATCTCACAAAACTTATTGACATATGAAAAATATATGATAATATGAACATATGAACAGTTATTCATATGTATGTATTAAGACCATAAAAGTGCTAAAGGTTAAGGAGGGATACAGTGGAGAATATGATCAGACTACCGGACGATGAGACACTATCTAAGCTGTCAGAATTCTACAAGGTCTTCGGAGACTACACCAGAGTCAAGCTTCTGTGCAACCTAAGGCAGGGCGAGATGTGTGTGCAGGATATCGCGGATTCCATAGGCATGACCCAATCGGCTGTCTCACATCAGCTAAGGATATTAAAAGGAATGTCCTTAGTAACGGGCAGAAGAGACGGCAAGACGGTCTTCTACTCTCTGGCTGACGATCATATCGCCGTAATACTTGATATGGGACTTGAACATATCAACGAATAGTTACTCATCAACAGAACATCAATAAGAAGGAGGTAGCATATTATGAACAAAACATTCATCTTGGAAGACCTTGATTGTGCGAATTGCGCAGCTAAGATTGAGGAGGACGCTTCGGGGATAGCGGGGGTTATAAGCAGTAAGTGCACTCTTTTAACCCAGAAGCTTAAGCTTGAGCTTGAGGATAATGCCGACATTGCTTCTGTTGTCAAGGAAGTAAAGTCCATTGTCAAAAAGTACGAACCCGATGTGACCGTCATCGAAAAATAATAGAAAAAGCACTATATAGTCAATAAATGCAGGAGAACTTGGTATCATGTCAAAGAAATTAAAAAAAGGACTTATAAGGATCATCATATGCGCGGTTTTATTCATACTTATCAAGATAATTGAGGCACTCACTCCACTTGCAGAGCTTAAGATACTATTACTTATCTTATATCTGGCAGTATATGTTGCCATAAGCCATGACATCATCAGGAATGCCTGCATGAACATAGTACACGGCAATATGCTCGACGAGAACTTCCTTATGATGGTTGCCTCTGTCGGTGCCTTTTTCATCGGAAGCTATTCGGAGGGTGTTGCCGTCATCCTGTTATATCAGATCGGTGAATGGTTCCAATCCTACGCAGTAGGTAAGAGCCGCAATTCCATCAAGGAGCTTATGAACATTCGCCCTGATTATGCGATTGTGCTTCGTGATAACGAAGAGGAAGAAGTCGATCCCGACGATGTGTCCGTCGGTGAGACTATCATTGTTAAGCCGGGAGAGAGGATACCTCTTGACGGTGTGATCGCAGAAGGCACTTCATCCCTTGATACCATGGCACTCACCGGTGAGAGCGTTCCGCGTGACGTTGCCACAGGTGATGAAGTCATCTCAGGCTGTGTCAACTTAAGCGGACTGCTTAAGATCACTGTATCCAAGGAATTTGGACAGTCCACCGTCTCCAAGATACTTGAGCTTGTGGAGAATGCAACTGACAAAAAAGCCGAATCCGAGAATTTCATATCCAAATTCGCCAGATACTACACTCCCTCGGTTGTGGGAGCGGCAGTTTTGCTTGCGATAATTCCCTCTCTTATAACAGGTGAGTGGCTTACATGGATATACAGGGCTCTTTCATTCCTTGTTATATCCTGCCCCTGTGCACTGGTAATAAGCATTCCTTTAAGCTTCTTCGGAGGAATAGGAGGTGCCGGCAGAGAAGGAATTCTTGTGAAAGGAAGCAGCTTCTTAGAGCAGCTTGATAAAGCCGAGATCATCGCCATGGACAAGACGGGCACTCTGACTAAGGGCAAATTCGGTGTGGACAGGATATGCGCCATGACGGATGAAGTCTCAGAGGATAAGCTGCTTAGGATAGCGGCAGCGGCAGAGAGTTATTCATCACATCCCATAGCCGTATCCATAGTAGAACACTATGAGAATATGGCTGATGCTAATATGGATGAACTTAAAAGCAACATTGACGATATAACGGAGCTTGCAGGACACGGCATAGAAGCTACCATAGATTCCAATAAGTATTATGTAGGTAATGACAAGCTGTTAAAGGACAGAGGGCTGTCAGAAGCAGTTAAGCCCTTAGCCCTGGATACCGCAGGAACCATCGTATATGTTGCGGATGAGCATAAGGTTCTTGGCTATATCGTTCTTTCGGATATCATTAAGCCCGACTCCGAGATGGCTGTTTCTTCTCTTATGGCAGCAGGGATAAAGCGCATAGTCATGCTCACCGGCGACAGAAAAGCGACTGCCGAAGCAGTCGCCGATAAGCTTAATATCAAGGAATACTATTCCGATCTTCTCCCGGCCGACAAGGTGGATATAGTCGAGAAGCTCTATAATGACAGATCCGAATCCGGCAAGCTCATCTTCGTAGGTGACGGCATCAATGATGCGCCCGTGCTTGCCAGAGCCGATATCGGGATCGCCATGGGAGGCTTGGGCTCCGATGCAGCCATAGAAGCTGCGGATATCGTCATCATGACCGACGAGCCGGCGAAGATTGCCAAGGCTGTCGCTATATCCCGTAAGACTCTGCGCATAGTACGCGAGAATATCGTCTTCGCCATAGGTGTAAAGCTTCTGGTATTATTACTTGCAGCACTTGGATTCGCAACAATGTGGGCAGCCGTATTCGCCGATGTAGGTGTTGCCTTCATTGCGATACTCAATGCCATGAGAGCTCTTAAGACCTCTTAAGAGGTCTTAAAAGCGCTTAGATACTCGGTTATTTTCTCCTGAATAGACTTGGCGGCTGTTGTGGCATCATAGGCTCCCATGAAGTACCCCGTTGCCTCTTCATCTATTATGGTCATAATATCCCCGTCATCACATGCCAGTCTGTTAATCTTATATATATCCTGAAGAAGTTCGTTACATTCATCCTTACTTAACGGTGAGAGCGTAACAAATGTCTCCCCCACAAGGTATGTAGGTCTTTCTCCATCCATGTCTTCTCCACTGTAATAACCATAGACTTCTTTGCCCGCATCCTTAGCAGCCTCTTCCAAAGCCCTCTTTGCCGTGGGAAGGTTAGTATACATCCTATTGCATATATCTGTATCATAGAGTCTTCTTACAAAGCTCCATGCTCCATCCTTATCAGAAGATGCCTCACATATCGCCCATGCGTTATTAAAGCTTATGCTGCTTCCCACATCACCTCTCGTAGGCAAACCGACCATGGATATCGGAGCATCGAAGACACCCTCATACGCTTCGAGATACGAATTAAAATCATATATGTTCCTTATCTCACATATAGCCTCATCATTCCTGTACTTGAACGCATAATTGTTATAGGGCCATCCATGCTCCTCATTATCATCATAATACGAGGAGTAATCCGTCGGGTATGTGGATATGAAAGACAATATCTTCTGGAAATCCGTATTATCAAAGTCACAGCTAAGATTCTCCCAATCGATATAATCCTCAGCGGTATTCTCGACTATACTATACATTAAGGATGACTGGAAGCTGTCTCCGAAAGCCACGGTGCCTGTATATGAGTTCCTTACTGCCTTAAGATAATCCGTCAGTTTATTGCCCATCTTGTTTCCCATATTATAATCCTTGGCAAATGCCGTATTGACAGAAAAATCATGCGAGAACATAAGCAGTCTGTCATTCTGCGAGAACGCCTCTATCACATTAGGCGCATAGTCATCAATATCTATCTCGCTGTCGGATTCTATGAATTCCTTCTGGTCCGCAAAAAGACCCATGGTCATATAACCCCTGAAGGGTACGTTCATATTGACATGCATGATATCCGGGAGCCTGCCTGATTCGATATCGTTCTTAAAAGCTTCCTTTCCTTTTATATAATCGGAATTCGCTGTCATATTGGCATAATCGAGCATATCTATCCTGTATTCCTTATTGGTCATGTTATAATCTATGACCTCATTAACTGTATCATCATCTATGCCTATTCCTGCTAAAGTAAGCTTCTTACGCGTATCCTTACTCATATCCACAGGGCTGAAGTGTGCGAGGCAATAATTCTCCGATGCAGGGTCATAGCAGTTGCCGTATACATCCCCATTATCCGTTATCATTATAGTGTCAAGGTAGCTTAGGTACATATCCGTTGCAGGGAAAGCCATTACCTTATCGTATGAGGTATCACCTACTGTGAATGTGCTCACTCCGTTATCGCCCGAGATAAAGAATCGGTCTCCCTCGTTGCTTATATCATACAACCGGTTGAGCTTGCACGGACTATCCTTGATGACGGTCTTTTTCCTTGAATCAATGTTCATGACGGTCATCTCATAGTCCTCAACACCGTATGTGAATATCAGGATATCGCTGCCCTTAAGAGCGAATAAACGGTCTATCGAGTCAACCTCCTCAAAGTTAAGTACATCTACCCTTTCACCGTCCTTATATACATATATTCCCTCATTTGTGAGTGCAAGAAGTCTTCCGTCGTCTGTTAAGACTATATCCCTCACGTGAAATCCATAATGCGAATCCTCGAATATTATGGATTCATTCACATTACCCTCAGTGTCATACTTCAAAAGCTCATAGGCGTAGAAATATCCGTAATCAGGATCATAATTACTGATCGAATGGATGAAATAGACGTTACCATCCTTATCCGTCTCCATCCCATAGTAATTATCGTCGTAGTCGTGCTCAATCACAAAGCCCTTACCTGTCTTCTTACAGTCATAATCATAGTAATCAACGGTTATCTTCACAGCATTATCAGGGTATATATAATCGGATATGGCGTCATAATCATAATCTTTATGACAAACCACGATATTATCGGCATTATATACGGCCTCTCCGCTGTAAATACCGGGGATCTTATCCTTTAATCTGTATGCATAAGCATCGTTATTGTAGAAATCATCCCCCTGGCCTGTCTTAACTGTATCCGTACTGTCTGCCTTCTCTGTGGCAGCCCCTTCTTCACCTGATGAAGCAGTACCTCCATTCTGTACATCACCGCCATCCGCCTGTGTGGGCTCACCTGTATCTGCCGGCTTCTTACCGCAGCCTGACAGATCTCCGATCAAAAGAACACAGATTATGATAGCTACGGTCAGTATGGCTATCGTTTTGAAATTCAGTTTTCCTTTTTCATTTTTTCCTGTTTTCATATGATATAGTTCCTCCCTTTTACCTATATTAAATCTTCATTAATATCTCATCAAGTAATCCGTATATTTCATCCCTGCCGGCTTTGGTCTGGGCAGAGAAGGGGATGAGTATGTCCTCTTCCTTAAGCTTAAGTGTCTGCCTTATGGTCCCGACACATTTTGCCACCTCACTTCGCTTAAGCTTATCAAGCTTGGTTGCTATTATCACCGGCTTAAAGCCGTTATTCACTATCCAGTCATACATCTCTATATCATTGGCTCCGGGCTTGTGTCTGATATCAATTAAGAGGAATACAAGCTTAAGCTGCTTAGACCTATGCAGATACCTCTCGATCATCTTGCCCCACTTGGCCTTGACCTCCATGCTTACACTTGCGTATCCGTATCCCGGCAGATCCACGAAATATATGCTGTCGTTGACATTATAGAAGTTGATGGTCTGCGTCTTACCCGGGCTCTGACTTATCCTTGCATATGACTTACGATTCATAAGTGCATTGATAAGGGATGACTTACCTACATTACTCTTACCGGCGAAAGCCACCTCCGGCAGCGTATTGTCCGGTAGCTTGCTCGTGACACCGCATACCGTCTCCAGATTGACTGATCTTATTACCATAGCTTTCCTCTGCTTATCCTGATCATCCTACATATCAATAGCCTGATACACTACCTCATCCATATCGGACACGAAGATTATGTCCATTCCGCCTGTGATCTCCTCGTCAAGCTCATCTACATCCTTCTCATTTTCTTCAGGCACCAATACCTTCTTGATCCCGGCGACCTTGGCAGCTAAAAGCTTCTCCTTAAGTCCTCCGATGGGAAGC
>CAJONG010000060.1 GCA_905235845.1 uncultured Lachnospiraceae bacterium
GTATGCTTCGCTTTCGTCGGAGATTCCACGTTCTTCGCATCAGGAATGACAGGTGTGGTCAATGCCGTATATAACGAGGCGGATATGATACTATGCGTACTTGATAATTCGACCACCGCCATGACCGGTCATCAGCCGCACCCGGGAACAGGACGCAATATGATGGGCAATGTCGTGGACAAGGTAGACATAGTTAAGATACTTGAGGGTATAGGTGTTAAGAAGGTAAAAGTAGTAGATCCGCTTGATCTTGAAGCCGCAGTTGAAGCCGTGAAGGAATGCGCCGATATCAAGGGGGTCAAGGCAATAATCTTCAGATCGCCGTGTATCGCCATAGTAAGATCAGGTGACAGATGTGAGGTGGATGCGGATAAATGTATAGGCTGCATGAAGTGTATACGTGAGATCGGCTGTCCTGCCATCATTATGGAGAACGGACATGCAATGATCGATACCAATCTGTGTACGGGTTGTGGGCTGTGTACACAGGTGTGTCCGGTGAATGCTATAGCTAAGGTGACTGGAAACGGAGGCAGGAATGAATAAGGATATATTGATATGTGGCGTGGGAGGTCAGGGAACCGTACTTGCATCCAAGATAATAGCGGCATCTGCCATGGATATGGGTGAAACGGTACATTCTGCGGAGACTATAGGGATGGCTCAGAGAGGCGGCTCGGTGACAAGTCATGTAAGGATAGGGGATGACGCATACTCTCCGCTCATACCGTTAAGCAGTGCCGATATGATACTTGCCTTCGAACCGGCGGAGGCAGTCAGGAATCTTAAGTATCTTAAGAAAGGCGGAACCGTCATTGCCAATACGGTAGCCACAAGACCGGTAAGTGCAACTCTTAAGGATGACGGTTATGACGGAAGCGGAATGCGGGAATATCTTGAGAGCAAATGTGACTGTATATTCACAGACTCGGAGAAGATATGCGAAGGCTATGGATCGGTGAAGTTTTTTAATATCATAATGCTTGGAATAGCGGCAGGGTCGGGCAGATTAGGCATAGATAAGGAGACGATACTTAAGCAGATAGAGAGTAAAGTCCCGGAAAAGTACAGGGAGATCAATAAGGAGGCATTCATGACCGGCTTCGCAGTAGGCGCCGGTGCGAATGTGCAGACGGTGTAGTCAGTGCGGATGAAGCATACAGTGTATAGTATATAGTATATAGGATCAGGAGGATAGAAAAGTGAGGATAAGTGAGAAACAGCTTGAGCTTGTTGACAGGCAGATAAAGAGGATCAATGAGAGTGGCAATTATTACAGTGAGGTCTATAAGAAGGCAGGGATAAGCGGGGTATCCACGCCGGAGGAATTCGAGAAGATACCTTTTACGGATAAGGCTGATCTGCGTAATGCATATCCACTCGGTATACAGGCAGTGCCGGATGAAGAGGTGGTAAGAATACATTCGTCCTCAGGTACTACGGGTAAGCCTGTCATCATACCGTATACTGCCAAGGATGTTGATGATTGGGCAGATATGTTCGCAAGGTGCTATGAGATAGCGGGCATAACCAATAAGGACAGGATACAGATCACTCCTGGATATGGTCTGTGGACGGCCGGAATAGGCTTCCAGGCAGGCTGTGAGAGACTCGGAGCCATGGCAATACCTATGGGTCCCGGTAATACGGAGAAGCAGCTGCAGATGATGATAGATATGCAGTCCACCGTCATATGTGCAACCTCCTCATATGCGCTTCTGTTAGCTGAGGAGATCAATAAAAGAGGACTTAAGGATAAGATAGCGCTTAAGAAGGGCGTGATAGGTTCGGAGAGATGGAGTGAGGCTAAGAGGAAATACATTGCGAGAGAGCTTGGAATAGAACTCTATGACATATACGGACTCACGGAGATATATGGTCCGGGTATAGGCATCAACTGTCCTAATCAGCATGGTATGCACATCTTCGATGACTATATATATACGGAGATAATCGACCCTGTGACGGGTAAGGTGCTTCCTGATGGCGAAGAGGGCGAGATAGTTATAACCACACTTGTCAAGGAGGGCGCTCCGCTGATACGCTTCCGTACACATGACTTATCAAGGATAATTCCGGGCGAATGTACGTGCGGAAGGAGTTATCCGCGTCTGGATACCATTACGGGAAGAAGCGATGATATGTTCAAGGTACACGGTGTCAACATGTTCCCAAGTCAGATAGAAGAGATACTGGGTAAGGTAGACGGTGTGTCAAGTGAATATAAGATAGACATCGCACACGATGAGGCCAAGAATAAGGATATCATAATGATAACAGCCGAGGCAGAGGGACGTGTGGACTTCGTTAAGACTGCAGATGAGATCAAGAAGCTGTGCAAGTCAGGTCTCAACGTAACTCCTAATGTGACAATAGTGTCACTTAATACACTGCCACGTTCGGAAAAGAAGACACAGAGAGTATTCGACCACAGAGGTGACTGAGCATATGTTCCATTCGATAAGCAGGCAATTCGCAGCGGTATTCATCGCTGTGATGGCATTATCACTCGGACTGGTATTCCTTGCCAATAATCTGCTTCTTAAGAAATTCTATATGAGCAACAGGCAGAAGGCGATAGTTGAAGCGTATAACAGCATCAATGAAGCAGAGAGCGAGAATGAATTCGATACCGAAGAGTATGACAATGAGATACTGCACATATGCGAGAAGTATTCTCTGGATCTGCTTGTGATGGACAGTAATTCACAGATGATCAAATTCACCGGTAATGATGCCAATACACTGCGTATGCGCCTGTGGGACAGGATATTCGCCAATTCATTGCCGATGGATGAGCCGGAGAACAGCCCGGATGCAGCGATTAAGAATAAGCCTGACAAAAAGCCCGATGAACTTATATTGTCAGGGGATAATTACAGCCTGACACTTACTAAGGATATAAGGACAGGGGGAGATTATCTTGAGATGTGGGGTACGCTTAACAGCGGTAATATCTTCCTCATCCGCTCCGCCATAGAGAGTATAGATGACAGCGTTGCCATCACCAACAGATTCTTAGGCTATGTGTCTGTCATAGTGATACTTATAAGTGTCATCATTATCATGGCGATATCGAAGGGCATTACACGTCCCATCCTTAAGCTCTCCGAGATATCGGACCGCATGACCAAGCTTGACTTTGATGTTAAGTATGAGCCTAAGGGTAATAACGAGATCACGTTACTTGGGAATAACATCAATAAACTCTCGGAATCACTGGAGACAACGATATCGGAGCTTAAGAGTGCGAATGCGAGGCTGACCAAGGACATAGAGGAGAAGATCGAGATAGATGAGATGCGTAAGGAATTCCTCTCCAACGTATCCCACGAGCTTAAGACACCGATAGCTCTCATTCAGGGCTATGCGGAGGGGCTCTCTGAGGGAGTAATAGACGACCCGGAGAATATGCAGTATTACTGTAATGTCATAAGCGATGAGGCATCTAAGATGAATGAGATGGTTAAGAAGCTTTTAACCCTCAATCAGCTTGAATTCGGTAATGATACGGTCAGTATGGAGCGCTTCGATATATCTGCCTTGATCAAGGGGCATGTGCAGACCACGGAGATACTTACGAAACAGAATGGAATAACGGTAAGGTATCCGGGCGGAGAGCCGATATATGTATGGGGAGATGAATTCCTGACAGAAGAGATCATCACGAATTACCTCTCCAATGCAATGAATCACTGTGATCATGACAAGAATATAGATATAAGCGTGGAGGATATATATACAGACGGAGTGGATAAGGTGAAGATATCAGTCTTCAATACGGGAGACCCGATACCCGAGGATAGCTTAAGCCACATCTGGGAGAAATTCTATAAGGTGGATAAGGCGCGTACAAGAGCCTATGGCGGTAGCGGAGTAGGTCTGTCGATAGTAGCTGCGATATGCAGATCCATGAATCAGGAGTACGGCGCGGAGAACTTCGACAATGGGGTTGCCTTCTACTTCACACTTGATAAAGGTTGATATTTAATGATATTATGTTGAATGAAGAGGTATCTTTATAAGGCTTGTTACAGATATGTACAGCGATCGGTGATAAGCGTGATACTTTGAATGGTATAGGATGATTATATGAATCGGATCAGTGGAAAAAAGACAGGATTAAGGAAAAAAGCATTATCTGCCGTACTTATATTCGGAGCATGTATAGCTCTTACGGGCTGCGGGCTTGTGGATATGCCGGAGCTTACCGAGGAGCAGAGCGCACTTGTGACGGAATATGCGGCAGGACTTATACTTAAGTATGATATAACGGCTGTGGGCGATAAGCTGCTTACAGAAGAAGAGCTTGCCAAGGGTGAGTTGGAGGAAGCCGAGAAGAGACAGAAGGAGAGAGAAGTCAAGGAAGCAGCTGAGGATTATCTGGCTAAGAAGGCCAATGCCGGCAAGGATAAGAAGGATGCCGGTGACAGCTCATCATCTGATTCTACGGCATCGGTGACTCCCACGGAGCAGGCTATTGGAGATCTCGCGGATTTCTACGGAATGGATGGCTTTGATGTAAGCTATACAGGATATGAGATATCATATTCATATCCAACATCCGGTGAAGATCTGCTGATGGCTATGGATGCAACGCCGGGGAAGACCCTGTGCATACTTAAGTTCAATGTAACGAATAATTCAGGAGCGGACGCTACCTTCGATATGTTCTACAGAAGCCCTAATTTCTACCTAAGCATCAACGGCGGAGAGAAGGTACATCAGCAGTATACCCTCTTACTCGACGATATGGCTGCGAGCAATGATACCTTATTGGCAGGTCAGACTGTCGAGAGAGTTCTTATCTTCGAGGTGCCTGAGGATGTGGGTAGCATAAGCACCATGTCCATGCAGGCCAAGAACGCAGAGGGACTTAAGGGCACGATGAATCTGTACTAGATAGTGGTCTGCTTCACAGACCATTGGACATAGATCATTATATAATACAATACAGAATCTCCGTTGTGGATATGCACCGGAGATTCTGTGTTATATGCAGGCTATTCAAATCATATTCCTTTTGATATATAATAAGCGCATGAGCAAAAAAAGACTCCTACAGATTCGACATAACCGAGAAATTCAAACAGTATTCAGATATGGTCTGGCGGCTTGCCTTGCTTAATACCGGCGGCAAGGAGGATGCATTCTTTTTAACGAGTGAATACGCGAACATAGAAGGAATGCAGTGTACACCGGATACGAAAGGAGAATACAATATGTGTCAAGCAATAGAAGATATGAAAACTGATGCGAGGATCGAGGGCAAGCTCGAAGGCAAAATCATAGCCAGATATGAGGATGGAATGTCCTTGGATGACATTGCGACTAAAACGGAGCAGACTCTGGATTTTGTGAAGGATACACTTAAAGAGAACGGGTTGCTGTGAAGATACACAGGACAACGATCTATATACCTGATAAGCAATGTGACCAATAAAAAAGGATTTGCGGATAAGGCGCGGAATAATAAAGGTATGGACAAAAGCGTTAGGATAAAACTTGAAGAATGGGAAAAAGAATACTTAAGTCCTTATGCGACCTTAAGCGTCAACTCCAAGGGCAGGCTTAAGGATGAGGAGCAGTGCGATATAAGACCCGTATTCCAGAGGGACAGGGACAGGATATTACACAGCAAGTCATTCCGCAGACTTAAGGATAAGACACAGGTGTTCTTAACCCCAGAAGGAGATCATTACAGGACAAGACTTACACATACTCTTGAAGTAAGCCAGAACGCAAGGACCATTGCCAAGGCTTTGCAGATGAATGAGGATCTGGTGGAGGCGATCGCCTTGGGACATGATCTGGGACACACGCCCTTCGGGCATGCGGGGGAGCGTGCGCTCAATGAGGTGAGCAGTGTTGATTTTGAACATAATAAGCAGAGCTTAAGACTTGTGGATGTGCTGGAGAAGGACGGTCAGGGTCTTAATCTTACGATTGAGGTAAGGGATGGCATACTTAATCATCAGACCAGTGGCAATCCTTTTACATTAGAAGGCAAGATTGTCAGGATATCGGATAAGATAGCCTATATGCATCATGATATGGATGATGCCATACGAGGCGGCATCCTTAAGGAAGAGGATGTGCCGGAGGACATAAGGAAGGTTGCGGGATATACCACGGGACAGAGACTTGATACTTTCATCCATGATGTGGTGGTAAACAGTATGAATAAGCCTGAGATTACGATGTCCGAGCCGGTGGATAAAGCACTTAAGGACCTAAGGCAGTTCATGTTCGACAGCGTATATACCAATCCCATAGTAAAGAGTGAGGAGAAGAAGGCAGAAGAACTGATCATCACTCTGTATGAGCATTATTATAAGAATATAGATGATATTCCGGGTGAGATGAAGCTTATGCTTGACAGGGGAGAGGATAAGGAGCGCGTTGTGTGCGACTATATATCATCCATGACGGACAGATATGCCATAGCCTTATATGAAGAGCTCTTCATACCAAAGTCATGGCCTGTGACAAAGTATTGAGATTGAGCAAGACATGACAGCAGTGTCACCTAAGCGGATGATAAGGATGATCACAGAGGTTAAGGATGTATTATCCCGAAGATATAGTAGAAGAGGTAAGAGCAAGGAATAATATAGTGGACGTTGTTGGAGAACACGTCAGACTTCAGAAGAAGGGCTCGACTTATTTCGGACTGTGTCCGTTCCATAATGAGAAGACCCCTTCCTTCTCTGTGTCTCCCGGTAAGCAGATGTTCTATTGCTTCGGGTGCGGTGCCGGAGGCAATGTATACTCATTCCTCATGCAATATGAGAATGCCACCTTCCAGGAAGCCATCAAGACGCTGGCGGACAGAGCAGGGATCAAGCTTCCCGAGATCGAGATGACAGAGGATATGAAGCGCGCCGCAAGCGAGAAACAGGTACTCCTTGATATCAATAAGGAAGCGGCCAAATACTTCTATTATGCATTAAGGAACCCGGCAGGAAAGAACGGCTACGAGTATTTTAAGGGCAGGAAGCTAAGCGATGAGACCATGAAGGCATGGGGACTTGGCTATTCCAATGTAAATCCCGATGATCTGGTGAAATATCTGCGCTCCAAGGGATATTCGGATGAGATGATTATCAAGGCAGGACTTGCAAGCCATGATGAGAAGCGTGGTACGCATGATAAGTTCTGGAACAGAGTGATGTTCCCGATACAGGATACGAATCACAGGGTCATAGGCTTCGGCGGTCGTGTCATGGGTGATGGAGAGCCCAAGTATCTTAACAGCCCTGAGACACCGATTTTTGACAAGAGCAGGAATCTGTACGGACTTAACTTCGCCAGAAGCTCCAAGAAGAATCACATGATACTCTGTGAGGGATATATGGATGTGATAGCCATGCATCAGGCCGGCTTCAATGAGGCCGTGGCATCCTTGGGTACGGCATTCACTTCCGGTCAGGCGGCCATACTTAAGAGATTCACAGACAGTATCGTGCTGTCATATGACAGTGACGGAGCGGGCACAAAAGCGGCACTTAGAGCCATAGGTATCCTCAGAGAGAACGGTATGAGCGGAAGAGTGCTTGACCTTAAGCCATATAAGGATCCCGATGAGTTCATTAAGAACATGGGACCGGAGGAGTTTCAAAAAAGGATAGAGAATGCCCGTAACAGTTTCTTTTTCGAGATAGATATACTTAAGAGGGAATACAATACGGATGATCCGGAGGAGAAGACCAAGTTCCACAGGGAGATAGCAAGGAAGCTGTGCACATTCTCCGATGATGTTGAGAGGAATAATTATCTGGAAGCCATATGCAGGGAGTATATGATAGACCCGGCCAGTATGCGCAAGCTTGTAAGTGCGACTGTCAATCAGACGGGACTTGCAACCCCTATAAAGCCAAAGCCCAAGACCGGTGAGGTTAAGCGCAGTACTCCCGAGGATGGGATCAAAAAAGCCCAGCGTATACTCTTAACATGGCTTACGGAGGAACCGAAGGTATATGAGAGAATATCCGAGTATATAAGTGCAAGGGATTTTACGGACGGATTGTATGCCAAGGTGGCGGACAGAGTAATAGAAGGTATCAGATCAGGTAATCTGATACCGGCTGCAATAGTATCGGAGTTCGAGGATGAGGAAGAGCAGAAGGAAGTTGCAGGTATGTTCAATACGAAGATATCGGGTCTGGACGGGATGCCTCTTGAGAATGAATCCGATATAGACAGAGCACATGCCTTAAAGGATGTGGTCATAAAGGTCAAGGAAAGCAGCTATGACTATTATTCCAGGAATCTCTCAAGCGATGTTAAGGCGCTCGATGAGGTCATAAAAGGTAAGAAACTGTTAGAAAAGCTTAAAAATACAACATTTTCAATCTAAAAACCGTAATAAGAGAGGAGAAAGAAAATGCCTAAGAAGAAGGTAGAAAAAGAGGTTGAGGAGATCAAGGAGGAAGTGGTTGAGGATATCGAAGATATCGATGATATCGATGATGAGGATATGGATTCATTCTCAGAAGATGATCTGGACGATCTTGAACCCACTGAGAATGACCTGGACGAGGCCATGGAAGAGGACTATACGGGGGATGAGCCTGATATAAGCAGGTATGATGATAAGATCAAATTCCTTGTGGATGCAGCCAAGAAGAATAAGCGTGAGCTTGAGTACAGCGAGGTTCAGGAGCAGTTCAACGACGAGCATATAAGCGATGAGGAATTCGATAAGATACTTGAGACGCTGGATGTAAGCGGTGTAGATGTACTTAAGAAGGATTCCGTAGATCTCGATGATGACCTGATGGATGATGATGAGGTTGTACTTACCGATGAAGATGAGGTTGATGTGGAGAATATCGACCTGTCTGTTCCGGATGGAGTAAGCATCGAGGATCCTGTAAGAATGTATCTTAAGGAGATCGGTAAGGTGCCCCTCCTTAGCGCCGAGGAGGAGATAGAGCTTGCCAAAAGGATGGAGGAAGGTGACGAGGAGGCTAAGAAGAAGCTTGCCGAAGCCAATCTTCGACTGGTGGTTAGTATTGCCAAGAGATATGTGGGTAGAGGAATGTTGTTCCTTGACCTGATACAGGAGGGTAATCTGGGTCTTATCAAGGCGGTGGAGAAGTTCGATTATCGTAAGGGATATAAGTTCTCGACTTATGCTACATGGTGGATACGTCAGGCCATAACAAGAGCCATAGCCGATCAGGCGCGTACGATACGAATCCCTGTACATATGGTTGAGACCATCAATAAGCTTATCCGTGTATCGAGACAGCTCTTACAGGAACTCGGACGCGAGCCTACCCCTGAAGAGCTTGCTGCCGAGATGAACATGCCGGTAGAGAGAGTCAGGGAGATACTTAAGATATCGCAGGAGCCGGTATCCTTAGAGACACCGATCGGTGAGGAAGAAGACAGCCATCTGGGAGATTTCATACAGGATGATAACGTTCCTGTACCTGTGGATGCCGCGGCATATACACTTTTAAGGGAGCAACTTGAGGAAGTCCTTAATACGCTTACCGAGCGTGAGAAGAAGGTCTTAAGTTTAAGATTCGGTCTTGAAGACGGAAGAGGAAGGACATTGGAGGAAGTCGGCAGAGAGTTCAATGTCACAAGGGAGCGTATCAGGCAGATAGAGGCCAAAGCATTGCGTAAGCTGCGTCATCCCACCAGAAGCCGTAAACTAAGAGACTATCTGGATTAAGTGATATGGATGCGGATTATGCACTGACTTGGCTTACGATGGATGGGTATGTATGAATATAAGCAGGAGAATGCAGATGAACGCCGGACTTGTACCGGCAGGCAGGGTGGTAGCCGATATAGGTTGCGACCATGCCAAGCTGTCTGTATATCTTATAGAGAAGGGCATAGCTACTAAGGTCATAGCCATGGATATTGGTAAGGGACCACTGGAAAGAGCTAAGGAGAATATACGGGCTGCCGGACTCGGTGATCGGATAGACATAAGACTGTCGGATGGTGCAGATAAATTGACTGTGGATGAAAACGGTAAGGCGGAGGCAGACGTGGCTGTGATAGCCGGAATGGGCGGTATGCTTGCTCTGGACATAGTCAGAAGAGATATTGATAAGTTCCGTTCCATGGAATGCTTCATCATTCAGGCACAGTCCAATACGGATATTCTGCGAAAGAGCATGTATGAGCTGGGATTTCGTATCATTGATGAGGATATGGAGTATGAGGATGGTAAGTTCTATACCTCTATGAAGTTGACGGATGTGTCACATTGCAGTGCTGCGGCTGAACTCAGTCCGGCTGAGGCTTGGTACGGACCTGTCATGATAAGGAAAAGAGGGGAGATTTTCGAAAGATACCTCATACATGAGAAAGCTGTGTGTGACAGGATCATGGACAGCATAAAAGACAAGGATGATCCTGACTATGACAGGGTTAAGAACAGATCAGGGATCATTGCCGGACTTATGAGTGAAGTATAATATATGATGCGTGACGGAACGGATAATAATAACGGAAGGTAGTGAAAAGGTGGGTTAAAATGGCAAAGCTTACGATCAATAATACAGTGAAGGAATACGAGGACGGAATCACCTATGAGAAGGTGGCGGATGATTATCAGGAAGAGAATCAGGGAAGAATAGCGCTAGTCACAGAGAATGGCAAGATCAGAGAGCTCTATAGAAGAGTTCATAAGGATGCCGAGATATGCTTCATAAGGCTGGATGACAGCATAGGCCACAAGACCTATGAGAGAAGTGCTACAATGCTCTTCATGAAAGCGCTGTCCGATGTGATCGGAGATCCGGTCAAGGCTGCCGCTAAGGTGGAATTCGTGATAGGCAGGGGGACTTATATCTCCGTAAAGGGTGATTATAAAGCAGACGATGAACTGATTGCTGCGGTCAATAAGCGCATGAGAGAGCTTACTGAAGCTAATCTCCCAATAACTAAGAAGTCTTATCCCATAGAGCAGGCTGTAGAACTTTTTAAAGCGCAGGGTATGGAGGACAAGATCAAGCTGTTCAGATACAGACAGAGTTCTGCGATCAATGTATATACGCTTGACGATTATCATGATTACTATTACGGGTATATGCTTCCAAGTACCGGATATATCAAGTATTATGAGGTTCTGCCATACGAGGACGGATTCCTTCTGCTCCTTCCTGACAGGAGGACTCCGGAAAAGCTTGATACATTCGAACCGAAACAGAAGCTTTTCAATGCGCTGTATCGTACCACGGAATGGGGATGCCAGATGAATGTTGGTACGGTAGGTGACCTTAACGATCAGATATGTGCAGGTAATATGGAGGAGATAATCCTTGTACAGGAATCATTACAGGAGAGACGAATAGGTGAGATCGCCACGGAGATAGCCAAAAAGGGCGGTGTAAAATTCGTTATGATCGCAGGTCCGTCATCTTCCGGCAAGACCTCATTTTCACACAGACTTTCGATACAGCTTAAGACACACGGACTTAAGCCGCATCCGATAGCTTTGGATAATTACTTCGTGGACAGGAGCATCACACCGAGGGATGCCAACGGAGATTATGACTTCGAATGCCTTGAAGCCATAGATGTGGAGCAGTTCAATAAGGATATGTTAGAGCTCCTTGCCGGCAAGGAGGTGGCAATGCCTTCATATAATTTCTTAACCGGTGTAAGAGAGTATAAGGGCAATACAATGAAGCTTGACCCGGATGATATCCTTGTGATCGAGGGTATACACGGATTGAATCCAAGGATGAGCTATGCTCTTCCGGATGAAAGCAAGTTCAAGATATATATCAGTGCACTCACCTCCATCAATATAGACGGACATAACAGGATACCGACTACTGATGGAAGACTGTTACGTCGTATGGTAAGAGACTATCGTACAAGAGGAGCC
This sequence comes from uncultured Lachnospiraceae bacterium, assembly GCA_905235845.1. Classification (GTDB taxonomy): domain Bacteria; phylum Bacillota; class Clostridia; order Lachnospirales; family Lachnospiraceae; genus Colinaster. The sequence goes on from CAJONG010000060.1 coordinate 11,864, forward strand.
TCTGCCAAGAGGACCATACAGATGTGGCCCAATGTACGAAAGGGTGAGGAAGAGAACATATTCCCATTCCAGGAGGAAGCGGATGTGATGTTCAATTCCGTTCTCATATATGAACTGGCTGCGCTTAAGCAGTATGCGGAGCCGATATTATACAGCATCGAACCGGGAGAACCGGAATATTATGAGGCCAAGAGACTACTTAAGTTCCTTGGATACTTCTTAAGCATTCCGACGGACAGCCTGCCCAATAATTCAATTGCGAGAGAATTCGTGGGCGGATCGTGCTTTCCGGTATGACAGTGGTCTGCTTCGCAGACACGCACGCGATAGGTGCTGCGCACCTATGGACCCCGTGCTCACTACGTGGCGCACAGCGCCACT
>CAJONG010000061.1 GCA_905235845.1 uncultured Lachnospiraceae bacterium
ATTAACCTCTGATGTATTAAGCTCGGATAGAGCCGTATACAGGGTGGTTGATTTACCCGAACCTGTAGGTCCCGTAACAAGCAATATACCATGAGGATTACTGATGATATGATCGAAAACCTTAAGCTCTTCGGGACTGAAGCCCAGATCCTTCTTATCCTTGGTGAGTGCCGTCTTGGATGTAAGACGCATAACTATCTTCTCGCCGTATACGGTAGGAAGTATGGATACACGGATATCGTATTCCATTCTGTCTACCACCTGTGTGATACGACCGTCCTGCGGCTTACGCTTCTCGGCTATATCCATACCGCCGATGATCTTGATACGCGCTACGAGCGCAGGCAATATCCTGTGGCTGTATGTCTTCTGTTCATAGAGAGTACCATCTATACGGTAGCGGACACGTACCTGACGCTCCATGGGCTCTATATGTATATCGGATGAACGCTTACGTACCGCAGACTCTATCATCGTCTTAACAAGCTGCACGATAGGTGAGTTATTGACATCCTCACTGTACATATCGTCGGTCTCTGCAAGCTCATCCTGCTCCTTACCCTTGGTATATTCATCAAGCTGACTCTCAAGCTCATTCTGTCCGTAGTATCTGTCAAGAGCCATTGATATGGCCTTCGGCGTGGATACATAAGGCTCTACGGTCAGATTGGTGATGATGGAGATATCATCGATCGCCGCCAGATCCATGGGATCGGACATGGCCACCTTAAGGATATTGGGATTGTCGGCCGGTATCTCGAAGGGAAGCACTCCATACTTCATGAGGATCTTCTCATCGACTATATGCTTAACCGTCTCATCTATCTCAATATCGTTAAGATTGATTATCTCGTATCCAAGCTGGTTAGACAGTGCGTTAGCTATGGCTTCTTCCGTAGTGATACCGGCCTCCACAAGCGTCACGCCGAGCTTATGTCCCGTCTCCTTCTGCTTAGCCAATCCCTGGCTGAGCTGATCCGGAGTGATCGCTCCGCCGTCTATTAATATGTCACCTAATCTTTTCTTACGTTTAAGTTCCATCCTAAGTTCTTCCCGTATATCCCGGTTTTACCGATTTTATCAATTATTCCGGTCACACCATTCCTGATGCGCAATATGCCTCTGTAACTTGCAAAATGCGCATACCCACAAATCTATCCTATTCTATCACAAGTAAAAACGTATATACAAGAGTTATTATATACTATACACCACTATGCCGGCGATTATGATTAGCAGTCCCATAAGCTTCCTTGGGCTTATCTTCTCCCCCAGGATGATAAAGCTTAGGACCGCCACCCATATATAACCGGTAGATTCAAGGATAGGACCCATTGAAAGCGGTATCACCTTATATGCATACAGCGATATGAAGGTGGTAAGGAAGAACAGACCATAGGCTATAATGACCCTGGGATTAAGGTATTCTTTGATAAAGCTGTCATAGGCCTTACCCGAGCTTGTCTTAAGTATGATCTGTGATACGGAGGCAATGAACACCGATACGATATATATGAGCATATATTTAAGCATCTGTCTCCTCCTTTTGGGGCGTGACATCACTTCCGATAATCTCTGCCGCATCAGGGACCTTACCATCACCCGATGAGTCGCGACTCTTATCATCATCTGCCGATACCACGACAATAACGCCTGTTATTACTATCGCCGCACCTATTATCTTCTTGGCTGTGATCCCTTCCCCGAAGAAGATGTATCCCCATATAAGTCCCCATGCCACAGTGACCGCCTTATTGGCATACGCCGTTACTAAAGGCAGTCCCTTAAGCATCTGCTGCCACACTATGGCATAGACAAAAAGTATGAAGAGCACTATGCCGTAGAACAGTATGAACTTAAAAGAAAGGAATTCACTTCCGGCAGCCGTCTTGGATGCCACGCCGCCTAGGGAGAATACCATGAACATTATATGGAGGATCAGAAGATCCGTCATTTTTCTCTTATTCTTATTCTTCTTATCCCTACTCTTATTCATAACGTGACATATTATAACACAAAACAGTCCCGATTGGGATATGTCTCCCAATACAGGACTGTCTACATCATCTCATTATTCATTATGCTCTCATTTCGAAGAAGCAGCCCACCTGACCTAACTCCTTCTCTGTCTCCTTGTCAAGTATAGTTTGAAATACGTTCTTGTTCTTTTTCTTTCTTTCCTCTTTGTCTTTTTCCCTGTCACGATCCCACCTTCGGTACTGAGTCGCGCCCTCGACAAGTCTCACTTCCTGTGCATATGCTTCTCGCATATTCGGTATTGCATACATCGTCATAACGCTCACCTCCTTACCTGATATGTGATCTGGGGACTAGTTGCACTACCCGGACATCCGTGTCCATAATTATTCATTTGTCTTCACTTTATATATCGGCATTTTTTCCGCAGACTTTATAGCATAGTTAACATAAAGTCAATTTAGTTTACATAATTCTATTTAAGACATAAAAATAACTCCGAACCATACAGGTCCGGAGACTTCATCTTAATAGCGAGACCGAGACTTGAACTCGGAACCTCCCGGGTATGAACCGGACGCTCTAGCCAGTTGAGCCATCTCGCCACATACTTTAGTCCGAAAAATGGGGCCTATAGGGCTCGAACCTATGACCCTCTGCTTGTAAGGCAGATGCTCTCCCAGCTGAGCTAAGACCCCGTGTCATTTTCGCGACTTTTAGAGTATACTATGTACTTTTCTTAATGTCAAGTCAAGATTTACGCTATCTTAGACTTTGCTATCTCAGCGAGTGCTGCGAAGCCCTCTGCGTCATTGACAGCCATCTCAGCAAGCATCTTACGGTTGATGTCAACCTCTGCGAGCTTAAGTCCGTACATGAACTTGCTGTATGAGAGACCGTTAAGCCTTGCAGCAGCATTGATACGTGCGATCCAGAGCTGTCTCATCTGACGCTTGCGCTCCTTACGGCCTGCATAAGAGCTTGTAAGAGCTCTCATTACCGACTGCTTAGCTACTCTGTACTGCTTTGATCTGGCTCCTCTGTATCCCTTGGCCAGCTTAAGTACTCTGTTATGCTTCTTCTTGGCATTCATGCCACCTTTAATTCTTGCCATTTCTTTTTCCTCCTAACAAATCGATCACCGTTTAGCAAATGTATCTTAGAGATACGGAAGAATCTTCTTCATGTTCTTTACATTCGTAGAATCGGTCATCGCCGCCTTACGGAGATTCCTCTTGTTCTTTGTTGTCTTCTTCGTCAGGATATGGCGTTTGTAAGCCTTGTTTCTCTTAAGCTTTCCATTACCCGTCAGCTTGAATCTCTTAGCTGCGGCTCTCTTAGTCTTCATCTTAGGCATAATTAAATCCTCCTATAATTTTATTTCTTACCTGTCAAAAACATGGTCATGCTCCTGCCTTCTACCTTAGGAGCCTTCTCAATAGTAGCTATCTCTTCAAGGGCCAACGCGAAATCATCCAGAATATGCTTACTGTTAGCCATATGAGCCATCTCACGGCCTCTGAAGCGAAGTGTCACCTTAACTCTGTCGCCCTTGGTTAAGAACTTCTTGGCCGCATTGATCTTGGTATTAAGGTCATTGGAATCAATATTGGGTGAAAGCCTGATCTCCTTGATCTCCACAACATGCTGTTTCTTCTTGGATTCTTTCTCCTTGCGCATCTGATCGTATTTGTACTTACCGTAATCTACGATCTTACACACGGGCGGCTTCGCCGTCGGCGCTATCTTGACCAGATCCAGTTCAGCTTCTTCCGCAAGTGCAAGCGCTTCCTTAGAAGACATGATACCCAACTGCTCTCCATCTGCACCGATAACTCGTACTTCCTTGTCCCTAATCTGTTCATTGATGAATAAATCGCTAATCTTTGTACCCTCCCTATTGAATAAAACCGTTCCTGCCGGATACTCCCGGCTGACATTCCTTACACAGAACATCCGCATAAGAAAAGGTGGACAACTCACAAGTCATCCACCGTTAGTAACCTACATATGCGCCGAACCGTCTCCACACAAGAGACATAAACGACTGCCATGTTCTTACTGTCTGTACCTGTTAGCTGCCTAACGGCGCATGCAGGCGAGAGTGGATACTCTGCTTGTTGTCGGTCACTTATTAAGCGACCTTGGCTAATATAACACAGTAATCATATACGTGTCAACAACTTTTTAGACGTTTAGCAGGCGTTTCGCTCTGCGAAACCTTATCTTTTCTTCTGATCCTCCGGAAGCTCGACCCTGATCTCCTTGGTAGCGATCTCCTTAAGTATCTGAGTCTTGAACTCATCAAGAGGCTTCTGGCCCTCGTTACCCTCGAATCTCGACCTTACGGATACAAGACCTGCTGTCTCCTCCTGCTCACCGACTATCAGCATATAAGGAAGCTTATCCATTCTGGCTTCTCTGATCTTATAACCGATCTTCTCAGAGCGATTATCCACCGTTACATCGATACCTGCGGCATTAAGATCAGCCCTTACCTTCTCGGCATAGCCTTCAAACTTATCAGAGATAGGCAGTACTCTTACCTGCTCCGCGCACATCCATGTCGGGAACTTGCCGGCATAGTGCTCGATAAGCCATGCCAGCGTCCTCTCATAACAACCCATTGATGTACGGTGTATGATGTAGGGGCGCTTCTTATCGCCGTTCTCATCTATATAGTACATGTCATATCTCTCGGCTAAGAACATATCCAACTGGATAGTGATCATCGTATCCTCCTTGCCATATACGTTCTTGGCCTGGATATCAAGCTTCGGTCCGTAGAATGCAGCCTCACCGTCTGCCTCCGTATAGTCAAGTCCGATGTCATCTAAGATATTACGCATCTTATCCTGTACGATATCCCAGTCTGCGGCAGTGCCCATGTATTTACTGGGATCATTGGGATCCCACTTACTCATACGATAGGTTACCTCGTCTTGAAGACCGAGGGTTGTCAAGCAGTATTTAGCCAGTTTTACGCAGTTTTTGAACTCATCAGCGATCTGATCGGGAGTACAGATAAGATGTCCCTCTGAGATCGTGAACTGCCTTACTCTCGTAAGACCGTGCATCTCGCCCGAATCCTCGTTCCTGAACAGTGTCGAGGTCTCACCCATCCTGTAGGGAAGATCCCTGTAACTGTGCTGCTTAGCCTTATACACGAAATACTGGAAAGGACAGGTCATGGGACGAAGCGCCATTACCTCTCTGCCTTTATCATCAGTATAAACATGCTCCTGTGCATTCTTCATCGCAAAATTGGGATCACTGTAAAGCTTCTGATCCTCAAGCGCATCTTCCTCAGTCATCAGATCATCATTGAGCACGAACATACCGTCCTTATAATGGAACCAGTGGTCTGAGAGCTTATAAAGATTGGACTTGGCCATATAAGGAGTCCTTGTCCTGACATACCCCCACTCTCTGTCCTCCAGATCCTCTATCCATCTCTGGAGCTTCTGGATCATCTTCGTACCCTTGGGCATGATAAGCGGAAGTCCCTGACCGATGACATCAACCGTCGTAAAAAGTTCCATCTCTCGTCCCAGCCTGTTATGGTCACGCATCTTGATATCCTCAAGACGTGCCATGTGCGCATTCAGATCCTCCTTATTGGTATAGGCTGTTCCGTATATACGCTGAAGCCTTGCCTTATTCGAATCACCTCTCCAATATGCCATAGAAGAAGAGATAAGCTTAAATGCTTTGATAGCCCTGGTGCTTGACAGATGCGGTCCCGCACAGAGATCCGTGAATCCCTCACCCTGAGAGTAGAAGCTTATGACCGCGTCCTCAGGAAGGTCGCGTATAAGTTCAACCTTATAGGGCTCATTACGATCCTCCATGAACTTGATGGCCTCCTCCCTCGGAAGCTCGAATCTCTCAAGCTTATTGCCTTCCTTGATTATCTTCTTCATCTCTGCCTCAAGGGCATCCAGATCCTCCCTTGAGAACGGAGCATCCACATCAAAATCATAATAGAATCCGTCATCGATAGCTGGTCCGATCGCAAGCTTCGCATTCGGATAAAGTCTCTTGACCGCCTCTGCAAGCACATGCGAACATGTATGCCTTATGACCTTCAAGCCCTCAGCCGATTCGCCTTCGATGATCTGTCCGTCTGTCATCATTATCGTACTCATAGTATTACCTCCTGTTCACCGAACCCGGATCATAACACAAAACCATTTTTTCACGCACTTCTGTATTATGATCGTGCTTCCAAACCCATTATGTATGGAATAAAAAGTCCCATACACAACTTTGTCTGTGTATGGGACGATATCATCTACCGCGGTTCCACCCATATTGCTCATCCTGTCGGACGAACCTCTTAATTGCCTTTAACGCAGGCTTACGGGCCGTATTGGGGCCGCTCGGAGGTGGTCTTCACCCCAGTTCCGGTCAGAATGCTTCCAGCCTGTGGCATCCCTCTCTTGCACCTTCCTTAAGGCTACTGTCCTCGTCAACGCTTTAATATTGATTTGAATGTATTATCGGTCTATATGCGGAAAAAGTCAAGGTCTTTTACCCGGCACGCCCATATATTACCTTACACAGGAAGGATAATACAGATGTGGGAATCCAGCAAGCATGCTGTCATTATCATACATTGCCCTGTACTCTCTTCCGTTGCCGGCCTTAATGACCCCTATATCCTCTCCGTTAGCACTGCTGTCATAATAGTGGAATTCATGTCCTTTAGCCTTAATACCACTGCCGTTAAGCTCTATATATCCGAACCTTACAAGCTTCCCCGTCCATTCACATATTCCGGGAAGCACTCCTGCCATATCATACAGCTTCCCTTCCTTATCTCCTATCTTCTCATGCAGATACATGAATCCGCCGCACTCTGCGATGATATAGCCGCCATCTTCCATGAATTTTCTGACACTGTCCCTCATAGACTTATTATCCGACAGCTCCTTAAGATATTCTTCGGGATATCCGCCTCCAAGCAAAAGTCCGTCTGCTCCTTTTGGAATAGCGCTGTCGTGAACGGGACTGAAGGGTATAAGCTTAATCCCGCTGTCTCTAAGCATACGCAGATTCTCCCTGTAATAGAAGCAGAAGGCTTCATCCATCGCAACCGCAAGGCTTTTTATCGCTGCCCTTTTGCCTGTCAGACTCACTTCAAGGCTACGGTCATATGCTTTAGCGTTAAGTCCGCCCGCTCTATGCGCTATATCCGTAACGATATCCATATCTATGCTCTGTATCATTATATCTGCGGCCGCATCTGCTATATGGTATACATCGCATACACCTTCGGGATATTCCGCGTACTCCTTGCTTTTATCCGAAGCCTCTGTATCAGCATGATCTACCGTATCAGGCGTGATAAGCCCAAGATGCCTGCTTCCTATAGTCAGTCTCTCATCATAGGGCACATATCCTGCTACCCTTATTCCAAGTTCTCCCTCGATGATAGCCTTAAGCCTTTCAAAGTACATGGGACTTACCCTGTTAAGTATAACTCCTTTGATAAGCCCCTTTGTATCATATTCAAGGAAGCCTTTGATGGTGGCGGCTACGGAGCGTCCCGCACCTTTGCCGTCAACTATCAGTATTATCGGAGTATTCGTAACAGCGGCCACATCATATGACGAGCCTTCAGCCTTAGTACCTCCGAGACCGTCATACAGCCCCATCACGCCTTCTATCACAGCGATATCGGCAAGCCCTCCGCCTGTTACGGCGAAAGGAGCATCGATACCGGTACCCCCGTCCAGGCTCTTATCATCCGGTATTAGCATTCCCTCATACAGAAGTCTTATCGTGGTATCCCTGTCCGTAAAAAAAGTGTCGAGATTACCTCCCGGTGCGATATTGCCATCCTCATCCATCGCCTGCATTCCATAGCCTGTAGCAAGCCTGTGATACATTGGGTCTATATAATCAGGACCGCACTTAAAGGGTGCCACCTTAAGTCCTCTTTGTGTGCAGATCCTCATGATAGCGGATGATATCAGAGTCTTGCCGGTTCCGCTTCCCGTTCCCGCAAGCATGACTCTGGGTAATAAGGCCCGCTTTTCTCCCGTGTCCTGTCCTTTGGTATATCTTTTTTTAACCGCCTCAGTCACCTTCTTATAATTCTCCCTCTTATGGGGGAATATGCAGTTCGTACATACCTTTATGATCCTGCCGTCCTTTTCCTTATAAGAAGGATTGCCCGGGCAGTCTGCAAGGTTATATAAGGGGCAGTAGCAGAACAGGCAGTTGATCTCATCGACTCCCTTATGACATGGATAATATTCACAGTCCTTATTCTCAAAAAAAGCGTGTGACATCTCTTTCATACCGGTATCCATTTTACACCAATCTTCCACATCGTGACAATTTATCTACACAGGTCGGACTAAGCATTACCCTGATCACAAGCCCCGGTTATACTATCCCAGAACACCTCTGCAAGCTTCGAAAGCTTACGCTCCGTACTTCTTACGAGTACATATGTGGCTGTTACATCAGGATTAGCTATACGCTTAATGCAGACCTTATCATTCAAATACCTTGCTACGGATGCCGGATATATGGCTATACCAACGCCTGCTGCCGTAAGCTCATAGGCATTGAGCATATGGGCTATCCTGCATGTGATCTTAGGGGTTATTCCAAGCGGAGCAAACCAGTTCTCGATCTCCTGTCGTCTTGACTGCCTCGACGGTATTATAAGATTAAAGGGAGCTAACTCCTTAAGATCAATGAAGTCCTTTTCCCCTTTTGATAACGGATGATCCTTCGGTATCATGGCAACCCATGGCTCCTTATATATGATCCGTCCGTCAAGACCCTCTTCATCATATGGTGCAGTAATTATGGCTATCTCACTCAGACCTGTCTGTATGCGTTTGACCACATCATCGGTATTGCCGTTCCACAGCTCATATCCCACATATGGATATTCCTTTATAAAGTCCGATATCCAGCCTGCGAAGATAGCCGGTGCATAACCCTCTATGGTGGCGAGATAGAGTACGCCCGTAAGCCCCTTACTCATCTCCTTTATATCCTCTACGGACTGATCTGCTAACTCCCTGATCCTCTGTGCATACTGTAGGAATCTCTCACCCTCCTCGGTAAGAGTAAGGCCTCTGGCCTTCCTGATAAAAAGAGGGCTTCCCAGTTCCTCCTCCAAATCTCTTATCTGACGGCTTAAGGGCGGCTGTGCCATGCTTAGAAGCTCGGATGCTTTGGTGAAGCTTCCTTCCTCGGCGACCGCCAAAAAATACCTTATATGTCTGAGTTCCATTATATCAGTCTCCTGCCTTTTTCAATACCTGTTATTATATACCCAAAAGGTATGGCTCACCTATTATTATATGTATTTTACAATGGCTTTTCAAGATGTTATCCTTAACTCAGATGAAGGAAAGAACACAAAAGGATACAAAAGTTGATATCAACTGATAGGAGCGAAGCAGAAGACGGATTCACACGTATTGAAGGAGGTAACGGATATGAAGAAGATCATAGCGGAATTGGAAGCGTTTCTTGAGGCTTATTACAGGACATTCGCATAAGTCATCCCACAGCAATGTAGGACATAAAGTCATTTTTCTCTTAAGAGAGGGAGCCGGTATATACCGACTCCCTCTTGACTTTATCATATAACATTATCATATCCCGCATCATATGGATGCTATCCTGTCAACCGCCTGTTCAGTGCGCTTTTTATCACCGAAGGCCGTAAGTCTTAAGTATCCTTCACCGTGGGGACCGAATCCTACACCGGGAGTTCCCACCACTCTCGCTTTATCAAGCAGAAGGTCGAAGAAATCCCAACTGCTTAAGCCCTTCGGAGTCTCAAGCCATATATACGGTGCGTTGACTCCGCCGGATACATTATATCCCGCTTTTTTAAGTCCGTTAAGAATATAGGCCGCATTGTCCATATAGTAATCGATAAGCCCCTTTATCTCCTTCTTACCTTCCGAAGAGTACACTGCTTCTCCGGCTCTCTGTACTATATAGGGCGCTCCGTTATACTTGGTCCCATGTCTTCTGGCCCAGAGGGAATGTAAGGATACTCCCTCTCTCTTAAGCTCCTTTGGTATCACGCTAAATCCAAGTCTCACTCCCGTGAAACCGGCATTTTTCGAAAAGCTCCTAAGCTCTATAGCGCAGCTTCTCGCCCCTTCGCATTCATATATACTGTGAGGTATCCCCTCTTCTCTTATATAGCCCTCATACGCTGCATCATATATTATCACCGAGCCATGAGCATTGGCAAAATCAACGAACTTCTGTAGCTTAGCCTTATCAAGCACTGCTCCCGTGGGATTGTTGGGGAAGCACAGATAGATGATATCCGGAGCTTTGAAGGCATTGCCTGAACTTAACCCACTTGGAAGTAGCGGTACAAAGCCATTCTCCTTAAGGCATGGCATATATACTATATTACTCCAGCAGCCTGTAGCATCATCATATTCGCCCGCTCTTCCCGCCATGACATTGGTATCCACATATACGGGATATACAGGGTCACATACCGCCACTGTATTGTCTCTGCCGAATATCTCCTGAATATTGCCGGAGTCGGACTTGGCTCCGTCGGAAACGAATATCTCATCATCCGATATGTCCATTCCCCTGTCTCTGTAATCATTTTGCGCAATGGCATTTCTTAAGAATTCATATCCGAGATCCGGCGCATATCCTCTGAATGTTGCGCCATCCGCCATCTCATCCACAGCCTTGTGCATGGCCTTAATTATCGTGGGAGTAAGGGGTCTTGTGACATCCCCTATCCCAAGCCTTATGATATCCGCTTCGGGATGACTCTCTTCGTATACCTTAACTCTGCCCGCTATCGTGCTAAAAAGATAACTGCTCTTAAGCTTGGTATAATCATGATTGATCTCTGTCATAGTCTTACATCTCCTTTATTTAATCCCGATGGTTCCTTCATATACAGTCTGGGCGGGTCCCGTCATATATACATGTCCGTCCGATGAATAATTCACGATTATATGACCGCCCCGCACCTCTATATCCATATCCGTATCCCTGTCATACAGGCCGTTTAACACTCCCGCAACGGTAAGGGCACAGCATCCCGTACCGCAGGCCAGAGTTTCACCCGTGCCTCTCTCCCACACGCGCATCTTCACATGTGTCCTGTCTATATTCTGCACAAACTCCACATTGGTCCTGTTCGGGAAAAAAGGATGCTTCTCAAGGATACTTCCGGTTCCGTCCACATCAGTCCCGGCCGTATCATCTACATATATGATGGCATGAGGATTGCCCATGGATATGCAGGTAACCTTGTATTCTGCCCCGTCTGCCGTGACAGGGAACATTCTCACCGCTGTTGCTTTGGCATTCCCGGCAGTATCCGCCTTATCTGCGCTATCTGTCTTAGATGTCTCGTCTACCTTATCCGCATCATCTGCCTCATCTGTCATGGACTGTACATCTCCCCCATACATCACATATGAGGGATCGAGCATGGAAATATTGACAGGTATTAATTCAGGATTTAATATCGGCTCACCCATATCAACCTTAACCATTGTGATGCCATCCCTGTCCGTCCCCAGTTCTATGTGTTTTATCTTGCCATGACTTATAATATCAAGTGTTCTTTTATCCGTCTTGCCCTTATCATACACATACTTGGCCACACACCTTATACCATTGCCGCACATCTCCGATCTGCTTCCGTCCGAATTATACATATCCATCTCATAATCCGCCTCATCGGACGGGTTGATGAATATGACACCATCGGAGCCCACGCCTTTGTGCCTGTCGCTTATGAACCTTACGATATCAGGCTTTCTGTCATCATCTATGTGAAATCTCTCTCCGTCAATATATACATAGTCATTACCGCATCCGTGCATCTTAGTGAATTCTATCTTCATAGTCGCCTCACTCCCTGTTGCGGCTCACTCTGTCCTATCCCATTCTCACCGCAACACTTATTCATAATCGGATTCAAGTATGTAACGGGCTACCTCTACCATACTGTTACCGGAATTCATGCTCTGCTTCTGGATATACCTAT
>CAJONG010000062.1 GCA_905235845.1 uncultured Lachnospiraceae bacterium
ATAAGAATAAGGCTCAGACCGATGGCCAGTCCGGCAAAGTTGTTGGTGGCACCATTGGTCTTGGCAGTAGCACCGAGCACCACGAGCACGAAGATGCAGGTGAGCACAATCTCAACAATCAGACCGTTGGTCTGGCCGGCTGCACAGGCATTGGCTCCGGTGGTGGTTCCTTCAGCAAGACCAGGAGAGGTTGAAACCATGAGGGCCAGCACGGCAGCAGCGATGATGGCTCCAATCACCTGGGCGATGATATAGCCGCAGGCATCTTTTCCGCTCATTCTTCCGCTCAGGAATACACCCGTGGTGATGGCGGGATTGATGTGGCAACCCGAAATACCGCCGATGGTATAGGCCATGGCAACGACTGCCAGACCGAAGGCAATGGCGGTTCCAACTACTGATGCGGCGTCAACGCCACAGTTCAAACTGACGGCTGTTCCACAGCCGAGCAAAGTAAGCACAAATGTGCCAATCAGTTCTGCTAAATACTTTTTCATATTACTTTAGATTTAAAATGAATAAAACAATTAACTTTAGATTGCAAAATTAGTTGATTTTTTTTATTCACGCAAGTATTTTTACAAAAAAAAGGAGTACCGCCGTACTCCAACCTTGTTAACCTTAAATCTAATACTATGAAAAACACGGTGCAAAGGTAAGTCCTTTCTCTCTAACTTGCAAGTATTTAGCACATTAAATATTGAAATTATTGCAATTAATTGATTTATGTCAACCGGAAGACTGTTCGTTTGGTCGTTTAATCGTTTGGAAAACTTTTCTACTGCAAAAACACGAAAATCAATATCACTTCGTCACAGGCCTGTAATTTGTTGGCATCCAGCGTGATGCGAGTGATATTGCACTATCACTTCAATATCACACTATCACTCCAATATAACTCTATAGCTTTTATCTGTAGCTGTTATTTCTTGACCGCGCTCTTCTTACGTGCCATAACAACAGACTGTACCACAAGGAAGATACATAGCATGGCTGCGATGGTTATACCTGTCCACCATGCCTGATCAAGTCCTGCGCTGGATACGATATTCTGTATGGTACTGAGTGAAAGCACTCCGAAGAATGTGCCGATGACATTACCGACACCGCCTGTAAGCATCGTACCACCGATTATGGAGGATGCGATGGCGTTCATCTCAGCTCCCTGTGCATGTGTTACCGCACCGCTTCCTACATGGAGGAAATACACATATCCGCCTATACCTGCTAAAAGTGAACAGATCACATGAGATAAGAACTTGGTCTTTTTGACATTGATACCCAACATAAGTGCGCTCTGCTTATTGCCGCCAACTGCATAGAAGCTTCTTCCAAGCTTCGTCCAGCGAAGCATGCAGAACATGATGATGACTACGACGAGAGCCACTATCACGCCTATCTCCACATAAGCATTGACATATTTGCCAAGCTTATTGACAGAACCCATTCCGGGTACGATTATTCTTGTATCCTTAAGTGCAACGAACTGTTCATTGGCCACATTAAAGGGATTGGTATTAACGATTGTCGTCATACCTCTTGCGAAGAACATACCGGCAAGAGACACTATAAAGGGCTGTATATCAAGATACGCCACCAGGAAGCCCTGCACAATACCATATGCAAGTCCTATGAGGATGGCTATTAACATTGATACAGCTACGTTACCGCCCTTATAATCAAGGTACACCGCACAGCACATACTAACAAGTGCCGTCACACCGCCGACCGAGATATCTATCCCTCCGGTTATCATCACGAGACTCATACCGCATGAGAGGATTATGAGTGCTGCATTGGCATTCAGAATATTGAAGAATGTCTGCGGCTTTAAGAAGCCTTTACCCTGAAAGACTATCGCTCCTATGTACATTAAGAAGAACACTACTATCGTGATCGTAAGTAAAAGATTGGTATCTGTCATATTCTTGATCTTGGATGTTATCTTAGACATTTGCTACCTCCTTCTTCTTACCGTTCTTAAGTTTGCTCACGACTTTTGTCATAAACTCTCTGAAAGTAGGTGCACTTATCACAACAAGCAGTATGACAACTATTGCCTTGTATGCCGGAAGCGCATCTGAAGGTACATTGTACTTAAAGAGTGTGGTTGTAAGCGTCTGTATAACGAAGGCACCTATTATGGATGCCGCCATATTGAACTTACCGCCGCTTAAAGCATTGCCTCCAAGGGCAACCGCTAAGATCGCATCCATCTCTATATCCTTGGCTATAACCGAATAGTTGATGGATGACAGACGGCTTACCTTGATAAGTGCCGCTACGGCCACACATGCTCCAAGGATGACAAATGTAAGCCACTTGATGAATACGGGATTGATACCGTTAAGTCTTGATGAACTCTCATTGATACCAACTGCCTGTGTGTACAGTCCGAGATTCGTGAACTTAAGCACTAAGAATATGATCACCACACATGCCATGGCTATGAAGAATGGCGTGGGTATCGGTATTCCCGGTATGAAGCCGCCGTAATAAGAAAACTTCGGATCGCTTATGATAGGAAGCTCGTTATTATTGATCCATGCGGCTATGGAACGACCCGCCGTATAGAGAATAAGCGTCGCTACCATGGGCTGTATCTTGAATATCGATACGAGCAATCCATTGAATGCTCCGAAGGCCATTGCCACAAGGCATCCTATGATGAATGCAACGAATATCGGAGTCCTTAATGTGTCGGGTCTTGTATTTGTTCCGCACAGAACTCTTAAGATCGTGGAACCGGCTATGGCTATCGCCGCACCGACACTTATATCCTGTCCGCCCGATGCAGCAGTCACAAGCGTCATACCTATTGCGAGGATCGCAAGCTCAGAGCCGTTATTGATAATGGTTATGATGGGTCCCGACAAAACAGGGTTGCCGTCACTGTTGACCCCCAGGGTGATCCTGAAGAATGTAGGATCTGCTATGAGGTTAAAGAGCAGTAACAGTAACAGAGCCGCTATGGGAATAAATATCTGATTCTTAAGTAATTTACTCATTATTCTTCCTCACCTCCGGCTATAGTATTCATGATCTTGTTCTGGGTCAGATCCTCACCCTTAAGTTCGCCCACAACCCTTCTGTCCCTCATGACTATGAGTCGCGAACACGTTCTTAACATCTCATCCGTCTCGGAAGAGATGAAGGTTATGCTCATTCCCTCACTTGCAAGCTTAAGAACAAGCTTCTGTATATCCACCTTGGTTCCTACGTCGATACCTCTGGTGGGCTCATCAAGTATCAGATAATCGGGATGTGTCAGTAGCCACCTTGCAAGTATACACTTCTGCTGGTTGCCACCCGAGAGTGACTTGATGGGTGTATCGGCCGAAGCTGTCTTGATATTGAGCGCCTTGATGTATTCATCCGCAAAAGCATTAGCCTCTGCCTTGGAGAAGGGCTTGAAGAATCCCTTCATCACCTGCAGCGCAAGGATTATATTCTCACGCACCGACAGATCGCCCACGATCCCGTCCACCTTGCGGTCCTCGGGAAGATAGCCGATACCGTTCTTCATGGCATCTATGGGCTTGTGTATCTTCACGGTCTTACCGTTCTTCTTAACGCTACCGGATATTACCCTGTCAGCACCGAAGATTGCTCTTACGCATTCACTTCTTCCCGAACCAAGAAGACCCGTGAATCCGTTAACTTCGCCTTTATGTATGTTGAAGTCAAAAGGCTTGATACCCTCTGTAGAAGCAAGACCCTGTGCCTCGAATACGGGAGTCTCCTCCTCATCTATGGCAGATGTGGCTACATCCGACTTAATATCTGACAGATCGTCCAGTTCCTTACCAAGCATCTTGGATACAAGCTGAACTCTCGGCAGATCCTTGATCTCATATTCACCAACAAATCTACCGTCTCTTAAGACGGTTATCCTGTCACATACCTCATACACCTGATCTAAGAAGTGCGTTACGAATATGATACCCACACCTCTTCCCTTAAGATCGCGCATGAGCTTAAAAAGCTTCTGAACCTCCTGATCATCCAGAGATGATGTGGGCTCATCCAATATAAGCACCTTACAGTCCATGTCCACGGCTCTCGCTATGGCAACCATCTGCTGCACGGCTATGGAACAGCTTCCAAGCTGCTGTGTGGGCTTGGCCGGGATATCTAAGGACTTAAGCATCCTGCCTGCACCCTCATTCATTTTCTTCCAGTTCTGAAGCACATCATCCGAGCGACCGATGTACATGTTCTCAGCAACCGAGAGATTGGGACAGAGAGTGATCTCCTGATACACGGTACTTATACCTGCATGCTGGGCATCCTCAGGCGACTTGATAGTCACTTCCTTACCGTCTAACTTAATCTCTCCCTCATCCTTGGTATATACTCCCGTAAGGACCTTGATGAGCGTGGATTTACCTGCACCGTTCTCACCCATAAGTGCATGTATCTCGCCTTTCCTTAGGGTGAAATCAACATCCTGCAAAGCCTTTACGCCGGGGAAGCTTTTGTATATTCCCCGCAAAGAAAGCAGAGCGTTATTCTCCATCGTGTGTCTTCCTCCAATACCTCAAAATACGGCATAAGCATCAGATCATATTAACTTTTCCGACACCTATGCCGCATATTTTTACACAATTATTGCTTATTTTATATCTGTATCACAATCCGCTATCAGATACCGTACTGATCAACATCTGCCTGTGTTATTGTAGAAGCGTCGAAGCCCTTCTCATCCATGATAATCGTCTTCTCACCGATTGAACCGCCGTTCTGAAGAGTCTTGATAACCTGATCGATGTATGAAGACTGGAAAGGATTACACTGACCATCATAGTTCCAGTTCTGAGCAAGGAGCTCTTCAAGTGCCCACTTGTTGCAGTCGAAGCCCATTACGATGACATCCTTGCCAACACCGTGTGAGATATTGGCTGCATCAAGAGCTGCTACAGCGCCCTTAGCCATATCGTCGTTCTCTGCATAGATTACGTTGAAAGGTGTGCCTGCATCTATAACAGACTGAACGATCTGCTGAGCTGTCTCAGCATTCCACTCTGCTGTCTGCTGTGTAACGATGTTCCAGTTAGCTTCTGCTGCCACCTTGGCATCAAGAGCACCTGAACGTCCCTTCTGAGCTGCTGAACCCATAACACCCTGGATGTGGATCACATTGTACTCATCGAGGTTCTGGCCTGCGAGCCAATTAACTGCTGTCTCGCCTTCCTTATCCATATCAGATACGATTGAAGCTGCGTAAAGGCTGGGATCTGCATCGATCGTACGGTCAAAGAGTATTACCTGGATACCTGCATCCTGTGCATCCTTAAGCACTGAATCCCATCCTGATGTATCAGCCGCAGAAAGAAGGAGGTAATCAACACCGTCCTGGATGAACTTCTGAGCTGCTGTTATCTGCTCGTCATTCTTAAGGCTGTATGCGAAAGATGCTTCGTAACCGTTAGCCTCACAGAATGTCTCCTTAAGGTCCTTATCATTAGCTGTACGATATCCTGACTCGTTAGGATCGTTATTGATGATACCAACCTTGATAAGATCTCCGCCTGCATCTGCTGCGGGAGCTGCTGCTGTGTCTGCTGCAGGTGCTGCTTCTTCCTTAGCGGGTGCTGCAGGTGCTGCTGCTGTGTCTGCTGCTGCGCTTCCACATGCTGTGAGTCCGAGAACCATTGTGGCTGCAAGGACTGCTGCTAAAACTTTCTTCTTCATAATTCTCTCTCCTATTTTGAAAAATGATCCTCAAAGGCCTATTCCTTTGATAGTCCTATCATATTCCAAGTTATTCAAGGAATAAATAAAGAAAAATCACCGGATGTTTTGATTTTTTATCGTCAGGCGGTTAAACGTTTCATTTTTTTATTATTTGGTTTGATTTTTTTCAAAAAGGAAGTAATACCGTGACTTTGGTGCCCTCGCCGTACACACTGTCAAGATGGATTCCGTATCTGGTTCCGAACTTAAGCCTGATACGTTCATTGACGTTGGATAAGCCGAATATCTCACCGCCTCGGTCGTCCTGTCCCTTATCCTTATCTGCGGTAATATTATCCGAATTGATACATTGGTTGATCTGAGCAAGTCTCTCCTTTTTCATACCTATACCGTTATCTTCTATATACAGATAGATACAGTTACTCTCCCTCACTCCGGTTATCACGATCTTACCCTTACCCCTCTTATTCTTGATACCGTGATAGAGAGCATTCTCCACAAGAGGCTGTAATGTGATCTTGGGTATGCTCGATTCGTACAGCTCCTCCGGCACATTGACCGAATACTCAAGTATATCCTGATATCTTACCTGCTGTATCTCAAGATAACTCATCACATGCTTAAGCTCATCCCTTATAGTCACCACTTCCCTGCCCTGTCCGAGAGAGGTTCTGAAAAAATCCGACAGACTTCCCACCATATTCACTACCTGGGCTCTGTCACCCGCCTCTGCAAGCCATACTATGGTATCAAGTGTATTATAGAGAAAATGCGGATTGATCTGTGACTGTAACAGCTCAAGTTCCGCTTTCCTTAAGCTCTCCTGCTCACCCTTGACCTGCTCTAGGAGCTTATTAATCTGGTCTATCATCTCATTAAGTGATCTTCCTAAGACTCCGATCTCCGCTCCCACATTGGCATTGGCCCTGACACTTAAGTCTCCTCTGGCCACCTGCTCCGTCACCTTACTCAATTCCCTGACGGGACGTGTTATGGATTGCGATACGGAATAAGATATGAGTATCACCAAAAAGCCTATGACTACAGATGCCAGAACTGCATATGAGAAAACCTTCGCGTAGAATTCATTCATCTCATTACGCACATTCTGCATATCCTGTATCTCATAGTATATGAACTGCAGTATGGTCTCACGCACCAGTGCAGTCACGATCTGAACATCATTCTCCCATATCTCGATATTGTCCTCATACCTGTCACCGGCCTTGAGATTGGCCTCTATCCTGTCGGTATAGATTCCGAGATTACGCAGGTATTTACGGATATCCTCAAGTCTTCTCTCATTGTCACTCCTAAGCTCCACATCCTGACTTAAGGAATCCACCACAAGAGTGGCTTCGCTTAACATACTCCGTAGCTGCGAATCCTCAAAGGATTTGCTTTCGACTATCACAAGATATGTCTCGTAATCGAAGTCATTCTTAAAATCCAGGCTGAAACTGCTGGCTCTTCCGGCTGCGTCTATCACCCTGTCATATCTTAGGTTCTGATTCCACAATGTCACAAGACAAAAGCCCATAAAAGCTATTATGGGCGCAAGAACTATGATATATGAATATCTGATCCTGCCTGCAAGCCCTATATTATTAATGGCTTTCTCTATCCTGCCTGCCATATCCTCTCCCCGATCCTTAATGAGTATCCGCATGTCCTTCCGCATCCGTCCTGTACTGGGTAGGTGTCATCCCCACAGTCTTCTTGAACAGATATGAGAAGTAATGCGGGTCCTTATACCCCACCTCAGCGCTTATATCAACACTCCTTTTGGATGTACATCTTAGAAGCTCCATAGCCTTATTCATACGCAGATCCGTAAGGTATCTGATGAAGGTCATTCCCGTCTGTGCGCTGAATATCATACTCAGATGATTGGGTGAAAAATTAACGTGACTCGCAAGCTTATTAAGCGACAGCTCCTCATCACCGTAATTGGCATCTATATAGCTCTTCACCTCTTCTATGACCGCATTGTACTTATTGCTGGCGCTGCTGTCCCTTATGTCGATGGCCCTGTCGATGATATCCGTAAGATATGTGACAGTACTGTCAATATCATCTATATCCCCACCCGCAGGATTGAAGGTTTCCACCTCACTCCTGTCGTGTCCCAGGCTTTCAAGGAATGCTCCCACCGCAAAATATACATCCATAGCCAGGTACTGTCTGAAGATATTGGACTTAAGCGCACTCTCTCCGATATTGCCGAAGAATTCCTCTAAGAAGAACTCTGTCTCCCCCTGTCCGCCCTTACGCAGGAATTCCGTCACCCTGTTCCTGTCGATCTCTCTCGGATCCACACTGCTTATGCTGAATTCTTCGTCCGGAGCGTTGTCTATCCTCTCAAGCTCAGAATAATGCTTGAACTCGCTCCTATCCGTAAAATACCTGTGTGCATATGCATGTGCCGCAGTCTCATAAGCCCTCGGTATCTCCGTAAGCCTGCCCACTGGCGTTCCTACCCCGCCATAGTAGCTTACATGCACGTAATCTCCCAGAAGCCCTTTTATCTTATCTATAAGATCCTCCTGTATCACATCAAGCTCTTCAAGTGTATCTGCCTTGAGCAGTATGGCTTTCCCCTCCAGATTCCTGTCAAAAACAACCGCATCTGACTTAAGCGCAAGCTCCTCCGTCTGTTCATACAGGGCGACCACGCTTCCCGAATATTCCGCTTCACTGTGATGACTGGACAGAAGCTGCATAAGGATTATATTGTAGCATCCTGCCATTATATCCATCTCAAGTCCCTTAGCAAGCTCATTAAGCTCTGCAACGCTCATATCTCCCAAAACCATGTGCTGGAACAGCTTCCTTCTGTCCTCATCATAGTTCTCTGCCATCTCCTGAATATACTTTTCCTTAAGCTTAAGCTCCTGCTTCTTCTCCTCTATCTTACCGGACAGTTCATCGATCTCCTTAAGCAGTTCATCCCCGCTTATGGGCTTGGTCAGGTAATGTGCCACCCCTATGGATATGGCCTCCTTGGCATAATCGAATTCCGCATAACCCGAGAGTATCACTATCTCTATCCAGGGGAATTCCTTCTTGATCATACGGCTTAATTCCAGACCGTCCATGAATGGCATCTTGATATCCGTTATGACTATATCGGGCTTAAGTCTCTGTATCATGGGAAATGCAAGCTCACCATCCGATGCCTCACCGCAGAATTCATATCCGTGGGCTGCCCAGTCGATATTGTTCTTGATCCCTTCCCTTACCACATATTCATCTTCCGCCAAAAATACCTTCAGCATTTGTTATTCTCCTAACGGCTTAAATTGGAATTCTGATATTCCGGATCCTGTGTGACATCCTTATCAAACCACTCAGGCGGCACGAAGTCTTCCGCCTCTTTGATCGTCGTAAACTCCACCTCCGCTATGATAAGCGGAGCCAGATCTCCTTCGAACACATCAAGCTCTATCGTATATCCCTCATACGGGATGAGATACCTTGTCTTAACTATGATCTTCCCGTCTGCCTTATCCTTAAGATGATAGTACGCCTCCTCATTAAGGGGAAGATTATACTCATCTCTGGCCATGAGACCATCGCCCTTATATGTGAAGTAATACTCATCATCCTGTCTTCGTATCCTCAGAGTCGGCTTACGGTTGATATATGCCTGTTCTATCCTATGACTGTCATATCCCTTAAGATCGGGAAGTTCTTTGATGGTATACTTTTTCTCTATCTCCATATCTGACCTCACCTGTTATCTGCCGCTTTGATAAGTAATCTCACAAGTGCTTCCGCACTTGCCGGCATGTTCTCTCCGTCTTTAAGCTTCACCGTATTCTTACCCGAAGAAGAGCCTTTAGATGCTTTATCCATTCCGTATCTTAAGAGCATCTCAGACATCTCATTACGTGTCGTCACATCCTCTGCACCGAATTCTACCGCAACTATCACATGCTCTATATCAGAGGCATCCTTAAGCCTCACGGCAGATACGAGACTGTATCCCGCCATATTGGTGGTGCCCGTCTTAAGTCCTATGGCACCGGGGATATTATAGAGCATGGGGTTGAGATTTTTGACCGTTATGTCCTTGGATACGATCTTATACTCCATTGTGGATGTGATATCCGTCACCTGGGGATAGACCGCAAGCATATATGATGCCAGTATGAACATATCCTTAGCCGACATCTGATTCTGCAGCTTGGATGTGGCAATATCGTCAGAGAATACGGGGAGCCCGTGACAGTTATAGTATCTCGTACTCTCGGACAGTCCTATCTCCATGGCCTTCTCATTCATCCTGCCCACATAGGCTTCCTCACTTCCGGCTATGTGTTCCGCGAGCATAAGTGCGCACTCATTGCTGGAAGGCAGCATCATGCCGTAGATCAGTTCCTCAACCGTGAATACTTCCCCCTCATCCATAGCTATAACTCCATCACCCGTCTTGGACAATGCAGATGCTTCATACGAAGTCCTGACCGTATCCTGCATGCTTATCTGACCGGAAGAGAGTGCATCCATTACGCACAGAAGATTCATAAGCTTGGTGGTACTTGCTATGGATACTGCCACATCCTCGCAATAAGATGCGTATATCTCGCTGGTGGTGGCATCTCCAACAAGGGCACTTCTTACCTCCGTATAGAAGCCGGAATCCGGTATCCCCGCCATATCAAGGCCAAAAGGCTTAGAAGTATCCACATACAGTTCTCCGTCCTCAATGCTCATATCCACATCAAGTATCATGGCGATATCCGTAATACTCATGAAGGCATCCTGATTGCCGGACGGATTCTTACCTATGATGGTAGAGTACTTAACCTCTTTTCCATCCACACTGATCTTATTAAGCTTAAGCGAATTACTCACATATATATAATCCGTATCAGTGTCGGCTATAACATTGGCTGACACTTCCGTATCCTGTCCGGTATCGGGATTAGGCTCGACATCCGTTATCTGTGTATTATCAGATGCCATATCCGTTTCTTCCGGTGTTTTAGCATTATCTCTTATCTTAAAGGGAATATTCTCACCGCCTACCGCATTATAGGACTTGCCTTTTGTAATGCTTATCTCGGACGAACCGATACTTACGGAGTACTCGGCTTCGGTCCCCTTAAGAGCAAGAGCCATGTCCCTTAACGATATGAACCTGTTATTCTTATATGTGTAGTGTATTGTCTTGACATCTCTTACACTGCCTCCGCTTACGTGGACTGTAAGATTCTCAAGTATCCTGTTTTTGACAGTGGCAGCATGCGCCCTGCCCATATACAGAGCCTCATCCTCTCTCGCATCGGCAAAAAGGCTTAAGACTCTGTCTCCTATGTCTCCATCTCTGTTAAGGATCGTACTGTTGCCTGACTGTATACCGTCAAGTCCAAGCAGGCTTCCGTTGACCACATAATCGGCGGTAACGGTGTCATTGATAGTGACAGTACGCTTATCCGCAGTATATGTACCATCTCTTTCATAAGCCGCCGTAAGGCTTTCATATGACGGCATTATTGCGGGGCCGTATTCCTTCAGGTAATCCTTGCCCGACATACCTATGGTATCAACTATAAGTCTGTCAATATCCTCGCTGCTCATATCAGACTTCTGAGCTGCCGCAAGCCTTATTCCCACGAATTCGTTAAGCGCGCCCGCCATTGCCTCATAAGCCCTGTCTTCGCACTCATCATATGATGATCTGTCGACAGAGGAATTCCATGTACCGTCGGCATTGAAATTAAGATGCGTGTCCACATTGACATCTCCTAAATGCTTGGATACATTCGCTTTATTACCCATAGCTGCTGCTAAGAACCAATCGGATGCCTTATCAGACACTTCTCCTGTTACTTCCACACTACCCTTCCATCTGCCAATAAGCTTTTTCCTTGGATCATTGTAGTAGATCACCATCAGTATCGACAAAGCAATGATCGCACCTACAGTCAGATTGATCATTAGTTTTGCGATGGTCCAGCTTTTCTTTTTCTTCTTCTTTTTTATTGCGGCAGGCCGTCTTACATAAGACTCTTCTATACGATCTTCCACTTATGCTCCTTAATTACCGAAACGACCGACAGTGCTTAATGACCGTCGGCCGTATTATCTTATCTGTTAATATCACTCTCCCGCTGCTGCCGGCTCAGAGCTTCCCTCGTTGCTACTGCTGTTGTCTGCGGACGAATTATCCTGAGAT
>CAJONG010000063.1 GCA_905235845.1 uncultured Lachnospiraceae bacterium
GTCACTCACTCCACCACCAAATACATGGACGGACATGATGCTACAGTGGGCGGCTGTATAGTTGATTCAGGGAATTTTGACTGGATGGCGCATGCGGACAGATTCCCCGGACTTACAACTCCCGATGAATCCTACCATGGGATCACCTATGCAGAGAAGTTCGGACAGGGAGGAGCATACATCACCAAGGCTACTGCCCAGCTTATGAGGGATCTGGGCTCAATACCTTCCCCGATGAACTGCTACATACTTAATCTCGGACTCGAATCACTCGCTTTGCGTATAGAAAGGCATTGCAGGAATGCACAGGCAGTTGCCGAATTCCTCGAAGCACATCCGAATATTGCATGGGTCAACTATCCGGGACTTAAGGGCAATAAGTATTATGACAGGGCTAAGAAGTATATGCCGGACGGAACCTGCGGTGTCATATCCTTCGGGGTAAAGGGCGGCAGGAAAGCAGCAGAGGAATTCATGGGTAAGCTTAAGGTAGCCATGATAGCAACGCACGTGGCTGATGCACATACCTGCATCCTGCATCCCGCATCGTCCACTCACAGGCAGATGACTGATGAGGAGCTTACGGCAGCAGGTGTTGCACCGGATCTTGTGAGATTGTCCGTGGGTATCGAGAATGTGGACGATATCATAGAGGATATAAGACAGGCACTTGAGTAACGTTGATTGCCATTATAATGTCAATATTTGCCTTTTTGCCCTGTTTTTGCTATAATATTAGCAATTTGGAGGATGGGCTATGGAAGAATACTTATGGGAAACCCCGGACGACATAAATCTTGGTATTGCAAAAAGGCTGAAAAACATCAGAAAGCGAAGAAGGATAACCCAGAAACAGCTTGCAGGCAGATGCAATGTAAGCTATGGTTCGCTAAAAAAATTTGAACAGACCGGCGAGATATCTCTTATATCACTTACAAAGATAGCTATGGAACTTGGCCTTGCGAGTGAGCTTAAAACGCTTTTTACACAGCCTGCTTATATAAACATCGAGGAGGTAGTCAATGATGCAAGGTAAGACACTCGATGTATTTTATCATGAGAAAAAGGTCGGGACTCTTGCTGAGACACCGGATAGAAGAGTAGCATTTCAATACTCTGCCGACTGGCTTAAGAATGGATTTGCAATAAGTCCGTTTAGTCTTCCGCTAAAAAACGATGTATTTGTGCCAAAAGACAGTTCAAGGGATATATTCAGGGGGCTTTTTGGGGTGTTTGCAG
The DNA here is from genome assembly GCA_905235845.1 of uncultured Lachnospiraceae bacterium. Classification (GTDB taxonomy): domain Bacteria; phylum Bacillota; class Clostridia; order Lachnospirales; family Lachnospiraceae; genus Colinaster. Next base: position 1,240 of record CAJONG010000063.1, read on the forward strand.
ATTCCCTTCCCGATTCATGGGGAGATCTGCTGCTTGACAGGTATCTGGCATCTGTCGGGATTGATTCCGGAAGCATCTCTGTATTAGAAAGGCTGGCATATGTCGGGACATCGGGAATGGGAGCTCTTGAATACCGACCGGCTAAAAGTTCAGATTTTAACATAGACACTTTGGGACTTGATTACGATGATATAGCCGGTGAATGCAGCAAGATATTATCTTCGAAAACATCTGACCAACTGGATCTTCTGTACAATCTGTCAGGCTCAAGCGGAGGAACGCGCCCTAAGATACTCCTAAATGAATCCGGAAAAGACTGGATAGTCAAATTTCCGGCAAAAAATGATCCGGCAATAAGTGGGAAGAGAGAATATGATTATTCCCTGTGCGCAAGGGATTGTGGTATCCATATGACAGAAACACAGCTCATAGGATCGAAAGTATGCGAGGGTTACTTTAAGACTGAGCGCTTTGACAGAAATAACGGCGAAAAGATCCTGACAGTGACTGTTGCAGGAATGCTTGAAGTTGATTTCAGAGCCCCTTCATGTGATTATGGAACCTACATGAAACTTACGCGTATATTGACCAAGGATAATATGTATGATATTGAACAGATGTACCGGATCATGTGCTTCAACATTCTTACTCACAATCGTGATGACCATACAAAGAACTTTTCATTCATGTATACGGAGGATAAGAGTTGGAGACTGGCTCCGGCATATGACCTCACTTACAGCGATACATATTTTGGTGAACATACCACGTCTGTAAACGGAAAGGGTAAAGATATATCCGATGATGATCTTATAAAGGTCGGTACAGAAGCCGGATTATCCAAATCGCTTTGCATAGAAATACTGAACACCATAAAATCAAAAGTCGGTGTACTGGATGCATATACTTCCTCAAGGATCAGATCCGGAGGAAAAAAGCCTGATTGGAAAAACAGGGTCAAAGAAATCTCGTGCTGATGATATGTGGAAGAAATTCTCCATTTTTAGTAAGTCGAGAAAGTATATTGGATATCAGAAATGTATTAGGGATAACAGAGAAGAATAGTTGAACATATGAGTAATCAAATGTATCAGATATATTATAAGTACTACAAATTGATATTGGTGGTGCTGTTGACTGTTGCAGTCGTGTTGAGATTATATAGAATTTGTGAAATTCCCAGAGGACTCCATGTTGATGAAGTAGGTATGGCCTATGATGCATGGAGTATCAGTCAATTCGGAGTTGATAGATATCTTAAAAGTTTCCCTGTATATCTGACAAATTTCGGAGGTGGTCAAAGTGCGCTGTACTGCTATTTAACAGCGTTACTATTCAAAATCGGGGGGGTACACCCCACTGGTGATCAGACTTCCAGGCGTCTTGATGTCGCTTGTTGTCGGAATTGTCGGGTACTTTCTTGTATGTAAGGTGCGTAATAAGAATGCAGGATTGTTATATCTGCTAATCTATGTATGTGTTCCATATTTCACACAGGCAGGAAGAGTGGCTCTTGATTGCAACCTGATGCTTGGTATGACTGTTGTCATGCTGTATATATTGCATGAGTGCATTAAGGTTAGCAATGTTGACAGAATGCACCTACCCTTTATTCTTGGAGTAGTGACAGGGTTGACCTTTTATACATATGCATTGAGCTATATTATCATACCGCTATTCTATGTCGGTACATTTCTGATTATGATTATATGCAAGAGAAGACTGAGTCTAAAAGCAATGGCACTGTTTGCAATACCAGTATTGATTCTTGCTTTTCCTCTTATTCTTGTACAGATTGTAAATATTTTTGATATTCCGGAAATTAAGCTCTTTAATCTGACGATTACTAAACTGTTATATTACAGAGGAAATGAGATTTCTCTTCATGAGATTAAGGATAATATTGTATGGATATACAGAAGCATATTTACAGCAGATAATACAGAATTTGATTCGTTCCCACAATTTGGTACACTGTATTTCTTTTCATTACCGTTTATCATTCTCGGAAGTTTGGTAACATTGGTGAGATTTATAGAAGGACTTAAGAGAAAAGTGATTATCTATGATGGGATAATACTGATGTATGCTGCGGTAGTTTTGGTTTCTGCTTTATTTATCAGGGGAGTCACAACATATAGGATAAACAGTGTGTTCTTCGGATTTGTATTCGCTGTTGTTATAGCAATAGAGTATCTTATAAGTGGCGTGTCTTTTGATGTCACAAGCAGAGCGATTCATAACATTTCATATGTGTTAGGGTACGGGGCATTAGTCGGCTATATCGGTTTTGCATTATTATTTTATAGGTATTATTTCTGCGAGTATAAGGATGATATATATCCGCAGAGGCTGTTTGCAGAGGATCCAACAGAAGCCTTTGAGTATATTGAGGCATTAGATGAAGAATATGTCAGAAGATTAACATATGTAGGCGGCGTGGATGAAGCGTATATATATTGGCTTCTGTCAAGGAGAATATCTCCGTATGAATATGATGTTAATAAATACGGGAACAATGGGGATGGTGTTAGATATATGTTCTACACAAGAGCCCCCTATGATAAAGACTGCAATTATATTATGTATAATCCGGATAATGAAAGCAGGGAAGAATTAATATCAATTGGTCTTGAAGAGCATAATTTTGGTGCATACAAAGTGTATATAGCTGACCGGAACTGACAGCAGATTTCGACAGGATTGCAGAAAAGAATGAAAAGGGGTTAAGTATTACTGTTAGCATGCCGATATACGATACAGAGCGTAGCTTATAAGCGCATAAAGTATACGGGTTGTAGAATGGCATGGTAGTTACACATAACCTCAATGCAATAAATACAAACAGAATGTATGGGATAGTCGGAAAAAAGCAGACCAAGTCCATGGAAAAGCTTTCTTCCGGATACAGAATAAACAGAGCAGCAGACGATGCGGCAGGTCTGGCTATATCTGAAAAGATGAGAAAACAGATCAGAGGGCTGAATCAAGGAGCTGCCAATATTATGGATGGAGTCAGTCTCTGTCAGGTAGCGGATGGAGCACTGTCGGAAGTTCATGACATGCTCAATCGTATGACAGAGTTATCTGTACATGCGGCCAATGGAACACTTAGTTCGACGGATCGTGCGTACATACAAGGTGAGATTAACAGTATTACAGCGGAGATCAACAGAATAGGACACACAACAAAATTCAATGAACAACAGATTTTTGCCACTCCGGAAGACATCACGGATGATGGGTCGATAACGCAGTTGGTAAGCTGTCTTTCTGCTGACAAGGGATATTTTGGTGAAGCATATGAAGTAGAACCCGGCAAGTACATGCCGGCAGCATACTTGGATTTCTCCAATGTGAATGCAGAGAATGTTGCGAGATTGCATGGAGGTAATTTTGGTTTTTATTGCAGCAGAGGATGTGATGAAATATTTGACGTAACCTTTGTTACTGATGATACCCCAAGTAGCGCCAGTAATCTGGGTGATGCATATCACACCACAGAGCATCACATTTATACGATCAACATCAGTCAATGTAAAAATGGATCAGATGTTGTTGATGCAATATATGATTATATTGGAAATCATCTTCCATACCAGAGGATTGATTCGAATCTGGATCCTACTTATGGAGATCTACGGGTTAGTCATTCCAATAATCTTGCAAAAGTTGATTCTTCCAAGCTGGCAATTTATGCTAATAGGACCGTTTTATCGTATGGCTATTATTCAGTGGAAGGTTTCGCTACAGCAGAAGAAGCTGCGAATCAATATCCAATCTCCGGATATGAAAAAGAAGATATTGCCGGCAAGATCTTTTGCTCAAATCTGTCAGGCATTCAGCCATCAGCTCCAATAATAGATTTTCGGATTCAGTGCAGCGGTGAACCTACAGATGCTGAGTTTGTGAAAACATATAAGATGAATTCCGGTGTATTGGGGATAGAATCTCTTGATGTAAGCACACAGAAGGCGGCTACAAACGCTATAGATAAAATAAGCAGTGCAATATCAATGATATCTGCGCAAAGAGCAGATATAGGAGCTGTCCAAAACCGACTTGAACACGCATATAACAGTAATCTTAATACATCAGAGAATACACAGGCTGCAGAATCCAAGATACGTGATACTGATATGGCAAAAGAAATGGTCGCATATTCAAACAGAAACATTCTTATTCAAGCAGGTCAGGCAATGCTCTCACAGGCTAATCAGAGTCAGCAGGGAGTGTTAAGCCTGTTACAATAGGCTACTAATCTGCGTGCCTTGCTTTTATTTTTGTAAATTCAATGATTTCGCGCTTATCATGATCTGATATCTGTTCGAAATAGTACAGCAATTCTTTTTCTGTACTTGTATTGTATAGATATTTTCTGTGATTGCATGGATTATTAAAGTATTCCAGATAAGCCGACAACTCTTCACTTGTCTGAGATACTACCGGCGCATCGTAATATTCATCTTTATCCAGAGTGATGGTTAACTGAATAAGGTCACTGACCGAGATGTTGTATAGACCTGCAAGTTTATACAGAGTCTCGGTACTTGGTGTCCGCTTGCCTGTCTCATAGTGGGAATAGGTTTGCCTTATTACACCCAGAACAGATGCAACATAATCCTGCGTATAATTATTTACCTTACGCAGTTCTTTCAAACGTACGGATAATTGCGTATCTTTCATAATCTTGAATACTCCCATCTATTCATAAGTATAGGCGTTTTACATAAGCGGTAGCTACACAATGTAGCGATTCACAGAGAATAAGGTTGACTTTGCGTAGCGTTATGATAAGATATAATATACAGACCGTAGCATTGTGTGTCTTATGCGTGTATATGCGGTCTGATGATAATATTTATGATAGTAGTTTTGGGTAGGAGGTATGATTCAAGATGTATAAGAAGATTTTAGGAACCATAATATCATTTTGTCTGGTTTTACAGATGCCGCTTATGGCTTACGCAGATGAAATTATCACAGAAAAGCAGACTTTTGCAGATGGTGGAAATCACACCATAAATGCAGATATTAATGTTGCAACGGAAAACTACGAATATGCGGTAAACGTGTCAAATGGAACTACACTAACCGTAAAAGGTGATATTGAAGGTGGGAGTGCGGTCAGTGTAGATACAGGTTCGGTGACTGTTAATGGGGATATTATTGCGCCCCAAACAGGTGTTAGAGTATCCAATGGAACTGTTGAAGTCAATGGCTCAGTTAAAGGCAACGGGTCATTAAATGATATAAAGGCTAATTCTACGCTTACTGTCAACAATGGAAGTATAGATGGAATGGTCAGGTTGGATGACGGTAGTTGCCTGTTTGTTAATGATGGTAATGTGTACGATAGTGTGATATTTCACGGTAACACAAATTCAGGAAGTAAGGCAGTTGTAAATGGTAATGTCAGAAGAATAGGTATACTTGGACCGCAAGGAGCCGACGGACTTACTGAGAGTAATTATGACACGGTTCTTTCAAATATGCCGGAAGTAATTGTATATTCTACGGATACTTATGGTGGCTATGACTGGTATCATGGTGATTCGGATGCCACGATAGAATTAAGAAAAAAACTGGCTGAAGAATTACAAAATAGCATCAACTATATTGTAAGGGTTTCTGATAATGCTACATCCAATGTATCGGTTAGCGGATACTCTGTAAAGGAAGGATACAACACTGCAACCCCAGGAACAGCTCTTACGGTCACACCGACCGTAGATATTGAGGATGGTTATGAATTGGTTGTATCAGCAGGAAAGTGGGCAACAGTTACCAAGAATGAAGATGGAACATATACGATTAATGTTGCCAGAATGGGCGGACTTACGATAGATGCAACAATAAGAGAGATAATTAAGGCTATTGAAAGTGGCGCTGTATCTGTTAGCGAAGGAGAAACCGCAGTAGTGGAGATAGACGACTACAGAGACCCTTCACAAGCGCCGGAAGGAGCGATCGTTGTAGCAACGAGTTCGACGTCTGATACCGGAGCATTATCGGAACTTGCACCCATAGCAAATGTTATTGATGCTGTCGTACCTGCAAGGGCTGTTTCTTATCAGATTACCAATATTACACCGTATCAGTATATCAATTCTGTAATAGAGAATGCCAATGCGACACCTGTGGGTGAGACTTTAAGAATCAGTGTAGATAGAGTTTCATGCTTTAATCTGTCACAGATGATGGCTTTTTCAAATAACGGCATTGGAGTTGAACTTATATACAACAGTAATGGTCTGAGAAAGCGCATCAGGATACCTGCCGGATTTGATCTGGATTCTTTTGCAAAAACACCTGACAGGTTCTATAGAGCTTATATGGGTTATGACTACCTTGCATCTGTTTTCGGGTTCTCCATTATAGATTGATATGAAGAAGATTCCTGCTCTGGCAGATATAAAAGCAGATGAACGCATAATATGTGCGTGTTTGGCGGCACTTATCACTTTTGGAATCAATGCAGGAAGCCAATTAGTGATAGGTGCTGAGTCAGACAATATTTTTGTCAACTTTATTTCTAAGCTGTCACAATCAATATACACATCCAACATTGTAGACTTCACTACGTGGGGATGTGTGTTTTGTATGGCTTTATATGTCAGAAGACATAAGCATGGAAGAGATATAATCGGTATGATTGTGGCATTGCTTCTTGCTTTCCTGTACATCTGGACCTTTTCATATAAAGACAATACAGATATATATGTTCTTCATGCAAATTTCTTTCAATTGTTTCAAACAACTGTTAAGACGCTTGGATATGCAGGGCTGTTTTATTATATGTTTGAAGCCATATACCTGATCTATACGAAATATGAATGTGCTGATAAGGGCGGTATATTTGATCTGAGATTTTTTGCAATATGCTTTACCCTAGTCTTTGCAGTATGGATCATATACATTGTATTGGGGTATCCGGGGTCGGTTGCGGGAGACGCTATAGGACAGCTTAACCAGTTTTTTAAGGATGAGATTAATGCGCATCATCCGCCGCTGTCAACCATGATAATGGGAATGTGCGTGAGTATAGGATTGCAGTTCGGTAACGGTGCAGCAGGAATATGTCTATATCTTGTTCTTCAAGCGGCTATATGCTCAATCATCATCTCGTATAGTATATGTGTTATGCAGAGCTTGGGAATAAGCAAAAGACTGTGTACACTATTTTTGCTTATTTTATGCAGTCCTATTTTTGGCATGTATGCGCAGTATTTTGAAAAGGATATGCTATATGCGATCTTTACCTTGATGTTTGGGATACTTAGTGTGCGTAGCCTGATGTTTGAAGACAATAGTAAGAGTAATGGCATATTCATCTTCATAGTTGGAATACTTTGCTGCTTTTTGCGAAATAATGGTATCTATGCGATAATCCCTTTTTATATAGCTTGCATTTTAATGCATAAGAACAAAAGAACTAAGGGGATATATGGAGTATTTGCCGTTGGTACGGTTGTGATCTATATAATGATTAATTCCGTAGTATTCCCAATGATGGGTATTACCCCGGGGCACATCAGAGAAGCATTAAGCATTCCTATGCAACAGTCTGCAAGATACATACGTGATTATAATTATGATGTTTCGGAAGAAGAAGTGGCAGCAATGCAATTGTTTTTTGATGATTACGAAAGCGTTGCCGAGACATATGAACCGCCATGTGCAGATGCTGTTAAGAGTATGGTAATAATAGAAAAGAAAGATATTCCCGGATATTTTAAAAACTGGTTCACGATGGGTATGAGGCACCTGGGCTGTTACTTTGATGCATTTATGTGTCTGAATTACGGATACCTTGCGCCTAATGAGCAGAATATGGAACCTTCACCGTCTAATGATATTGTTTTGGAACAATTGGGAGATATCGGTGTCGATGGACACCAGAATGAAGTAAATCTTCAAATACTGTCAAGTCTGTCATTTATAAATATCGTGTTCCCGTTCTTAAGATATCTGACAATGCCGGGCTTTTATACATGGGTTTTCATTGTACTTTTGGCTATTCAGATCAAATTACGGCTGAATAAGGCATTAGTTCTTATGATCCCATCTTTTATGAATCTGTTGGTATGTCTTGCATCGCCGCTTTGCAACGGATTCAGGTATGAATTACCACTGATATTATCTATTCCGCTTATGATAGCGGTGACCTGCAGGCAGATCAACGAGAATAAGCTTACAGTCAGCTCTACATAATTCTGCCGGTTATCTCCATACACATACTGCTGTTGTGATAAGGGCATTAAAAGTCAAGGGTTAATTTCGTATGGTTTATGAAAGTCTGAAAATCAAACACAGACTATGTATATTCAGGATAGATTCCTGTATCCTCCGGATTGTAATATGTCATGCTTCAGGGCTATAGCTTGTTCAAATCCCATATTTTTCAATTCATCAGTAGCGACCGTAAGCGCATTTTCAAATCCTTCTGCCACTTCATCGAAAATATTAAGTACCATTCTGTCCGAGATACCTATATCATCTGACGCTTTGATAAAACTCGTCCGATCAATCTTTTCTATATCCAGCTCTCCCCCTATATAAAATGACATTTCAGATGTAGTTTTATACACTCTTGTAGCAACCAGATCATATATTGGAGCCAGTCGCTTGGATCTTAAGTCCGTGCCATACAGAAGCGAATAGTTTTTAACATGACAATCTGTGTTTCCAATCAAAAAATTGAATATGATGCTTTTTAGTAATGCCCGTTGGTCTTCAATTGGATCCGAAGAATTGCTCCTTATCAGGTCAAACATCCTTTTCATATAATCGGACGGCTTCTTTTCATATTTGTCATTTGGCAAAATACTTAAGGCCTGAGCAAAATCTTCCTGGTGTAATCTTAACGGACACGGTAGGCCGTTTATGTATTTTTCATCGGACAAGATACGATCATATCGTTTCGTTGCAAATAGCAGTTCATCATCATTATCACCTTTATTAATGATAAAACTTTCAGGTACATTGATTCCCAGTTTTTTGGCTGTAAGAATACATAATTGCTCATTTAAAACTATGTGTTTTAGTCTCACATGACTTTGTTTCACTATGTGTGTACTTGGTGCTTCGCCCTTAGGCAAATACCATTTATCTGAAGCCTCATCATAATACAACCCCACCTTCCCTGTGGCTCCTGTCAAAGACAGATGCGTTTCCAAAAGAATCCGGGTGGATATTGTTGCTCCTTCTGCTGCCAGTTCCTTTATTTTTGCCTCTGTCAACAGTTCATATCCCGATTCACTTATGTCATTGCCTTCGATTATTCTGACCGCACCCAGACACTCTCTACCCAAAAAGGATAGAATTGTCAGGTAATCACTCTCATCGGCTTTAATCCAGTCAGCAACTGCTGTTCTGGAAAAACCTTCCGGTAACAGACTTTCAAAATAATTTCTTGTCTGTTTAGGACTGAATGGGTCCTTTTGAAGCGGAAGAGATATAGATATCGGAGCCGGATTACTTGCAGATAAGTATTCATCATCATATAAAAAAAATGCATCCAAAGCCCCATTCCCTTTGATCGTTCCGACAAAAGTGCGGCGCCCATTTATTTCTATATATACCTTTAGTTCCCTCATATCTTCAACCTCTTTCATTCAGTTCGACATCAAGACCGAGCAGGTTGGCAACAGCAAGAGCCTTGTCCAACTCTATCGTTTTTTTTCCATTTTCCAGATCAGAGAGAAAACTTATGCTTACCCCGGTAAACTCAGATATATATTTTTGGGTATATCCAAATTTTTTTCTTCTAATCTTAACTGCTTCCCCAAAAGATTTTGAATTTGGTATTTTCATAAGCACCTTCTTAGCCGTACGGCTTATTTTATTTTGTGTGAAGACAAATTTAGCCGTACGGCTTATTCCTTTTCAAAAAGTATATAATAAGCCGTACGGCTAAGTCAATGATATTTTGCTCTAATTTAATGTTGTTACAATCTGCCTATGATCTCCATACACATACGGCTGTTGTGATAAGAGCATTTACACATCCTTATTTTCCTCTGTCTTAGGCATCCTGCTGTAGGTCTCGGTAAGCCTTCTTATGCTTTGCTTAAGTTCCTCGGATAAGAAATTCGGGCGAAGCCTCCACTCCCAGTTACCCTCTGATGTACCCGGAGTATTAAGCCTTGCTTCCCTTCCCATGCACAGATAGTCCTGAAGCGGTATGATGCTAAGGTCAGCCACCGAACGGTACGCTTCCCTTATGATATCCCATACCAGTCCGCCGTAATCCGTATTCATTGAGTTGATATATCTGCGGCAGAAGTCGCGTTCACCGTCATTGATCTCCTGAACCCATGCCATGGTAGGCGTATTGTCATGTGTTCCCGTATATACTACACAGTTATTCACATGTCTGTGGTTGACATAACAACTATCCCAGCTTGTGAAACCGTATTGCAGTACCTTCATGCCGGGGAATCCTGACTCTTCCAGCAGCGCCTGATTCTCCGGAGTATTATTGCCAAGGTCTTCTGCTATGATATTAAGATCACCCAGCTTTTCTTCCAAGGCCTTGAAAAGCCTGATACCCGGTCCCTTATGAAGCTTACCGTTCTCGGCAGTCTCATCACCGTACGGAACTGCATTCACAGAATCCGTGGAAATGATCTATCCTTATGACATCGAGGAACTCGTAGTTACGCCGTATCCTGTCTGCCCACCAACTGTAATCATCCTTCTCAAGCGCTTTCCAGTCATATATGGGATTGCCCCAGAGCTGCCCTGTGCTGGAGAAAGCATCCGGAGCACAGCCTGCCACCACCTTGGGATTAAGCTCCTTATCCATGAGGAACACTTCGGGATGTGCCCATGCATCGGCACTGTCTAAGGATACATAGAAGGGCAGATCGCCTATGATCTTCACATTTTTACCATTAGCATAATCCCTTAAGGCTCTCCACTGCTTATCGAATTCGTATTGCTTAAAATACACGAAGTCTATATCATCAGCAAGCTCGGCTCTGACTTTATCTATAGCCTTGCTGTCATGTCTCTTAAGACCGTCCTCCCATGTAAGCCAGGATGCTCCGCCCTTGCTCCTCTTAATGGCTGTAAATAGCGCATAATCCGTAAGCCAGTATGCTTCCTTCTTAAGAAAAGCCGTATACTCCTTACTCTCTCTGCCATCTGTTATGAATCTGCCATGGGCAAGCTTCAAGAGATTATCCCTGTTCTCATACATTGCGCCATAGTCGACTCTGGTCTCATCTAAGCCAAAGAATGCACCATTGCACTCATCCCATGTAAGAAGTCCGTCCTCTATAAGCTTCTCCGGCGAAATGAAGTAAGGATTGCCTGCGAATGCCGAATAAGGCTGATACGGCGAATTTCCGTATCCCGTAGGACCTAAGGGCAATATCTGCCAGTAGCCCTGTCCTGCTCCGCTAAGAAAATCCACGAATTCATAAGCTTCTCTCGAGAAGCTTCCTATCCCGAACCTCGACGGGATAGAGAATATGGGGAAAAGTATTCCGCTCTCTCTTCCTTGTAATGCCATCGGTTAATCCTCCCTGAATGAATACACATTATACAGTATAATTCAGAAGAAAACAATCATAGCATCAAAACAGTATCCGGTCAGACGCTAATAATGGAAGAAACAACACTTGACTGTACGGTAGTGCAATGCTATACTTTTACGCATAAAAGCGTCAAAGCGTTGGCGCATAAAAGCACAGTATAATAGTATAGTTTATGGAGGGAATATGGTAATCAAGATCATTCTGTTGATAGTATTTTTCGCTGTGATGTTCGGTGTGGGCATATATAGCCGTCAGCATGCGACTGATGTCAGAGGCTTCGTATTGGGTGGCAGAAGCGTAGGCCCCTGGATGACGGCGTTCGCATACGGAACCTCATATTTCTCGGCAGTTGTGTTCATAGGATATGCGGGACAGTTCGGCTGGAAGTTCGGTATGTCATCCACATGGATTGGCATAGGCAATGCGGTCATTGGTTCGCTCCTTGCATGGGTCATCTTAGGCAGGCGTACCCGTATCATGACCAAGCATCTTCATGCAGGTACGATGCCTCAGTTTTTCTATGAAAGATATGACAGCAAGGCGCTTAAGATAGCGTCAAGTGCCATAATCTTCGTATTCCTTGTTCCGTATACATCTTCCATATATAACGGTCTTTCAAGGCTTTTTGAGATGGCTTTTGATGTGCCTTATGTCGTATGTGTCATAGCCATGGCCGCCATCACCGGAGTATATGTTATCCTCGGTGGATACATGGCTACGGCCATCAATGATTTCATACAGGGATTGATCATGCTTGTGGGTATAATAGCTGTTATCGGTGCGGTGCTTGCAGGTCAGGGAGGATTCTTACAGGCTGTTACCAATATGTCTCAGATAGAGGGAAGCAATGTCTTAGGACAGACACAGCCCGGAGTATATACATCATTCTTCGGACCTGATCCCATGGGACTTCTGTTTGTAGTTATCCTTACCTCCCTCGGAACATGGGGTCTTCCGCAGATGGTCCATAAGTTTTATGCCATCAAGTCCGAGGATGATATTGCAAAAGGAACGATAATCTCTACTATCTTCGCTATAGTCATCGCAGGCGGCTCATATTTCCTCGGAGGCTTCGGCAGACTCTTCGATACGCCGGCTATCTATAAGGCAGACGGAAGCATCGCATTTGACTCCATCGTACCTCAGATGCTCTCAACTGTTCCGGATATCCTTATGGGACTTATCGTGGTACTGGTACTCTCGGCATCGATGTCTACTCTCTCAAGCCTTGTGTTAACATCTTCATCCACACTTACATTGGATTTTGTCAAGGGCAACCTTGTCAAGGATATGAAGGAGGAGACATCCCTTGTGCTCATGAGAGTCATGGTGGTCGTATTCATACTGTTGTCGGTAGTGCTTGCGATCAATCCTCCTACATTCATAGCGCAGCTTATGGGTATATCATGGGGCGCACTTGCAGGAGCATTCCTGGCTCCGTTCCTCTACGGACTGTACTGGAAGGGTGTCACCAAAGCGAGCGTGTGGGCATGCTTCATCACAGGTGTCGGCATCACGGTATGCAATATGTTCTTCCACTGGTTCTCTTCATCCATCACATCCGGAGCCGCAGCAATGCTCATAGGCCTTGTGGTAGTACCGGTGGTGAGCCTTATATCGCCCAAGGCTGATAAGAGCAGAATCGATGAGATATTCGCCTGCTATGATAAGACAGCGGTGGTTTCTGTCAAGAAGGTACTTGTGGACGAGGAAGAACAGCAGGCATAATCCGTCTGTCGGTATATCTGTTTGCAATTCTCATAATCATTGCAAAAGTTGTCGTCATGTTGCCATGGCGACAACTTTTTTCATGTCAGTAGCAACTCTAAAGAGGCTAACCGCAAGAAACGAAATGTGCAAGATAAAAGTGTAATGTTATAGTAGTCGTATAACAAGATTTGATATATATATGGCACCTTAGTTAAGGCATATGGGGAGTTTCTGACAAGGCGGCCTGAAGGATATCAGCAAAAAAGTGAATGTATCAGGAGGTAACACTTTGGCAGGAAAGAATGCAGTCGCAAAGCCACCGAAGCAGAAGCTTAACAAGGCATATATCAAGAGATACTGGCAGTTATATGCGCTTTTGCTTCTTCCTATGGTATATCTGTTTGTATTCAAGTATGTACCTATGGAATATGTAATAATTGCTTTCAAAAAGTACAGTATCGTTGAGAGGAATGTCTTCAAGCTTCCTTGGGCGAAGAATCACGGAATGGAGTATTTCATCAAGGCATTTTCCAACAGGGATTTCATCAATGCCTTAAGGAACACGATAGTACTTAATCTTCTGGATCTGGTCATAGGCTTCCCGATACCCATCATATTCGCACTGATCCTTAACGAGCTCAGATTCAAGATGTTCAAGAAGACGGTACAGACTATAGCTTACATGCCTCACTTCCTTTCATGGGTCATCATATACGGTCTGACATTACAGCTTTTCACCCCTACCGATGGCCTTGTCAATATGGCTATCAAGGCCATGGGCGGTGATCCCATACCTTTCCTTAATGATGCAAAACACTGGGTGGGAACCTATATAGGTCTCGGTGTATGGCAGAGCTTCGGATGGAACTCTATCATATATTTGGCAGCGATAGCGGGTATCTCTCCGGAGTTATATGAAGCAGCCAGCGTGGACGGAGCCGGAAGGTTCCAGAAGATGTGGCATATCACACTTCCGGGTATCAAGCCTACGATAGTGGTACTGCTTATCATGGCACTTGGCAATATCATAGGCTCGGGCTTCGACAGACCTTTCGCATTACAGAACAATCTCGTAATGAAGAATGCGGAGGTAATAGCAACTTACGTATACAAAGCCGGTATTAAGGGACTGCAGTTCTCGCTGACAACCGCGATAGGTCTCTTCCAATCCGTGATCAATGTGTTCTTCTTGCTGGGAGCCAACTGGCTGTCACGTAAGATGGGCGAGCGCGGTATCTGGTAGGAAGGAGGATATAGGACGATGGATGAAAGCAGAGCAATAAGATCCGGCAGGACACAGATAGGAGACTGGGTATTCGTATTCATATGTGTGATCATAAGCCTGATATGTCTGATCCCCATGCTAAACCTTCTGGCCAGATCCCTCTCCGGAACGGATTATCTTATAAAGCATGAGGTGTATCTATGGCCCAAGGGGCTTAACTTTGACGCATATTCGACAGTCTTAAGTGATGTAAAGTATATACATGCATTCCTTTGGACAGTCCTGCTTACGGTGATATGTACCATATTCTCACTGTTCATGACGACTATATGCGCATATCCGCTTATATTCGAGAATCTTAAGGGCAGAGGCTTTTTCAATATTGTGATCACCATCACGATGTTCTTCTCGGCAGGAACGATACCGAATTACCTGTTGATGCAGAGGTTAAACCTCTTAGACAATCCTCTGGTACTGATCTTGCCCTATTGCTTAAGTGTGTACAACATGATCATCATGAGAAGCTTCTTCTATGGTATACCGGATTCCTTAAGAGAATCGGCTGAGATAGACGGAGCATCGTACTTCAAGATACTCTGGTCCATATATATTCCGCTTTCAAAGCCGGTGCTCGCAACACTTGCACTTTTCTATGCGGTAGGTCGTTGGAACGGATATTCCGATGCTCTTATGTATATGAAGGATAAGAATTATTATCCCCTGCAGCTTCTTCTGTACAATATCCTTAATAACATCAATTCGGTGGAGGTTGCCACACAGGAAGGCTTCTCGGCACCCGGACTTAAGGATTCACTTAAGTCGGCGATAGTAATGTTCTCTACGATACCGATACTGTGTATCTATCCGTTCTTGCAGAAGTACTTCATACACGGAGTTACACTCGGTGCGGTTAAGGAGTAGGTCATTTAAAAGGGTAATGGCAGTTCCGTGAGAGCCTTGCGGGTATATCACCGTGCCGGCGATGCTCTGAGTAATATCAGCATACGGTGACTGTTGTTATAGATTCACAATCATTTTTTTAATGGAGGTTAGAAATGAAGAAAAAGGTATTATCAGTGTTACTTGCATCTGCAATGGTACTTTCACTTGCAGCATGCGGCAGCCAGACTGCTACAGCTCCGGCTGCAGACAACACGGCTGCTTCTTCTGACACAGCCGCAGCACCCGCTGCTGACACGGCTGCAGCAGAGACAGAAGCAACGGCTTCAGAGCTTACAGACGGTAAGTTCGCAGATACCAGACATATCACCGTTGAGGTATATGATCGTGGTAACGACGGTGGCTCAGATCCCACCAACAATATTTACACAGAGTATATTAAGAATGGAATGCTTGAGAAGCATAACGTTGAGGTTGAATTCGTATCTGTTCCCCGTTGGACAGAGGTAGATGAGATCAACAACCTCCTCGCAGGCGGAACTGCACCCGACATCTGCGTAACATATTCTTATCCTACGATCAAGACATATGCAGACATGGGTGGTGTGCTTGACTTAAGACCCCTTATAGACGGTTACAAGGCTGACCTTCCTCATCTCTGGGATTGGCTCGGCGAGACCAACCTCTACTGGGACTCAGATCCTGTAGACGGAACAACATGGGCAGTTGAGGCTAAGCTTGCCAACATGAACCGTGTCAACACATTCATCCGTAAGGACTGGCTTGATAAGCTCGGACTTAAGGAGCCCACAACCAAGGAAGAGTTCCATGATGTACTTGTTGCATTCAAGGACAATGCGTCAGAGCTTCTCGGTGCCGATGCAAGCAAGATGATCCCTTATTCCGTATCTTATGATGTAGGCTGGAGAGCAGCTACTCTTATAGAGTCATTCATAGATCCTAAGATCTCAGATAAGGAATACTATGTGAACGGCTTCGATGACAGAAAGCTTACACAGAACGGAACCAAGGAAGCAGTTAAGCTTCTTAACCAGTGGTACAATGAAGGACTTATGTGGAATGACTTCGCTATATACGGCTCAGGTGACACAACTGAGGACGATATGATGAAGGCAGGCTATGTAGGCGCATTCTCACACAACTGGGACTACCCTTTCAGAAACGGTGATGATTCAATCCAGGCTAACCTTAAGAGACTTGTAGGTGAGGATGCCAAGTACATCGCTATCGATCCTTTCGAGGATAAGAACGGCGGACATAACAAGTTCCTTGCAGGTCCTATCGACCGTAAGGTATTCTTCCCTTCAACCAATGACGAGCCTCTTGCATCAATGCTTTATCTTGACTTTATATCAGATCCCGAGACGATCCAGTATCTCCAGCTCGGTGATGAGGGAGTTACATGCAATAAGCTTGATGACGGCGGATATGAGATAATCGCAGCAACAGGCGATGCTATCCAGAACTCAGGTATGAACATCGATTATACGATCACATGTAACGGTCTTCACCTTACATCACAGGATCTTACGGACAAGACTCTTGCACACACATATGCAGGAATCGATCCCGAAGATGTTCTGAATGCAGACAAGGTTGCCAAGACGGATACAAGAGTCGGCATCAATGTCAAGGCCGGTGATATCGAGGCAGAAGGCGGTGTAGGTGATACACTTTCAGCTAAGAGAGATCAGGTATACGATACAGCTATGAGTGCTTCTACAGCAGACTTCGACAGCGTATGGGACGAAGGTATAGCTGATTACCTCGGAGCAGGCGGACAGGCTATCATTGATGAGCGTACCGCAGCTTGGGAGAAGGTATACTCAGGCGACAGCGTTGAGTAATAAGCAGGATGCTTAGTGACAGATAAGTAATATTACGGCGCTCCATTATACATGGAGCGTCGTTTTTTGGTATAATAATGACAGTGCATTGTCGGAAGTTAGCAACAGAGACAGATCGTGGGGTTTACATATGAGTGATTTAAGAAGGAAGAGACCTTTTAATGACGGCTGGAGTTACGCCGTGTATGAACATACCGAAGAGAATTCGGCGATTATTCCATCCGCGGTCAAGGAGTCCCTACTAAGACCGGTATCAATACCCCATGATGCGCTTATAGCGGATGCGAATTCCTTTAATAAGGACTGTATCATATGGTATGCCAAGCGACTTGGCTTCACACCTAAGAAGGGCAAGAGGTATCTTATATACTTCGAAGGTGTATATATGGACTGCAGGGTGTATGTGGGTGATAAGCAGGCAGGCAGATGGGCTTACGGTTATACATCCTTTAGTATCGAGCTGACGGATCTTATCGCATCCGCAGATGATATGATATATGTAAGGATAGACTACAGATGCCCTAATTCCAGATGGTACGGCGGACCCGGCATCAACAGGGATGTATGGCTGTATGAGCTTGACACAAGCTTCATAAAGCCTGACGGGATATATGTAAGTACCATGGGACGTACAGAGGATAATGACACTGTAACGAACATATCTGCAAGCGAGGGCGAAGCTAAGGCATCCGGTGATGTTTTAACTGAACATAAAGCATGCGGCAGGATCATCAGTGTATCTGTAGAGGCAGACATAGCATCAGTGGACAGAGGATGCAGGTTCGAGACTGAGTATATATTGTCGGAATATGATCCGGATGTACGGAATCGGGATGAGACGGAGGATGAAGATGACAGCAGTGTCATATACAGGTCCGACAGGAGGGAATACCTTACGGACGGACCCTCAGTGGCACTCATAAGAGCGGAATGTGAGGTTGGGCTGTGGGACACTGACAATCCGATGCTTTACAGACTTACGGTGATACTGTATAAGGACGGAGAGGCTGTCGATACGTCTATGACGCTTTTTGGTTTCCGTGATATAGGGTACACTCCCGATAAGGGATTCTACCTTAATGGAAGACATGTCAAGCTGCGGGGCGTATGCCTGCATACGGATGGCGGTGCCATAGGTATGGCATTCCATAAGGATATGGCACTGAGGCAGCTCCTTCTAATGAAGAGGATGGGTGTCAATGCCATAAGGTTCGCGCATAATCCTCCTGCGCCTGCATATCTTGATCTGTGCGACAGATACGGGATGCTTGTGATGGATGAGATATTCGACTGCTGGCGGGGTGGCAAGAATCCGTATGATTACGGAAGATTCTTCGATGAATGGTTCGAGCGCGATATGGAATCCTATATAAGACGCGACCGCAATCATCCAAGCGTCATCATGTGGAGTGTGGGTAACGAAATATACGATACTCATAAGGATGCCAATGACGGCATAAGGACGCTTAAGGCACTTATGGAGCTTACGGATATGTATGACCCGTGGCACAATGCTTATCCCACCTTATGTTCTAATTACATGGCTTGGGAGAATACGCAGAGGTGTGCGGATGTGATAAAGCTCATAGGCTATAACTACACGGAGCGTCTGTATGAGAAGCATCATAAGGAGCATCCCGACTGGATCATCTACGGCTCCGAGACAGCATCCTGCGTGCAGAGCAGGGGGATATATCATTTCCCCGCAGAGAGGTCGCTGCTTGCAGATGAGGATATGCAGTGCTCATCCCTTGGCAATTCCACCACAAGCTGGGGAGCTAAGGATCATGCATATTGCATAGCGACCGAAAGGGATACGGAGTACTCCCTTGGGCAGTTCTTATGGTCCGGCATAGATTATATAGGTGAACCCACGCCGTATCATACCAAGAATTCATATCTGGGACTTGCAGACACGGCATGTTTTCCCAAGGATGCTTACTATCTGTATCAGGCAGAGTGGACTGATGCTACAGAGGCACCCATGATACATATGTTGCCATATTGGGATCATAATAACGGTCAGTTAATAGATGTGCGTATCTGTTCCAACGCAGAGAAGGTCGAGCTTTTCCTAAACGGCAGGTCTTTGGGAAGAGAAAGGATAGACCATGAGCACGGACAGACCTTCTATGTCGACTATAAGCTTATGTATGAGCCCGGAGAGCTTAAGGCGGTGGCATATGACGGTAAGGGATATGAGCCTGAGAATATAGTCGCACAGACTATAGAGCATTCCTTTAGGGATACTGCAAGGCTTGGAGTAAGAGTGTATGATGCAAAGTGGAATGTGATAGCTAACGGCACGGATGAAGATACTTATAAGGTGTCCGGAATCGGAAGGGATGCAGACAGGCTGTTCTTCGCAGAGATATATGCAACAGATGCGGACGGATATGAGGTTAAGAATGCCAATACAAGGGTAAAGGTGAATGTATCGGGCGGCGGATACCTGTACGGGCTTGATAACGGTGATGCCACGGACTATGAATCCTACAAGGGTGATTCTAAGAGAATGTTCTCGGGTAAGCTTCTTGCCATAGTAAGAAGTAACGGAAGCGGAGAGGATATCAGTATCTCGGCGGCGATTGATGAGAGTGAGATAAGGGTAAGGAAGATAGAGCTTACACAGACAGGCTTCGCTCATGCAAAAGAGGAAGATGATAATAAGCCCTCTCTGATAACTCTTACCCCTGACAGGAGCGAAGCGGAATTTGATATAAAAGTATG
Source organism: uncultured Lachnospiraceae bacterium (assembly GCA_905235845.1). Taxonomy (GTDB): domain Bacteria; phylum Bacillota; class Clostridia; order Lachnospirales; family Lachnospiraceae; genus Colinaster. The sequence continues at coordinate 21,219 of CAJONG010000063.1, forward strand.
GCCTGAGAATGCTTTCGGTTACGAGCTTGAATATGAGATAACCAATTACAGCGGAGTTCCGATACAGAATGCGACAGTTGAAGAAAATGACCGCAGGGTGAAGGTCAAAGCCTGTGCCGACGGAGATATGAAGCTTAGGGTATTATGCAGAAGTGTGAAGTCAAACGCCTATGTCATCTCCTCAATCGAATTAAAGGCAGAGGGCTTCGGTGAGCTTAATATCAACCCGTATTCCTTCGTATCAGCTTCCCTGTATAAAAAACATGGCGGAGATATAGGCAACGGCAATGAGAACGGTATATCATCCCTGCCGCAGTCGGATTCATGGGTATTATATGAGAATATTGATTTTGCAGGCGGAACGGAGGAAGTCACTATTCCAATCTTCGAGCTTGCAAGTGCGCCGCTTGATATAGTCTTCTGGGACGGTGTCCCTCATGGCGACGGAAGTCATGTGATAGGCAGGGGACATTATCATAAGAAGTCAGTCTGGAATGTATATCAGGAACAGACCTTTAAGCTTGACAGGCTGCTTAAGGGCATCGGTGCCTTTGCCATAGAGATAGATGACCATAAGGCACATATCAAGGGCTTTGAGTTCATCAGGGCGGATGTGGCGCACCGACTTAACCTTGCGACCGAAGCGGATGAGATATACGGTGATTCTTATGAAGTAAGGGAGGATGCGGTCTATGGCATAGGCAATAATGTATCTCTTGTATATAAGGGGATCGATCTTGGAAGAGAAGGCATAGGTCGTGTGAGCATATGCGGACATACACCGATGGAGAATAACTCGGTGCATATCATTTTTGCCGGAGAGGATATAGGGGAGAGACGGATCGTGGAATTTAGCGGTTCCGATGACTTCGTGACAAGGCAGTTCGTGATAGAGAAGGTCAGTGGCAGGGTGGATGTCACCTTCCTGTTCCTGCCCGGATGTAACTTCGACTTAAGGAGCTTTAGGTTCGAATAGATAATTGATGAATGGATGATAGTGTGAAAAATATGATTGATATCATATTTTTCACACAGCGATTTGTGCCGAGCCCAAATCGCCTTATCGCATCGGCGAATCTGAAATTCGCCTCGCCGCGAGCCTCGCACAATGTGCTCGGCATGGTGGATTATTATGAAGGAATTCTATATTGACAGCGATGGAATAAGACTTCACGCGAAAATGGATGTACCTGAGGGTGTTGAGAAAGGACCGTTGTGTATATTGATACACGGATTCACGGGGAATATGGAGGAGGAACATCTTATCGCCGCACAAAAGGCCATGAACGACATAGGAATGATGGTGCTCAGGGTGGAGATGTACGGCCATGGAGAGAGTGACGGAGAATTCGGAAGGCATACGTTGTATAAGTGGGTAGCCAATGCTCTGTCGGTTGTGGAATATGCCAGGTCGCTTGATAATGTGACGGATCTCTATCTGTGCGGACATTCACAGGGCGGGCTCTTAACAATGCTTATAGGAGGGATGTGTCCGGATGATCTTAAGGCGATCATTCCGTTGTCCCCGGCATGGATGATACCGGATGTCTGCAGAAAGGGAGAGATATTAGGTGCCTCTTTCGACCCTGCGCATATTCCGGATCTGATAAGGTCATCCGATGGCTGGGATCTGTACGGAGATTATGTCCGTGTGGCACAGACCATTCATGTGGAAGATGAGATAGCAAGATACGATGGACCTGTTCTTATCGTACACGGCATGGATGATGAAGTGGTTGCGTATTCATACGGAGAACAGGCGGCTAAGTTGTATAAAAATGCCAAACTTGTCGGTATCAAAGGAGCGGATCATTGCTTCGTGGGGCATGAATCCGAGATGGCTGATGCGATAAAGGAATATCTGTCGGGATCGGGCTCCTGACACGGGAAGAACCCTTATATCTTAATATGCAAAAGAGGAGAAGCATGATAACCACAAGAGAACAGGCGCTTGAATATGGACTTTCCTTTCCGGATACCTATAAGGATATGCCGTTTCATGACAGGAACTGGCAGTTGATACGATATAAAGGGAATAAGAAGGCATTCTTATGGACTTATGAGAGGAACGGATATATCAATCTGAATGTGAAGGTCGAGCCGGAGAAGGCATACTTTTGGAGAGATATTCATAAGTCTGTTATACCCGGATATCATCAGATGAAGAACTTACTTTACGCATCATTTAAGACATGAATGTTAAATTTGCATAGACAGGGCATTTTCAGCTGTTCACCAATATCTGCAGGCATTCCATTCGTTTATGAAGATCTCCCAAATCATAGAATCAATGGCTTGTATCATAGCATCAATTTGATTCCCTTTAAGACGATAATCGGGTATATTGTACGATGTAACTCTATTGGAGGGATTTCATTAACCAATGTCTTGGGAAATATACTTTTGTTTGTTCCGATGGGAGTACTGTTGCCGATTGTATTCCCAAAATGCAATAAATGGAATAAGACAATACTGAAAGAAGAGAAGTGTTATCTACAAGGATCTGAACGACCTGCAGAAGAGCATCGATCAGGAAGATCCGGAGGCATCGACGCTGGATAACTTCTCTTTGGAGCTGTTTGAGGATATCAGCTACATCATGGCGAAGCACGCGGATCCGCAGGGTGTTCCGGATACGCCGGATGAGTGGCTAGATCAGTTCGGGACGTTTTCTATTTATCAGGTGCTGCCGGAGATCATCGAGCTATGGGGGCTGAACGTGCAGACGCAGGTGGAGAGTAA
>CAJONG010000064.1 GCA_905235845.1 uncultured Lachnospiraceae bacterium
ATATCAAGAAATACGCCAATGAGCGGAGCATGGCGGTCGTGTAAGATGAACTCAGAGGCTACCACGTGTAATTAAATAAGGCAGACAATAATAGGGCTAAGGGCGTTCTACCTTTAGCCCATTTGACGTTATACATGAAGAAGTAATGGAGGATAAGATGATCAATAAGCTTATATCGGAGATAAAGAAGAAGAACGCCCCTATTGTCGTTGGACTGGACCCTACCGAGAAGTTAATTCCTGATTATATAATTGCCAAACATATCAGAGAAAAGGGAGAGACCCTTGAGGCTATGGCCGATGCCATATGGGAGTACAATAAAGGTCTGATAGATGCTCTGTATGAATATATCCCGGCGGTAAAGCCGCAGGTGGCAATGTATGAGAGATTCGGACTTCCGGGGCTTAAAGCCTTTGAAAAGACCGTTAAGTACTGCAAGGAGAAGGGGCTTGTGGTAATAGGCGATGTCAAAAGAGGGGATATAGGCTCCACTTCCGCAGCGTATGCGGATGCCCACCTTGGCAGGGTGAAGATAGGAGATACATCCATTGCTCCCTTTGATGAGGACTTCGCCACAGTCAATCCATATCTGGGGGTAGACGGTATCAGGCCCTTTATAGATGTCTGCAAGGAGTATAAGAAGGGTATATTCGTACTTGTCAAGACATCCAATCCAAGCAGCGGTGAGTATCAGGATAAGAATGTGGACGGACGCCCGCTATATGAGCTTGTGGGCGAGAATGTGGCTTCCTATGCCGAAGAGCTTATGGGTGATGAATACAGCTATATAGGTGCTGTAGTGGGAGCGACATATCCCGAACAGGGTAAGGCGCTCAGACAGATAATGAAGAAAAGCTATATACTTGTACCGGGATACGGAGCTCAGGGCGGAAAGGGAAGTGACCTTAAGTACTTCTTTGATAATGACGGACTCGGAGCCATCATTAATTCATCAAGAGGGATAATCGGAGCGTACCTGAATGAAAGATACTCGGAATATACAGAGGAGGGCTATGCTGAGGCTGCGCTTGCAGCGGTGAAGGATATGAAGGAGGATATAGCCTCGGCTGTCGGCATATAGATATCCGGCAAAGATATATGAAGCAAGCGGTATATGAAGCATATGGTATATAAAGCATGCGGTATGTGTGATATATGATATATAACGGAGGGACAGATGACAGAATATAAGCAGGAATTCATAGAGTTCATGGTTGAACAGAATGTACTTAAATTCGGTGATTTTACATTAAAAAGCGGCAGAAGATCTCCCTTTTTCATGAATGCGGGAGCATATGTCACGGGTGAAGCGCTTCAAAAGCTTGGAGAGTACTATGCAAAAGCCATACATGAAGCGTACGGAGATGATTTTGATGTGCTGTTCGGACCGGCGTATAAGGGTATCCCCTTAAGCGTAGCTACGGTAATGGCATATAAGAGACTGTATGATAAGAACATAAGCTACAGCTCCAATCGTAAGGAGATAAAGGATCACGGAGATGTGGGCATTTTCCTCGGAAGTGTCATTAAGCCGGGAGACAGGGTGGTCATAATAGAGGATGTCACTACATCCGGCAGGTCCATGGAGGAGACCGTGCCCATAATCCGGGCGGTTGGAGATGTTAATATCCTCGGACTTATGGTATCCTTAGACAGGATGGAGAAGGGCAAGTCGGATGAGAGCGCCCTTAAGGAGATAAGTAAGCTGTACGGCTTTGCGACCAATGCGATAGTGAATATGGCGGAGGTGACGGAGTATCTGTACGGACGTAAGACGGGGAACGGAGTCATCATCGATGATGATATCAAAGCGCGCATAGATGCGTATTATGCGGAGTACGGAGCGAATGCTTAAGCGTAAGTACATATATACGGATAAACAGCACACAAATAAGGGAATAATGTCTACATTATTGGGCATTTTGGACTTGGCATCGATAGTCTATGCCATATATAATACATATGACAGAGGAGGACAGGCTCCATTGCGATATGCCGCTTCCTGTGTGTTAATACTTGTCTTTTCTTTTACGGGCATCATACTTGGACTTATCGGCAGACAGGAATCGGAGAGATTCCATGCTTTTGCCTATATCGGAATAGTGCTCAATATACTTGCGGTGATTGGGATAAGCGGAATATTATATGCCGGAGCTTATATATGATCTATTAAAAAACAGAATATTTAAGACCGGGGAAGAGGTCGGGGAATGCGGAGTCTACGGCGAGTATTTTAAAGAGGTCGGCGGATTCATAACAGACGTTATTAACATCTTCGATATGATCGGAACGGGAGAGTTTTACCCTCTTGGCAGAGAAGAGAAGAAGGCACTGCATGACAATATATACAGACATATCGTAAGAGATTATGATGAAAGCTTCCTTAATCCGGATAAAGCGGTCAGGGTCTTCGGAGCTGAGCTTGGCAGGATATTATCCGCTGTATATGCGGAGATGGTCTCCGTCATCGGCTATGCCTTTGACAATGATGAAGAAGCTGTGGTCACAAGACTTAGTCTCTACCTTGAGGTATACGGTGTGGTACGCATGATGCTTGATGAGGATGATGGTGCAGGAGATATGGCAGACAGTCTCCTTGGTATCCTTAGGGATCATGCCTTTGATTATTCCATGCAGATGGCTCTTATAAGTACTGCTAATCTCTACGGCAGGGACAATAAGGCCGCAGGTCGTATCATTGATTCTGCCGATCTTAACAATACGGATTATCTGTATGATTACGGTGAATACATCGGCGATAACGAGATACGGATGTCCGAATATCTGGCATCTCTAAGCGAGGATGAGATTACGCTTATGGCTTCCGTCTATGTGAACGGATACATCAAGGGCTTCGAGGTTACCGGCAAGGATGTGAAGATTAAGGATCTGGTCGAGGTAAGGTATTTTATCGGATTCGAGAGAGTAGTAAGGAAGGCTGTAGCACTTTTTAAAGAAGCAGGTCTTGATGTAAGCTTCAGACGAAGCGAAGTAAGCTTCATGGCAGGAAGAAAGCTTAACAAAGTCGGGTATTACTCTACGGTTGTCAACAGACAGTTCGAAGCGGATCATGAGAATGACAGGGCGCTTTACTATGACAGAAGGCTTATGGAGCATAAGCTTATGTGCTATAAGAATGCCTTGGAGGAATATAAGAAGGAGACGGGGGGCTACGGCGGCCCGGCAGTCATAGAATGCTTCGGAGTAAAGCCCCTGGCGCTTAAGATCAAGGAAGGTGCCGTAAGACCTGACGAGGCATATAACAGGTTAAACAGTGAATATACGGTTAAGGCTATGGACATACTGAATGAGTATGTCAAGGGAGAAGAGAGAAGCTTTACCATCATTGCCTTCCCCATACCGGCCATAGGAGATGATTTTGAGGCCATCTTCCACGAGACACTTAAGCTTAATACTCTCGGGTATGAGAAGTACAGAGACATACAGCAGAGGATGATAGATGTACTCGATAAGGCCGATCATGTGAGGATACTTGGAGATAGCGGCAATGAGACGGATCTTAAGGTTAATCTGTGGAAGCTTAAAAACCCTGACAGGGAGACGATATTTGAGAACTGTGTCGCTGATGTCAATATCCCGGTGGGTGAGGTATTCACATCTCCGGTGCTTGAAGGAACGGAAGGAATATTGCACGTTAAAAAGGTATATCTTAACGAGATGCCCTTCATAGATCTTAAGATAAGGCTTAAGGATGGGATGATAACAGAGTGCAGTATTAAGAACTATCCGGATAAAAAGGATAATGATGAATATATCAAGAAGTATCTGTTATTCTCACACGATACCCTTCCGATCGGAGAATTCGCCATAGGAACCAATACTACGGCATACGCAATGACCAAGAGATATTCCTTAGAGAGCGTGATGCCGATCCTAATAGCAGAGAAGACAGGACCGCATTTTGCCATGGGAGATACATGCTACTCTCATGAGGAGGATATGATCACGTACAATCCCGACGGCAAGGCCATAGTGGCAAGGGAGAACAGCGTATCAGCCTTAAGGAGAACAGACCCGCTTAAGGCATATTACGGATGTCATACGGACATAACCATTCCTTATGATGAATTAAAAAGGCTGTATGCCGTGACAGACTCCGGAGAGACAAAGGATATAATTAAAGACGGAAGATTCGTCTTAGAGGGCACTGAGGAACTCAATGTACCTCTTGATGAGCTGTAGATACAGAAAGGCAGAGAATAAAGATGGATAAAAAGATCATGGTAAGTATCGTTATGGGAAGTGATTCCGATATGCCGGTAATGGCTAAGGCGGCGGATATCTTAGAAGAGCTGGGTATCGGATATGAGATGAACATAATCTCGGCGCACAGGGAGCCGGAAGAATTCTTCGAGTATGCAAGGGGAGCAGAAGGCAGAGGTATCAAGGTGATAATAGCGGGTGCCGGTATGGCAGCGCATCTTCCGGGTATGTGTGCGGCTATATTCCCCCTTCCGGTCATAGGAGTTCCCATGGGTGGAGGAGCCTTAAACGGCACGGACGCACTTTATTCGATACTTCAGATGCCTTCGGGCATACCCGTGGCAACTGTGGCCATAGGCGGCGGAGCCAATGCGGGACTTCTGGCGGCAAGGATACTTGCGGTATCCGATGATGAGATATGCGCAAGGCTTAAGGAGTATAAGAACGGCCTCAAGGAACAGGTCGTAGCCAAGGATAAGAAGCTTAAAGAGACCGGATATAAGAATTACGTTAAATGATAAGGAGGAGATATGGCGCTTAATTATAAATCAGCCGGAGTTGATATTGAAGCAGGATACAGATCGGTGGAGCTTATGAAGGAATATGTGAAGACCACCGTAAGAGATGAGGTCATAGGCGGTCTGGGCGGTTTCGCCGGTGCTTTCTCGCTTTCCAAGATCAAGGAGATGGATGATCCCATACTTCTGTCCGGGACAGATGGCTGCGGTACCAAGGTCAAGCTGGCTTTTATCATGGATAAGCACGATACCATAGGAATAGATGCTGTGGCGATGTGTGTCAATGATGTCGCCTGTGCCGGAGGAGAGCCTCTCTTTTTCCTTGATTATATTGCATGCGGTAAGAATATACCGGAGAAGATCGCAGCTATAGTTAAGGGTGTCGCAGAAGGATGCAGACAGTCCGATGCGGCGCTTGTAGGCGGTGAGACGGCCGAGCATCCGGGACTTATGCCTGAGGATGAGTACGATCTGGCAGGCTTCACGGTAGGAGTCGTAGACCGTAAGGACATGATCACCGGTGAGAATATATGTGAAGGGGATGTGCTTGTCGGTATCGCGTCAAGCGGAGTTCACAGTAACGGCTTCTCACTTGTGCGTAAGATATTCGACATGACGAAGGAAAGTCTTAATACATACTATGATGAGCTTGGAGAGACTCTGGGAGAAGCGTTGCTAAGACCCACAAGGATATATGTTAAGGCACTTAAGAACATAAAGGATGCGGGGATAGTCATTAAGGGTTGCAGCCATATTACAGGCGGCGGCTTCTATGAGAATATCCCGCGTATGCTGCCGGATGGGGTAAGCGCAAGGATAAGAAGAGACAGTTATCCCATGCCTCCGATATTCACATTTATGCAGAAGACGGGCGGTATAGATGATAAGATGATGTATAATACATATAATATGGGACTCGGAATGGTACTTGCACTTGACGCTAAGGATGCAGGGAATGCCATAGCCGCCATAGAGCAGGCAGGAGATAAGGCTTATATCGTAGGAGAGATAGTAGCCGGTAATAAAGAGGTAGAACTGATATGATGGATATCGTAGTATGTGTATCGGGCGGAGGGACTAATCTGCAGGCCATAATCGATGCCATAGCGGACGGGTCAATATCCGACACAAGGATTGTCTGTGTGCTCAGTAACAATAAGGATGCATATGCCCTTGAGAGAGCACATAAGGCCGGGCTTGAATCCGTATGTGTAAGCCCTAAGGATTATGATGACCGTGAGAGCTTCAATGATGCCATGCTTAAAGAGATAGATAAATATAATCCTGATTTAATAGTTCTTGCGGGATTCCTTGTCAATATCCCGCAGAAGATGGTGGAAAAGTACAGGAACAGGATCATCAATATCCATCCCTCCCTCATACCCGCATTCTGCGGCAAGGGATACTACGGACTTAAGGTTCATGAGAAAGCCCTTGAAAGAGGGGTGAAGGTAACGGGAGCCACTGTGCATTATGTGGATGAGGGGACGGATACTGGTCCCATCATACTTCAGGAGCCGGTGAGAGTCTTAGAGGGAGATACACCCGAGATCCTTCAGAGAAGGGTTATGGAACAGGCGGAATGGGTGATCCTTCCCCAAGCAATAGATATGATCGCGAAAGGAATGAGACAATGAGAGTACTTGTAGTCGGAGGCGGCGGACGTGAGCATGCCATATGTGTGTGTGCTGCGAAAAGCCCTAAGGTTGATAAGCTTTTCTGTGCTCCGGGCAATGCCGGTATAGCTAAGATAGCGACCTGTGTAGATATAGGTCCTATGGAATTTGACAGACTGACGGCTTTTGCAGTGGAAGAGAAGATAGACTTTTGTATAGTGGGAATGGACGATCCCCTTGTGGGAGGTCTGACCGACCGTATGGAGGAAGCGGGAGTGCGTACCTTCGGACCCCGTAAGAATGCTGCAATCCTTGAGGGAAGCAAGGCTTTCTCCAAGGATCTTATGAAGAGGTACAATATTCCCACGGCTTCATATGAGAATTTTGATGATTATGATGCAGCGGTTGAATACCTTAAGTCTGCTCCGATGCCTATAGTGCTTAAGGCTGACGGACTGGCTCTTGGCAAGGGAGTGCTTATCTGCAATACCTTAGAGGAAGCCCTTGAGGGTGCTAAGGAGATAATGCTTGATAAGAAGTTCGGTGATGCCGGAGCCAAGATGGTCATAGAGCAGTTCATGACGGGCAGAGAGGTATCCGTGCTGTCCTTTACTGACGGCAAGACCATTAAGATCATGACCTCGGCGCAGGATCATAAGAGAGCCGGTGACGGAGATACGGGACTTAATACGGGCGGAATGGGAACCTTTTCTCCGAGTCCCTTCTATACTAAGGAAGTGGACGAATTCTGTAAGAAGAATATATATCAGGCCACAGTCGATGCCATGAGGAATGAAGGAAGAGAGTTTAAGGGAGTCATATTCTTCGGGCTGATGCTTACTGAGGATGGACCGAAGGTGCTTGAGTATAACGCAAGATTCGGAGATCCCGAAGCACAGGTGGTACTTCCGAGGATGAAAAATGATATAATCGAGGTAATGGAAGCCTGCGTAGACGGAAGGCTTGAAGAGATTGAGCTTGAATTCGAGGATAATGCCGCAGTATGTGTGGTACTTGCAAGTGCGGGATACCCCGTAAAGTATGAGAAGGGTAAGGTAATAGAAGGCTTTGAGAATTTCAGCGGAAAGGATGATTACTTCTGCTTCCATGCAGGAACTAAGCTTACAGACGGCAAAGTAGTAACAAGCGGAGGAAGAGTACTTGGTATAACCGCTAAGGGAAGAGACCTTAAGGATGCGAGAGCCAAGGCTTATGAGGCCACATCATGGATCGATTTTGAAGGAAAGTATATGCGCAATGACATAGGCAAGGCCATTGATGAGGCATAAAGGATAGAGAAGGTATTATAAAGGAATCAAGAATTGGAGAGTTTTATGAAAAAGAGAATCAAACTGATACTTACAATGTTAACCCTGTCTGCGGCGATATGCCTTACGGGTATTCCGAAGATAAGTGCGAACGCGGCTAGCGTTACCGTTACAGATCCGGATTCGTGCAGGATACGTAAGGAGCCCTCTACGTCATCGGAGGCGATATCAAGTGTAAAAAGCGGTAAAGTGCTTGAGGTAGTGGGCGAAGCAACCGGCACGGACGGATTCACATGGTATCAGGTCAAGGTTGAGGGAACAACAACAGGATATATAAGAGCGGATCTTGTATCCACTCCCGACGGCAATATAAGCACTTCGTCTTCGAATAACAGCTCTTCAGCCACATCCTCGGATACTGCCCAGAAGGCTGAGACTGCCGGTGCAGCTACGGAGAGTAAGTCCGACAGTGCGGGCGAGGTGGTTGATTCAGAGGCTCTTGCGGCAACAGTTACCGCAGATACGGTAACCGTAAGGGAGAACGCTACCACCAAGTCCAATAAGGTGGGCACGGCCAAGAGCGGCCAGGAACTCTCCATCAACGGAGAGGCAACGGATTCCGAGGGCAAGACGTGGTATAAGATCAATTTCGAGGCTGACGGCAAGACGGTAGACGGATTCATAAGATCCGATTTCTTGGAGGTCACATCCACCACGGCAGACTTAGCACCCGAGGAGCCCGAAAGTGTGGAGCAGGAGGCAGAACCGGAGCCCACGGTAAGTAATGACTATGAAGTAAAATATGAGGCTAATGCGGAAGGTGTCGAAGAATGGTTCCTATATGACCATATCAACGGTAATAAGCAGAGCATCAATAATATCAAGGCGGTTATGGAGCAGAGCCAGAATATGGTCATAGACGACGGAAGCGAAGTCAAGACCATGAAGATAGTGATCATTGTAATGGCTGTCATCATGCTGCTTCTGATAATCGGAATAGCTATCCTCCTCTTCAGATTGAGGGACAGGTACGAGGATTTTGATGATATTGATGATGAAGACTATGATGACGAGGAAGAGGATGAAGAAGAGATAGAGGAGATGGACGAGGAAGAGGAATACGAAAGCAGACGTCCCGTAAGAAAAGAGAAGAAGTTCGGTTTCAGAAGCCGCAGGAAGGGCTACGAAGACTACGAGGATGAAGACGAGGAAGAGGATGAGGATGAGGATGAGGAAGAACCGGAAGTATATACCCGCCCCGTCAAAAGAAGCACTCCGACACAGACTCAGAGCAGGCGTAATACCGAGGAATCATGGTCATCAGGAAGCCTTATGGATATAGATGATGACATGGAATTTGAATTCCTTGACCTGGATAACTAAGACATTAGTGAGGAACGATACGTAAGATGGAATACACCGATAAAGCCCGTACAGCACTGCACATGGCTGCAAGAGCCGCAAGGAAGCTGCAGCAGGGTTATATAGGAAGTGAGCATATACTGCTTGGATTAATACAGGAGAATACAGGGGTTGCTGCACGGGTACTTAATGAGAACGGAGTCAGGACTGATGATATCATTGAGCTTATAAAGGACTTCGTGGCACCTGATACGACCACGCTCTTAGCAGAGAGGAGCGGCTATTCCCCAAGAGCAATGGATGTGCTTAAGGAGGCAGAATTAACGGCCGAGAAGTACGGCAGTGATGTCATCGGTACAGAACATATACTTCTTGGAATAATCAGAGAAGGAGAGAATGTCGGAGCAAGGCTTTTAACAACTCTTGGTGTCAATCTCCAGAAGCTGTATGTGGATGTGCTTGTGGCTATGGGAGAAGATGGGAAGCTTGCGGCCGAGGATTATAAGAATAAGAGTAGCAAAAAAAAGGGCGGACATTCGATCTTAGCACAGTACAGCAGAGATCTGACAGCCCTTGCAAGACAGGGTAAGCTTGACCCGGTCGTGGGAAGGGACACCGAGATAAAGAGAGTGATACAGATACTCAGCAGACGAACCAAGAATAATCCCTGTCTGGTGGGAGAGCCCGGTGTGGGTAAGACTGCAATAGTAGAAGGCCTCGCACAGCGTATAGTAGCGGATGAGGTTCCCGATACCGTTAGGAATAAGAGACTATTAACACTTGATCTGTCAGGGATGGTGGCCGGCAGTAAATACAGAGGTGAATTCGAGGAGAGGATCAAGAAGGTAATGAAGGAGGTCATTGAAGACGGCAACGTCCTCCTGTTCTTAGATGAGATCCATACTCTTATCGGAGCCGGAGGTGCAGAGGGTGCCATAGATGCCTCCAATATCTTAAAGCCCTCGCTTGCCAGAGGCGAGATACAATTGATCGGTGCGACCACAATGGCTGAGTATCGTAAGTATGTGGAGAAGGATGCGGCTCTTGAGAGGAGGTTCCAGCCGGTGGATGTATCGGAGCCTACCGAGGAAGAGTCCATACGTATACTTAAGGGTATAGCTCATAAGTATGAGGAGCATCATAAGGTAAGCATCACAGAGGAAGCGATAGAGGCGGCGGTCAGGCTTTCGTCAAGGTATATCAACGACAGGAACCAGCCTGATAAAGCCATAGATCTCATAGATGAGGCCGCTTCGGCCGTAAGGCTTGGCAGTGCCGGCAACAGCGATAAGTTCAAAGAAATCGAGGAAGAGATAGCAAGGATCGATGTTCAGATAGAGCGTTCGATAAGGATAGAAGCGTTCACTCAGGCAGGAGAATTAAAGGCAAAAGAGGATAAGCTTATAAGTAAGCTTAATGCTCTTAAGAAGAGAGAACTAAGTGCGGCAGGCAGGAAGAAGTATACTGTAAATGAAGAGGATATCGCCAATGTGGTGGCTTCATGGACCAAGATACCGGTAGCCAAGCTTAATGAGAAGGAATCCACCAGACTGCTTAAGCTTGAAAGCATCCTGCATAAGCGTGTCATAGGTCAGAATGAAGCTGTTGATGCGCTGGCTAAGGCCATGAGACGGGGAAGAGTGGGACTTCAGGATCCCAAGAGACCTATAGGCTCCTTCCTTTTCTTAGGTCCGACGGGTGTGGGTAAGACGGAGCTTAGCAAGGCTTTGGCAGAGGCCATGTTCGGCTCGGAGAATGCGCTTATACGGGTGGACATGTCGGAATATATGGAGAGTCATACCGTATCCAAGATGATAGGTTCACCTCCGGGATATGTAGGCTTCGAGGACGGAGGTCAATTATCCGAGAAGGTCAGACGTAACCCCTACAGCGTAGTACTCTTCGATGAGATAGAGAAGGCTCATCCGGATGTATTCAATATACTTCTGCAGGTGCTTGATGACGGACATATAACAGATGCCAAGGGCAGGAAGGTAAGCTTTAAGAATACGGTGATCATCATGACCTCCAATGCGGGTGCCATGAAGATAATAGAGCCTAAGAATCTGGGCTTCGAAACATCGAAGAATGAGAATAAGGACTATGACCGGATGAAGAACGGTGTCATGGAAGAGGTCAAGAGGATGTTCAAGCCTGAATTCCTCAATCGTATTGATGAGATCATGGTATTCCATACACTGACTAAGGATGATATGGGCAGGATAGTGACACTGCTTGCATCTGACTTAAGCAAGCGGTGTAAGGAACAGATGGATATCTCCTTAAGCCTGACTCCTTCGGCTAAGAAGTACATAGTCGATAAATTCTCCAATCTCAAGATGGGCGCAAGACCGCTTAAGAGAGCGATACAGACAGAGATTGAGGATAAGCTTGCCGAGGAGATACTTCGTAAGAGTGTTAAGCCGGGAGATAAGGTAACGGTAACGGTTAAGAGCGGTAAGATAGCTTTTCAGGTAAAAGAAGCAAAATAGTATAGACGGAGGATTACTAAGATGGCAGTTAGTGAATTGATCAGAGCGGAACAGGACGGAAGCTTAAGCTTCGGTAATCATACGCTTGGCGAGAAGTCTAAGCTTGAGGACTTTGCTTACGGTGGAGACCTTATGAAGGTCAAGACCTACAAGCCCATGACCAAGCTTGAGAAGAACGGTATGTTCCTCTATGAATCAGTACCGGGAACCAGTGTATATCATTTCAATGAGACCGATAAGGGCGTTACCTTCGAGGTCGAGGGTGATGAGGATGCAC
>CAJONG010000065.1 GCA_905235845.1 uncultured Lachnospiraceae bacterium
AAGCTCCTCTATCTCTTCCTCCTTGAGATGCTTGAATATAGTCGCCGAACGCTCCGGTCCGAGCGCTATAAGTAAAATAGCTGATTTCTGAAGCCCCGAAAGCTTCTCATCCGTCATCCTGGTCATATTATCCCCAATCCTCATTCAGCCAGTTACGAAGCAGAGCCGCAGCCGATTCGGGATTCTCGTCCACGAACTTCTCTATCATCTTACGTGTCTCCGACTTGGTCTCTACTTCTATATCTTCAAGCTCTGATTCAGGCGTAGACTGAAGCAGGCTCTCCACAGAGAGTTCCTCCTCCACTTCTTCCGCTTTCTCGGAGCGCATACTGCGGAGTATAACGAATGCGAGTAATCCAAGTATCACTACTATGAGTACGATCTGGATTATGTCGGTAACCGATATATTGGCTCTCTGTCTGTCTATGAACATAGGCTCTTCGTATGATACGAAGCTTATGTTCTCCGGCGATATTCCGCTGGCCTTGGCTACCATATCCACAAGATCCGCATCCGTATCTATCTTCTGTCTCTCGGAATTGGCAAGCTTGTATTCATCCCATGAGATACCATCTAAGAGCCCCTGTGTACGGGCATCCTCTTCCTTAAGCACCCTGTACTTGATCGCGGCAACTGACAGCGATGAACTGCTATACTTTATAAGTCCCGCGGGTATCGTCCTGCTCCTTATGAATTCATTAGGCAGATAATCTCTATTCTCTTCGGTAACGGCAGAGCTTGAATAGCCGTTATCCTGAAGCACATATGTGGTGCCGTCCTCACCGTTAGAGTCCGTACCGGGCACCTGCGCCTGTCCGCCCTGAGCTTCTGATTCGTATACATCCTCATGAGCAAGCACTCCCTGGCTCTGTCCTTCTGCCGGTGTATAGTTATGCTCCGTCTCCTCTGTTGTGGAAAAATCAAGTTCAAGATTGGTGGAGACCTCTATAAGATCGTATTCGTTGGTCCCAAGCAGAACCTTCTTAACATCCTGCTGCATAAGCGTCTCTGCCTGCTGCTTGACGCTCATCTGTGATGTGGCCATGCCGCTGACACTCACTTCTTCATCACCGGAGAATAAGAGATTGCCCTCGTTGTCTATGATCGTGATATCGCTTACATCCTTATTGCCTAACGCCGTCTTGACAA
This sequence comes from uncultured Lachnospiraceae bacterium, assembly GCA_905235845.1. Lineage (GTDB taxonomy): Bacteria > Bacillota > Clostridia > Lachnospirales > Lachnospiraceae > Colinaster. Next base: position 1,150 of record CAJONG010000065.1, read on the forward strand.
ACTGTGCAACATTCGCCGCATTCTCGGGTGTGAACTCTCCGTCGGGTTCTATCCATATGGCTGCGGAGCTGTTCTCCTGTTTGGCTATAAGAGTACCGTCATTCTGAGGAAGATTGAGCTGGACCGTAGCCCTCTTGATATTGGCCATGCCCTGAAGATCCGTCTCCATGAGGCTTTCAAGATAGAGCTTGTATTGCTTCTGCTTGTCCGATTCGGTAGCGGAGAAACCACCGCCCGTCACATTCGACAGATCATAGCCCGCTGCCGGTATGTCATTGGCTCCGAGCAGAAGTCTGGCTGAGGATGCCTGGCTTTTTAAGACCTTGATCTGCAATCCGTCATCGGATACCTGATATGCGATGGATTCGCCGTCTAGGATCGCTGTTATCTCGGAGGTCTCCTTCGTGGATTCCGTTGTATACAGTATCTCATATACCGGTCTTGTAAGTATGGTTATAAGTATGGCAAAGGCTACTATCACACCGGCTGCTACCGATACGATAATAGTCTTCTGTCTAGATGAAAACCTGTTCCACCATTCCAATATCTTCTGAGGAATCTCTCTAAGCCGATCCATCATCCTGATCCACCGTTCCTATCGCTTTGTAAAACCCTTCGTACTACAACTGCATCTGCATAAGCTCCTTGTAAGCATCAAGGAACTTATCCCTGACTGCTACGGTATACTGCAGCGCCGTAGATGCTTTCTGCAATGCCACCGTAAGGTCATGGGTATTATCCGTAAGACCCATTGCAAGCTTAAGCTCTTCATTCTCTGCATCCGACAGATATGAATTGGTGACATTCAAGTTATCAAGAGCGGCATTGAACACGCTCTCGAAGGGCGAAGTCGTATCCTTTGCCGGAGTTACTCCCGAAGCGCTGTTCTCTGCGGTATTCCTTATCGCTCCGCTTGTTATATTACGCAGATTGGTAATGTCTATTGCCATATTAGTCCTCACTTACAACTTATGATCTGTTACTGACCCATCTCAAGGCCAAGCTTTGCTATATTCTTGCTTGCTTCAAAAGCCGTGGCGTTAGCCTCATAGCTTCTGCTTGCATCTATTAGGTTGGTCATCTCGGTAACAATATTGACATTGGGATACATCACATATCCGTTCTCATCCGCATCCGGATGTGAGGGATCATATACCAGATGCCCTTCCGTAGCATTATCGTCGTACGTTCCGCTTACTTTTACGCCCTTACCCCTGAATCTGTCGGTAGCGCGTCCGAATATGGTCGAGAACTGCGGCTGTCCGCCGTTCTTCTCTTCAAAGGTCACGATCTTACGCTTATACGGCGTTCCGTCCTCTGTTCTTGTGGTATTGGCATTGGCCACATTCTCGGCTATGACATCCATGCGATATCTCTGCGCCGTAAGACCCGATGCATTTATATTAAAACTATCAAATAATCCCATAACTGCTCCCTTTCCTCAAGGTTATCACTTAATCACTTCATCACTTCATTACTTCATCACGCTGCTTAAGTTAGAGAACTCGGCATTCAGGCTCTTCATAAGCCCCTCGTACTTAAGCTGATTGGAAGCAAGCGCCACCTGCTCCTGCTCGGGATCGACATTATTGCCGTCAAGCCTGTATGAATAGTTCTCATAATCCGTATACTGTCTCGGCTTAAGAGCGGAGTTGCGCAAGTTCGCAACCTTGGAATCTATGGAGATATACTTGCTGTTGTGTAGTGCCTTGGTAAGCTGTGCCTCGAAGTTCACATCCTGTCTCTTGTATCCCGGTGTGTCCTGATTGGCGATGTTGTTGGCTATGAGTTCGTTGCGCAATGCCGCCGCATCGGCCGCTTTGTCAAGCACATTGATGTAATCAAATGCGTTGGAATTAATCATCCTAATCCTCCCATTATGTAAACATCCTATTCCATTATAAAGAAATTGCAGGAAATATCAAGAGTAAAAACACATTATATGGTATTTTTTGAAAAAATATCGCACAATATGATGTATCCTTACGGTCTTACTGGTACTTTCATACCATTGTTTCCCGTCAAAAAAGGATCTATCACACGCCAAAGCGAATAATAAATCCTTTTAAAACACCAATCCCTTTATAAAATTATAAAATATAAACCTGCATATATTATATCGGTATCAGTTTAACCTTTCCTTAGGCTCTTTGCGCAATTTGTCTATCTCATCAAATACCACATCGTTAAGCACCTTGATATAAGTGCCCTTCATGCCGGAGCTTCTCGATTCGATCACTCCCGCGCTCTCGAACTTGCGAAGGGCATTGACTATGACGCTTCTTGTGATACCGACTCTGTCAGCTATCTTGCTGGCTACCAGTATGCCTTCCATTCCGCCCAACTCATCGAATATGTGTATGATGGCCTCCATCTCGGAGAAGGAAAGCGTGGAAATAGCCGACTTGACCACGGCCACCTTGCGCGATTCCTCGGCGCTCTCCTCATTGACCGCCCGCATCATCTCAAGACCCACAACGGTAGTCCCGTACTCGCACAATATGATGTCATCTATATCATAGAGCTCACCCGCTTTATATACAAAAAGTGTGCCGAGTCTCTCTCCCGCGATGTCGATCGGAGCGATGATCGCCGTGAACTTCTTGGCATCTATATTCTCGAAGCCAAGTGTCTCAAGATTGACATTCTCCTTGGTGGACAGCACCGACAGCATCCGCTCGTTAAGCATACTGTCTATGAAGCCTCCCACATTATCCTTAATAAGCTCGTGAATGACCTCGACATGAGGATCGTTATCTATGCCGAGCACCTTGCCCTTCCTGCTTATCACAAGGACATTGCTCTCAAGTATATCCTGCATGACCGCACAGATATCATTAAAGACCACCTTGCTCGAATTATTATTATGTAAAAGCTTTCCTATCTTGCGTGTCTTATCAAGTAGCTGAACTCCGCTCATAAGCCCTCCGACTCCCTCTTTACACCGTTTTTTGCCTTTTTACACAACAAAATACCCCTATACTTGGGCGTATAGAGGTATATTATCATATTTTTCAGACAATTTCAAGTTTTTGCAGGCTATTTTGTTTATTTTGTCCCACATTGCACCTACTTTTTAAAAATTCAATTTTTTTAATTAATTGTACCTGTTTTCTCCTTATTATCTTCACTGTATCCGCATTCGGAATCCATGCACACAAGCTTATTGCCCTTAATAAGCAGGGCTTTGCCGCATCTCGGACAATTCTTACCCGAAGGACGCTGCCATACCATGAAGTCACATTCAGGATTATCTATGCAACCGTAATATCTTCTTCCCTTACGTGTTGCCTTGATGACCACATCCTTGCCGCACTTGGGACATGCTACTCCTATCTTCTCAAAATATGGCTTAGTGAATCTGCACTCCGGGAATCCCGAGCAGGCCTGGAACCTTCCGTGAGGGCCGTACTTAATATACATGGGTCTTCCGCAGAGCTCACAGTTTTCTCCCGAAAGCTCGTCCCTTATCTCTACCTTCTCTATCTCTTCCTCAGCCTTGCTTACCGCTTCGTTAAGATCAGGATAGAAATTCTCTATTATGGTCTTCCACCTGACACTGCCCTCTTCCACTCCGTCAAGGAGCGTCTCCATGTTGGCCGTGAAGTCCACATCCACTATCTGCGGGAAAGCATCCTTCATGATCTTGTTGACCGTCTCGCCGATCTCCGTCACGAATATGTTCTTGCCTTCCTTGACTATGTACCTTCTGCCAAGAATTGTCGTTATGGTGGTGGCATATGTAGAAGGTCTTCCGATGCCAAGCTCCTCCATGGCACGCACAAGGCTTGCCTCGGTGTAATGCGGCGCAGGCTGGGTGAAATGCTGTGTAGGATAAAGATCATCCACAATGACCTTGGTATCCTTCGTTACCGTAGACAGAAGAGAGTTATTCTCTTCTCCCGCCTCATCGGCATCCACATATACATTCATGAATCCATCGAAGGAAAGCTTGTTAGATGATGCCGAGAACTTATGACCGGCACAGTTGAACTTCACGCTCACGGTATCATATACGGCCGGTGCCATACGGCTTGCAACGAATCTCTTCCATATGAGCTGGTAGAGTCTGAATTGATCTTTTGTTAAATCTTCCTTTAACTTAACGGGCGAGAGCTCCACATTGGTCGGCCTTATGGCTTCATGAGCATCCTGGATCTTCTTATTGCTCTTAGGCAGTGCGGATGCATCCGCTATATACTTATCCCCGTAGTTGGACTTGATATAATCATGCACCATGGCTTCCGCTTCATCGGATATCCTGGTACTGTCGGTACGAAGGTATGAGATAAGGCCTACCGTACCCTCACCCTTGATATCCACACCCTCATATAGCTGCTGTGCTATACGCATGGTCTTCTGTGTGGAAAAATTAAGCGCCTTACTGGCTTCCTGCTGAAGCGTGGATGTAGTAAAGGGCAGCGGCATCTTCTTGATACGCTCACCTTTCTTGACATCGGCTATCTCCATATCCTTGCCCTTAAGCTCCTTAAGGAGTCTGTCAACGCTCTCCTTATCCTTAAGAGATCTCTCTTCACTCTCCACATACTTGGCCGCTATGGTCTTCTTGCTGCCTTTCACTCCAAGAGTGGCATCTATGGTCCAGTATTCCTCCGGAACAAAATCGCTTATCTCCTGCTCTCTGTCACATACTATACGCAGTGCAACGGACTGTACGCGTCCGGCAGAGAGTCCTCTCTTGACCTTGGCCCATAGCACCGGAGATATCCTGTAGCCCACGATCCTGTCAAGGCATCTTCTGGCCTGCTGTGCATCCACAAGGTTCATATCTATCTCTCTGGCTGCCTTAAGGCTGTCCTTGACCGCATTCTTGGTTATCTCATTGAAGGTGATCCTGTATACCTGCTTGCCTTCAAGCTTAAGCGCAGCTATAAGATGCCAGCTTATGGCTTCACCCTCTCTGTCAGGGTCGGTCGCCAGATATATACGGTCTGCCTTGGCCACCTCCTTACGAAGGGAAGCAAGTATGTCTCCCTTACCCCTGATGGTTATATAATGCGGTTCAAAATCCTTATCGACATCTATACCGAGGCTTGACTTCGGAAGATCCCTTACATGACCCTGACTTGCCATGACCTTATAGTTACTGCCAAGGAATTTACCGACAGTCTTCACCTTAGTCGGCGACTCAACTATGACCAGATATTTTGCCATCTTTACAATACCCTTTCATATGGAAATCAATTCAATGACCTACTATACACCAAGTTTTTTTATATGGCAAGAATTTATTTTAACCGCAGATATCAAGTAATTGCAATTTCCCATACAGTCTTAAGGGTACGGAATCTGCCGGGATGAACATACAGTCACCTTTGCCAAGCCTTCTTATGTCGATGCTATCATCCACACAGCCTTCTCCGTCTACGCATAACAGCACCCTGAAGGATAATTCATCCGCCTTATATGCTATGGCACTGTCTGTATCGGCATTTATCAACATCCTGTGTACCTCGAAATACCTGCACCTGAAAAGCAGCTCCCTTGCGACTCCCGGCTCATACTTAAGTACACGCATTGGCTGTACCGGATCGGGTAGCTTATCAAGGCATGCCACATCTAACGCCTTATCCATATGCAAAGGGCGCTTATTGCCATCCTTATCCCTTCTGTCATAATCATAGAGTCTGTATGTGACGTTGCTGTTTTCCTGTATCTCGGCAATGAGTGTACCGGCACCTATGGCATGTATTGTACCTGCTTTAATATAGAAGACATCGTCCTTTTTCACAGGGACTCTGTGAAGACAGTCATTCATCCTGCCCTCGGCCGCATACTTCCTTATGCTGTCGGGATCAAGATCGAATTCAAGACCGTATATGAGTGACGCATCGGGAGCTGCGTCAAGTACATACCACCCTTCCGTCTTGCCTCTGCTGCCGCCTTCATGAACATAGGCATACTCATCATCCGGGTGTACCTGCACCGACAGATCCTTGCCGGCATCGATAAGCTTCACAAGTATCGGAAGCTCTCCCGGTCTGTCTTCTCTTACATCCGGATGTGTACCCGTATACTCGGGGTGTTCTCTTAAGACCTCCGTAAGGGTAAGCCCCTTATACATACCATCCCTCACGATGCTTGGTCCGTCCGGATGGGTGGAACACTCCCATGTCTCGGCTAAGGGAGACATATCAAGCTTTTTCCCGTATTCTTTTTTAAGCCTCTCTCCTCCCCACAGATAGTCCTTACCTGCGGGACTTAACATAAAAGGTACGTTCAATCCGCTATCTCCCGTTACAGAACATGCTTTTCCTTATCATCAACCGTGATCTCGCTGCCGAGCTGGATCTCTATTAGCTTAAGCTCGCTGTCGGCTATCACGGTATGCTTACAGCCTGCTGCCATGGTGATCACATCTCCGGCACTGATATTCTGCTCCATGCCGTCTATTATGGTCTTGCCGCATCCCTCAATGACTACCCATACCTCATTCCTGTTGCGATGGCTGTGGTAATTCATCGAGTGACCGGGATTCAGTGTCACCTTGATGGTCATCGACTCCTTCTCGATGTTGATGACCTCATAGCTTCCCCAGCTTTTCTCGGCGAACATTATCTCCTGCTCAAGCCCGTCCACATATGGCTTGATATATGAGCTCTGCTCCTTATCCGATACGAGTATTCCCTCGGGGCTGGCGGATATCACCACATCCTTAAGTCCCATGGCAAGTATCGGCACATTGAGTTCATTGACGATATGCACATCCGAGCATGTATCATTAAGTATACCCTTGCCTACCACATTCTCTTCCATGGCCTCGGTCAGGGTGTTCCATGTGCCCAGATCCTTCCACTTACCGTCAAAGCGCATTACCTGTATGAGGTTCTCCTTCTCTGCCACGGCATAGTCGAAGGATATCTTCTTAAGAGTATCGTACTTGGCAAAAAGGTCTTTATAATCGGTAAAATCGATCAGCTCATGTGCTTTGCCTATCATATATTCAAGCTTATAGGCGAAGACTCCTCCGTTCCAGAGGGCACCCTGGTCTATATAGTCCTTAGCCACGTCCACGGTGGGTTTTTCCTTAAACTGCGTGACTTTTGATACCCTATCCATACTCTGCGGTATGATGTAGCCGTATTTTTCGCTGGGATATGTCGGTTCTATGCCCATAAGCGTCAGATTGGCTTCTCCCTTATCAGCCAGATCGGACAGTTCCTTAAGCGCCTTGAAATAATCCTTCTCTACATAAGGGTCGACCGGACATACCACCACTGACTCACCGGGATCTATATGCAGTTCATCCGTAAGATACAGGCTGGCCAGTGCTATAGCGGGAAAAGTGTCCCTTCTGCAGGGTTCAATGCTTATTCCCACATTCGTGCCCAACTGGTTATGTATCGCCGATACCTGGGTCTTGCTTGTAGCGATCGTGACCTTGGCGGATGCGTCCACCTCCTTTATCTGGCGGTACACTCTCTGTACCATGGACTCGTAGGTCCTGTCACCTTTGGGGAATATCTTGATGAACTGCTTGCTCCTTACGTCATTGGATAAAGGCCACAGTCTTTTACCCGAGCCTCCCGAAAGTAATATAATATTCACACTATCCTCCTTGCCTGACCCTTACTCATGAAACGGTCACTCTGTTGTATCAATATCCTGCAAGTCTTGGGAGATATCTCTCCACACATTCTATTATGACTGTATCCGGTGAGTATGTATATATATCACCGTCCTCATAATCGTTAAGCTGTATAAAGACGACTTCCCTGTAGTACTGTCCGGCTATATGCTGCATGGAATCTCCGAAGGAATCACCTATTATGAGCAGGGTCTCATCTTTTTTATCCGAAGCAGGAACAGAATCCGGATCGACCGGATAAGAGACATCCGTATACCTGTCGGATGTGGAGCTTATCCTTGCCAGATCTCCTTCAAATCCGGGTGTCCTTATGAATCTCACGCCGTCATCCATGACCACTCCGTCATCAGTGACCGTCCCACTTATTGCAGCGTAAGCTTCCTTATCGTCATACAGGGCATTCATCACTTCCCTTAATGCGATATAAGCACCCACTCCGGTCCAGTGGGTATCGGTCTTATAATACAGAGGAAGCTTATCTGCTTCAGCCTTAAGTACACCACTTGCATCCGTATATCCTTTAAGTCTGCCGTCAGCCTTCACATATTGACTTAATTGGTCAAGCCTTGAAATGTCCGATATCTTCTCTATCGTTTCCGGCATGTACCCTGCATATACCTGTTCTTTATTGGGTATCGTAAGTATAGCCGATCTTATGCCTGTCTTAGCAAGCTTAGCCTGCAATTCCCCTATTCCTTCGCATATACCGTCCATCTCATCCTCTGAAAACCTGTTGATACCCATATAATCATATAGGGGCGTACCGTCGGTATCAACCTTATAGAAGAGCCAGCCGTCCTTCCCAAGCAATACGGAAGGAGATTCCATATATTCACCGCCGCTTACAAGCTCCGTGAACTTGGTGTTAAACCCTATAAGCTTGAATTTACCCACGATATTCATATTATATTGGCTTATGGGTATCCCCTGCATCGCCATTCTTATAAGCGTAAAGATAGGGACTATCGTTATAAAAGCTGCGATCACGATACCCGCTATGCACTTTTCCGGCTTTATCCCAGAATTGCTTTTCATTATTCTATACCTTAATGATTCTTCTCATGATCAGAAGTTAAAATAAATGAACGGATTGTAGGCATTATTGTATATAAAGGTGACAGCCAAAAGGAAGCCTGCGGATATGATCATCCCATATATAACTTCGTATGTCCTCTTCATGACCGGTCCTCTTCCTTCCATATATATTCCAAGCATGTCCCTTATCGGAGTGCATAATATAACTGCCGTTATGTAATATACCGCATTCTGCTTAAGATACCGGATCGCAGCCACGCTGCCTGTTCCCGTAAACCCTATCCCGGGTATCATGCCCTTAAGATATGCGATTGCATCAGCCATACTGTCTGATCTGAATATTACCCAAGCCAGTATAACTATCAAAAGTGTATATGTTCTTTTGACCAATCCGGTCAAAAAACCTTTCGCAGTGATCCTTCTCTTAACTGTTTTATCCGTCTTATCTGCCTTATCTGTCTTATCTGCCTTATCTGTCTTATTTGTCTTATATGTCTCATCTGTCTTAACTCCTATGAGCTTCTCTGTCGTAAGACATACAAAATACAGCATTCCCCACAGGACAAATGTCATATTGTCTCCATGCCATATTCCCGTAAGCAGCCATACTATAAAGAGATTCCTTATAAGCTTTACCCTGCCTGCCCTTGAGCCCCCAAGAGGGATATACACATAATCCCTGAACCATCCTGACAGAGTCATATGCCATCTTCGCCAGAATCCCGTTATGCTCTTAGCCATATAAGGATGATCGAAGTTCTCCGGAAGCCTGAATCCGAACATACTTCCAAGTCCCACTGCCATGTCCGAATATCCCGAAAAATCAAAGTATATCTGTAAAGTATACGATATTGCTCCAAGCCATGCTAAGGACACGGATGTCTGAAGCCTTCCGTCTATGATAAGTCCCCACACATTATCGGCTACGGATGCCATCCTGTTAGCGATGAGCACCTTCTTGATCATGCCGATGGCAAAACGCTCCGCTCCCGCACAAAAGCTCTGAATATCTTCCTTCCTTGATCTGATCCTGTCGGCTATCGACTCAAAGCGCACTATCGGACCCGCTATAAGCTGTGGGAAAAAGGATACATATAAGCCTACATACATAGGGTTTTTCTCAGCCTCTATCCTGCCGTTATACACATCCGCAACATAAGACATGGCCTGAAATGTGTAGAAGGATATACCGATGGGCAGAACGATCCCTGACGTGATCGTATCAAAGGCCGTGCCGCGGAATATGGACCTGGCGTACTTAAACCACACAAGGGCAAGTATGTTGACTGATATAGTCAGTGCAAATAAAAGCCTCCTTACAGAGGCTTTCATTGCCGTATGACTGTCTATCAACAATGCCATAAGATAATTAAAAAGGATATAGCCTATCATCAGGAATACGTATACCGGTTCACCCCATGCATAGAAGACTATACTTGAAATAAGCAGCCATATATTCTTAACAGTAAGATCATGTGTCAGTACATGTATCGCATAATACCCCAAAAACACTACCGGCAGGAATATTAGCAGGAATTCTTCACTGGGAAAAAGCATAGTACTACTTCATCTCCATATACAGGAAGGAATTATCCACCTGATGATCTATCTCATAATCAGCGTTACATACATAGAATATCAGCGCATCGTAGCTTACAGGGACCCTGACAGCCTGACGTACCGTCGATATATACTTGCCCGGCTCGGATGGAATAGGCGTCGGAGTCGGTATCGGCGTAGGTGTAGGCGTGGGCGACGGCGTGATCTGCGGTGCGGTAAGCGCTGTTGAAGTCGAACCCGTAGGTGTGGCGCTCGGATTAGCCGTAGGGGTCGGTGTCGGTGTCGGCGTAGGTGTAGGTGTGGGAGT
>CAJONG010000066.1 GCA_905235845.1 uncultured Lachnospiraceae bacterium
TCCTTGATTAGTTTTTTTAGTCGAAAACATTGTATCAAAGATTGATGGGTTACTCTCTTTTATTTTAATTTATGAACCAACTAAATCTTTACTCTATTATTTGATGTCCATTACTACTCTCCCATTTCCCTACAAATCTCTCTGAATCATTCTTTCTAAGTATTCCGACAATAGTAAAGGAAAGAATAAGAGCGAAAGCTACGATTCCAAAGATAAATAATAACCTTTTATCACTTTCCAATATCGATTTTTCCTGTTCTGTATCTGAATCTTGATAACATCTATCATTATTTGATATCCAGACGCAAAGCAATGTATAATTCAACATTTGAATTATAAACTGAACTATTGATAATACAATACTCAAAGCATCTACAGAAATTGCATTGTAAAAAGTAATGCATGATGTGATCATAAATACAATCATTATCAGAAGTTCAAGAACCCAAAAACTATTATCTAACACTTCATAATAGTATTTTTTCGAATATAATACATTTATAAAAATGATTAAATGAACAGAAAAAAGGCATAAAAGCGCCACAACAAATGTTCCTGGAATCGGAGATAAATCTGAATAACTATCCAAATCACTATGTAAATAATCTATAATATAGAATACCGAAATAATTAATGCTAATAATCCCCATATAATTGAACTATATAAGGAAGGCCCTTTCATTTTATCTGAATCATTCTATATGAATCTAGCCAAATATAAAATATTGGGAAGAAACAATACAAGAAAAAGAAATACAATCGATACGATTAGTATAATGGCAAAAAACACTGTAAACTCAGCATCAATTTCAGAAAAATCGACCTCAAAATATGCCTTCAATTCAGTAAAAATGGTGTATAGGCCCCAAATAATACTATATATAACTGCAGTAATTAAACTAATAAACAGAATCTTGCCAAGTAAAGTCTTATCTTTCAAATTCGTACCACCTTTCAAAAAATCATTTTTTTTCGAAGAAAAACAACTCTTCAAATTTACAATCAAAAGCCACGCAAAGCAATGCTGCCAAATATGCTGTGGGGCAAAACTGCCCTGTTTCTATTGAGCTTATAGTGTTTCGTGATGTTCCTACCTTTTCAGCAAGCTCACTTTGCGACAGATTATCACGTTTTCTATATTCTCTTACTCTGTTTTTAAGCTTCAAATGTGAATTCATAGTGTAATAATTTCCGCAAAATATACAATTATGAAGAATAGTGCTACTAAGCAACTTATAACCCCTATTACCAAGTCCAGTTTCTTTCCCAATCTACTGCCATCGCTTATATAATGTATTCCTGACATAAGAAAGAACACAACGCATATTCCCGTATCCAACTGATGCTTTAGCAGCAATCTAAACATAAATAATACAACGCAGGTAATCATTCCCAACAATAATGACAGATTGCTCGCCTTAAAAATGGAAAACCGCTCCATTTCATCATTTTCTCCTGATTCCTTTGCGATTTTAAGGATTTCATCTTTTTCCATGTTCTATTCTCCATTTTTGCAAAGTTTTATTTGCACATAATATATGATATGATTACACACAAAACTTGTCAATACTTATTCACTATTTTTGATTGAATTATAAAACACTGGCTCTGGGGAAAACGTATCAGATTACAGATCCCAATCTGTTTATTCAGGCTGTGAACGCACCGAAAACCCTAAGAATATGTAAAAGCATGGAGAGTTATTGTCAAAATCAGTTTTCATAGAAATAACACAAGACATTACCCCTTCTTATTGATCATTCATATGCTCTTTACTGTATACCTCAAGTGCCTGTGCTGCAAGCCTTGAAAACGTCGCTTTCTTATTAAGCATATTGATGCTTGCGGTATTCATACTTGCCTCGGCCTTAGTCCTTAGGGATATCGCATCGGCATTAAAGTACTCAATAGCTTCGGATATTACTTCCGTTGGTACATCATTGATCGTTGCATTAAAATATGTTCCGGTGGACGAATCGATCTTGGCTAGCTCCGGTTCATCATTCTCCTTCTTACCCATTTTTTCTGACAGAGCCATCACAAGAGATTCCCTTGACAGCTCCGATTGCTTTACTCCCTGCATCATATCCTCCTATCACCTGGTCCTTACATTAAGGTTATATCCTATAACAGCACCGATCACACCGCCTAAGATATGTGATGTATTCGAGATATTGTCTCTTACGAATACTCCCTCTACAACCTGTGCTCCGATGAATATTACGGCTACTAATATGAATGAAAGCGGTATCTCGCCCTGCTTGAAGCTTGTGAAGGAAGTCATAAGTATGAATGCGAATACCACACCGCTTGCCCCGCACAACGCCGTATTGGGGAAAAATATATAGTTTAAGACTCCCGTAATGAACCCGGTGATAAGTATTATCCCAATGATCACCTTAGACCCGTATTTTTCCTCAAGCATGGGACCAAGTAAGAGTATATATGACATATTCCCGATATAATGCTCGAAGCCCGAATGTCCGAGTACATGGGTGAAGAACCTTATATATGTAAGAGGTGATCTAAGTGTCGAATGCCACGTCATGAATAGCAGCTTATTACTGTACCCCACTGTCAGATAATTAAGTATGAGCACTATAAAACTCGCCGCCGCGAATGACAGCACTACAGGTGAATTGAATGTGATCTTAAGTCTTTTTTTCATTTTTTCACTATTCTCCAATATGAATCAATGTACAATTATAAATTATATATCACATGAACGGATAGACAATATGTAACGGATACGCCGTAATCTAACGTATCCGCTACACCCCTCAATACATAATATTATGTATTATTACATTATTTATTAAATATTATGTTGCAACATCACTTCAGCCTGCCTCAGTCTTCTCGAAGTACTCGGTAAGCTTCCTGATGGGTATGGGCTTGGAATACTTATAGCCCTGTAAGTACTTGGCACTCATATCCTTACATCTTCTTTCAGCAGCCTCATCCTCTATACCTTCATACAGTACGGCATAGTCCATCTCACTGAACATCTTGGCAAGGTGAGACACCATCTCTTTAATCTTGTCATCCGTACCTGATGCTATCACAAGTGATCTGTCGAACTTGATTATATCAAAAGGAAGCTCCATGATACGTTCAAAATTACTGTATCCAGTACCGAAGTCATCCAGATAGAATTTGATACCGCTTCCTTTAAGTTCTTCCACTCTCTGCTTGATCAATTCAAAATCAGCTTCATTCTGCGTTTCGGTTATCTCAATAGCAACCTTGTCATAACCGATACCGTTATCCCTTATTATCTTCTCCACCATACTGCAGAAATTATGCTCTCTCACATCGAATATTGAGAAATTAACGGATATCCTTCTTACATTGTAGCCATGCCTTAGCATAGTGCCGATCTGTCGACAGGTCTTATTGAGAATTATCTGCGTTAAGATCGTAATAGTGCCGTTTTTCTCAGCTATTGGAATGAACTTATCCGGGAAGACCATACCAAGCTCCGGCAGATTAAGTCTCATTAACGACTCCGCAGTATCATACACACCTCTTTTGATATTGAATACCGGCTGACAGTAGACCTCAACTCTCGGGTCGTTTAAGTCCTTTTTCTCCTTGATATCCTTAAGCTCACTCATTATATATTTATAATCATAGAAGCTCTTAAAATCCTTCTCTTCTGTTATATACACACTGTTCTGAGGCATAATGGAATGTATATAATCAATGAACTCAACATACCCTCTATTCTCGCTTAATTTATCCTCGGACATAAGTGAGACGATCTTGTAATCCTTGCGGTATATAGGGTATACCTTATTGAATTCAGCTATCATCTTGTTGGCCGCCTCATTGTAATCAGGATTCTTCTTTATATCAGCTATAAGCAGAAGATGTCCGCCGGATATCTGGAAAAGAGTCGCTCTTTTAAAGAAATGAACAGTAAAATATCTCACCGTACTCATGATATCCATCGGATAGTTACGGTTGCTTCCGTCAAACTCAGGCATGAATAAGCTCATGATAAGGAACTTTCGCTTTTTCTCATAGCTGTTTCTTATATAATCATCGTAAGCTCCAATTCCGAGAGCTCCGCTTTCAATATTATACGGATTGGAATGCAGCATATACATTAAAGCGAATATCGGAAGCACAAAAGTACTTACGGTGAATGACGACTGCCCGTGTATCTGCTGCAGACAGATCATTAGTACGCAAATACCCATGGTGAATGCAATGACACCTACCACCTGCCTGAATACCCTGTCACGATATATGGCTATCATATAAGCTATCATGCCTATGAAGAATACATATCCAACAGGAAAGATGGGAATACCTGTATGTATCTCGGCATTCTCATCTATGTAGAAGCCCATCCTTGTGATCGTACCCAATATCTCCAAAAGTGCAAGTACCACATAGCCTGCCTCAGCTATTAAGGCATACCTTTTATCACTTTTGTCATCAAGATGCATAGGCTCCTTCATATAGAATACATATAGCAAAAGGTTGGCCCAAAGCCCCAAATGGAATAATACTCTCGGAATGTATATCAGTATATTGGGAATCTCCCCGACATGATTCATGGCCAATTGATAGAGCATGTCTGAGCTGGCAGACCCGAATAACAGGAATATAATAACCCTCAGATATAAGAAATTCTTAGTCCTGTTGATATATGCAGACCTGATCAATGCAACAAAAACAATACATGCTGCCAAAGTCAGCACATCTCCCACCGGTGAATAATTTTCATAGTAATTAATCATGTGACTACTCATATTATTAATATAACAAAATCACAAAAATAGGTCAATAGTACTATGTAAAATATCAGTACCCTATCTGCTTCAAAAGCTCATCCAGAAGCATTGCGTTTTTGATTGAAAAATCCTCGGATACATTGGGCTTCTCGCCGCCTTCTATACACCTTCCGAGCTGTTCAACTTCAAGTGCATAATTCTGCCTTGCCATTACCCTCTTAACAGTCTCTTTACCGTCGCTGCATACGATAAATTCAAGTTCGCCCTCTTCGTTGTACTCAACACCTGACCTGATATAACCCTTATCTCCGTGAACATATAACCTGTCCGTCCTCGAATCACCGGATGTACCCAGTATCATGCCTATGTCAAAGGAAGCCCTGACACCGTTATCAAATTTTATCATCGCTGAATCGAAGATATCCGCCCCGTCACCATTAAATTCCGCATTGGCTTTGACCGTTACAGGTTTTCCGTCAACAAGCGACAATATCATTGATGTACAATAGCATCCCAGGTCATACATCGCTCCGCCGCCGGCCTTCTTGATAACTCTGATATTACTGCCATCCTCATATCCCTGTGTGACAAAACCTGTCTCTATGTAATCTACGGCTCCTATTACACCTTGGTCTATAGTCTCCTTAAGTGCAGCTACATATGGGCTATGCAGATAAGCAAAGGCTTCCATAAGATATACGTTATTAGCCTTAGCCGTATCGAACATCTCCTTAACCTGAGAAGTGCTTAACGCAAGCGGCTTCTCACACAATACATGCTTACCTGCCTTAAGCGCCTTAAGCACCCATTCATAATGAAGATCATTGGGAAGCGGTATATACACTGCCTGCACTTCCTTATCCTCAAGCAGCGCCTCATAACCTACATAAGACTTCTTAAAGTCGAATTCATCCACATATGCCTTGATCTTACTCTCATCTCTTCCTGCTATAGCATACAACTCGCAGTTATTGGCCCGCTTCATCCCGGGGATCGTCTGTCCCTTAGCTATCCCTGCAGTTCCAAGTACACCCCATTTAACGCTCATCTTTAATCCTCCTTTTTATCTGATTCATCTATAAATCTACACCTTTATATCTTACGAGACTGAACGATATATGCATCATCTTCCCCTCGTTGCATCCACGGTTCCTTTAGCATCGCAGTTATTCATATGCTTCTCCCTGAGGTCATGGGCATCGCAATTAGCGGCATGCTCTTTTTTTAGTTCAAACATATCGCTCATACGCTTTTTTGCAACGCGTTCTTCTGCAAGCTGTCTTGCGAGCCAGTCACACTCTCTGTCATCCATAAGCCTGCTTACAGGCTCCCCCTTCTTCATGGCATTGGTGGTTACAGGCGGTCTGTAGGCAGGTTTAGACGGCACTGCCGGCTCTCCGCTTTTTTTCACAGCCTTAACGATCTTATATATCACATAGAGCATTACACCCAGATAGATTATCACCAAAAACCCGCTCATTTTATAGTTCCTCCCTCAGCTTAACTTCATATTCTCATGGAATGATATCATTGCCACGACCGCTTTCGATTCGCTTGACATAGGTATCAGGATCATCGATCATCTTACCTAAGACCATGAAAGAATTCATGACCATGGTCTCCTTATTGCAGGTTGTGGGATTCTTACCGATCTCCCTTATGAGATTATACTTATCCATCTGCCACACATATATGTCGGATAATGCATATCCTTTTACCTTTAGTTCGTCCTTAAAGGTATGATGCTCCAGATAATATACGAATTCGTCATATAATGCCTCTTTTTCAAGCATCATGCCCCACAGTTCATCACACCATTCATCGGACAGCCCGGCATATTCGCATATATCCTGCATGAATCCAAGTACTTTAACCCTTCGGGCATCATACAGTATTCCCATATCAATCCACCATGTCGAGCACTCTGGGCGAAAAATATGATATCGATCATATTTTTCACACTATCGCTCCAAACCTTGCTTTCTTTCTCATAATAATAACACAAGCCCGTGACATACGCCACAGGCTTGTAATGACTTATATATTATATATCAGTCTCATTCGGCAAAATGCGCCGCAACATCTTCAAGATAATCCCTTATATGCAGATGCTGGGGACACATAGCCTCACATGCTCCGCATTTCACACAATCCGAAGGATTACCGCTTGTGGTAAGCATTGTCTGATAGTATCCCATCTGTGCAGTCCACTCGCTTCCTGATGTTTCACGCTTGTCGGCATTATATAAGGCGAAGCACTTCGGGATATTGATCTTCATAGGACAGTTGACTATACAGTATTCACAACCGGTACATGGGATAGTGATATTGCCGTTGATCATATCCGCTGCCACATGAACCATCTTAACCTCTTCATCGGTAAGCGGCTTGAAATCCTCCATATAGCTTAAGTTATCAAGCATCTGCTCCATATTGCTCATACCGCTTAGTACCATCATAATTCCGTCTAAGCCTGCAGCAAATCTTATTGCCCATGAAGCCACACTCATAGACGGGTCATGTTCCTTGAACATCTCTTCTACCTGTGCGGGCACATTGGCTAAGGTTCCGCCCTTTACAGGCTCCATGATAAGCACTCTCTTGCCATGCTTTCTTGCCACCTCATAGCACTTGCGTGATTGTACGCCTGATGATTCCCAGTCAAGATAATTGATCTGTAACTGTACTATCTCCATATCCGGGTGCTTAGTAAGTATCTCATCAAGCAGCTCCGGACCGTCATGGAATGAAAAGCCCATGGTCTTAATAAGTCCCTGCTCCTTCTTCTCCTTTATCCAATCGAAGCAGTTAAGTCTATCGAAGGTCTTAAGCGTACCCGCATTCACGTCATGCAGAAGATAATAATCGAAAAATTCCGCTCCCGTCTTCCTTCTCTGTTCATTGAATATCTTATCTCTGTCTGCTTCTGTCTTAAGCATATAGGCCGGAAGCTTGGTGGTGAGGGTGAAAGCATCCCTCGGATACCTGTCCATTATAGCTTCCTTAACCACATTCTCACTTGTGCCGTTACAATACATCCATGCGGTATCAAAGTATGTGAAGCCCCTTTTAAGATACTCATCTACCATCTTCTTTGTCAGTTCCACATCCACGCTTCCATCCTCAAGCTCCGGAAGACGCATCATCCCAAATCCCAGATTTTTCATACCCGTTCTCCTTTCAATACTTTATAGCGCTATCCCTATGTTTTACCACTATACCATTCCGTTTGATTTTATATTACACTTCTTTATCATACCATACATTGCTTATCTGTATCTCTCATAATATCTGTATGACTCTTCCGTCATCGGGTCAAGTGTCTTGGCCAGGCTTTTAAGATGCTTCATGGTATTGGCATATATGTGATATGTCGCCTTATGAAGATCATCGAAGGCTTCCCTTCTGATCATGGGAAGTTCCGGATCGTGTGTACGGTTAGGTTCGATATAATCAGATACGAAGATGATCTCTTCCATAAGGTTCATATCGGGGTGTCCCGTTGTATGCCATCTTATTGATGAAAGGATCTCTTCATCCGTAACCCCATATATCTCTCTTGCCATATCCGCACCCACCTTGGCATGCAGTAAAGGCGGATTGGCCTTCTCTACATCGCTGACATCAATGTCATATCTCTTACAATACTCGATATACTCCTTATCGCTCATCCACTTGGCGCAGTCATGCAGAAGTCCGGCAAGAAAGGGCTTGTCTGTATCAATTCCCTCGCTCATGGCAAGACAGGCCGCTGTGTGAGCCACTCCCAAGGTGTGCTCATACCTCTTATTATCCAGTTTGCTCTTAAGTTCCTTATAAATGTCCTTTTTATCCATTTTATATAAAACCCTGCCTGCACTTACTTATATCCATATCCGCTTTACTGTCGTGCCGGCATAACACTATGCCGTTATACTGCCGTAAGCTCAACAGCCTTACCGTCTCTCCATATATGTTCAAGATCATAGAAGTCCCTGCTTGCGTCATCGAATACATGAACTATGATATCACCGTAATCCATAAGCACCCAGTTGGCCGTATCATAGCCTTCTATATGATCGAAGTGTACTCCTATCTTACGCATATCCTCTTCCAGATAATCACACAGAGCGTGTACATGATTGATATTGCCCGCAGAGGCTATGACGAAGTTATCAGCCATTATGGATATGGCAGATATATCAATTATCTTAATATCCTTGGCTTTATGCTCATCAAGGCTTTTATATATTGCTTTGAGTAATTCCTTATTATCCAAATCCTTCTCCTGTATCTTTGCGACTTTTGCTCTTATGAATAATCATATACCTACTTTTACCTGTACAGATCAAACTTCTCTATATATTCAAGCGTCCTGTCGGCTATCATATACCTGACGCTCTTACCCTTCTTTATCCTGTCTCTTATTTCCGTGGAAGATATGTCTATGTACGGGGTCTTAAGTACATATATCTCGGATGAATACTTCTCCATAAGCTCCTTAGCCTTAGCCTCAAGCTCTTCAAGGCTCTGCCCCCTTCTTACGGCGACGAGTATCCTGGCATCCTTCATGATAATCTCCGGATGCAGCCACTCCTCCATCTGGAAGAAAGCATCGGCACCCACTATCAGATAGTAATCCGTATCCGGATTCATGTCCTTAAGCTCTTCAAGGGTTTCATAAGTATACGAATTGCCCGGTCTGTCAGTCTCTATAGTAGACAGGGCAAAATGAGGATTATCCTCTATCGCTCCTCCTGTCATAGCTATCCTCTTTTTCTTATCCAGAACGACTGCTGGATCCTTAAAATGCGATATCCCGGTAGGTATGAACAATATCTCATCCAGTTCATACTCATTCCATGCATTCTCTGCAAGGATCAGATGTCCCATATGTATAGGGTTGAAGGTTCCTCCGATTATACCCACCTTTTTACCTGGCTTCATTTTACACAGATCCTCCATGTCTTATCTCATATATCTCAACTCTTATCTCTTATCTCTTATCTCTTGTTACTTATTTCTTAAGCTTTATTGTCTTATATATTATGCAATATATCAACCGGGCATTTCATCTTGGTAACAGTATCTTCGGCTTATCCTTATCAGGCTTATATAATACGATCTTCTTACCTATCACCTGAACTACCTCAGACCCCGTCCGGCCGGCAAGTGTCTCCGCGATCCCTTTCGGATCATCCATACAGTTTTTAAGCACTGTGATCTTGATAAGCTCCTTGGTGTTAAAGGCTTCACTTACAGCCGTAACATATTCCGGTGTGATACTTCCCTTGCCCACCTGGAATATGGGTTCTATATTCATAGCAAGTCCTTTAAGATATGCTCTCTGCTTACTTGTCATCCGTGGCATTCCTCCGTATACAACCTACATCCGATATCATATAAAATATTTTATTTATTATATCTTATATTATATATTCTAAATGCTTATTTGTAATAATCAAATCTTAGTCCGTACATCCTCACGGTATCGCCCTCACTGCACCCTAATTCTTCAAGTCTATCAAGGATCTCATTATCCTTTAAGAATTTCTGGAAGAATACGAAGCCCTTCTCACTCTCAAGATTGGTATAGCCAAGCATCTTCTCTATACGGGGTCCCTCCACCACATATTCATCCTCTTCGGCATCATATTCCACGGTATAAGGTTCACTTGTAAGGTTAAGCTCGGTATCCGGGGTGTATTCGGACTTAAATACAACCGGCTTATCATCAAGCGTATCAAGCATCTGTCTGACCCTATACAGTATCTCCTTGACTCCGTCTCCGGTAAGGGCACTCATGGGATATACCTCATAGCCCCTGGGCTCAAATTCACTTTTAAGCCTTCCTATGATCTCTTCCTTAGACTGACCCTCATATATCATATCAAGCTTATTGGCAGCGATTATCTGAGGTCTTTTAGGCAGCTCGGAATTATATAAGGCAAGTTCCTTATTGATGGCCTTGATATCCGCTATCGGATCCCTTCCTTCTGTCCCTGCGGCATCAACTATATGTATAAGAACCTTAGTCCTCTCAATGTGACGTAGGAATTCATGTCCTAACCCGACTCCGTCCGCGGCTCCTTCGATAAGTCCCGGGATATCGGCTACCACATAGCCCTGTGCGTCTTTAAGATCTACGACACCAAGATGCGGACTTAAAGTCGTAAAATGATAGTTGGCTATCTCAGGTCTGGCATTGGATATCCTTGATAAGAATGTACTCTTACCCACATTGGGGAATCCCACAAGTCCCACATCCGCTATCACCTTAAGCTCAAGCGTAAGCGTAAGCTCTTTTGCAGGTTGTCCCGGCTGGGCATACTTGGGCGCCTGCATTGTGCTGGTGGCATAGTGCTGATTGCCGTTGCCTCCCCTGCCGCCTGTTAAAAGTACATACTCCGTAGTGTCTCCCGACATGTCCACTATGACCTTATCACTGTCGGCTTCCTTGACTACAGTGCCCATAGGAAGCTTAAGGACTATATCCTCACCATTCTTACCGCGGCAGTTCTTCTTCTTGCCTTCTTCTCCGTCGCCTGCCTTATACTTCCTTACATGACGATAATCCGCCAGAGTATTCATGCCGTTATCCACACGCAGTATCACGCTACCGCCGTTGCCGCCGTCTCCGCCGTCCGGTCCGCCGTTAGGCACATATTTCTCCCGTCTGAAGGATACGTGTCCGTCTCCGCCCTTGCCGCTCCTTACATAGATAGTTGCTCTGTCTGCAAACATTTCATCCTCTTTTTCCACAGACACTGCTCATATTCACATATGAAAGTGTCCAAACCGATAAAAAGAAGGCTCTGAACCAATGTCCAGAGCCTTCAAGTCTTACATTACTATTCCTCAACCGGATATACAGAAGCCTGCTTCTTATCTCTTCCGAGTC
>CAJONG010000067.1 GCA_905235845.1 uncultured Lachnospiraceae bacterium
ATAGCCTCGATGATGACAACGGCATCACCCTTCTTAACGGCTGTACCCACACCTGCTTCGATCTTGAATACCTTACCGGCTGCACCTGCTTCCACCTTGATGCTTCCTGCAGAACCACTGGACTTCGGGGCTGCTGCAGGAGCTGCCTTGGGAGCCGCCTTGG
Source organism: uncultured Lachnospiraceae bacterium (assembly GCA_905235845.1). GTDB lineage: Bacteria > Bacillota > Clostridia > Lachnospirales > Lachnospiraceae > Colinaster. Next base: position 164 of record CAJONG010000067.1, read on the forward strand.
GAGCTGCCTTAGCTACAGGAGCCGCACCGCTTCCTGCGCCCTCTTCTACTGTTACGTCATATACGTTGCCATTAACTGTAATGGTATAATTCTTCATCTTATTATCCTCCAATTCATTAATATCTTCTTCTGATAGAACGTACTACATAACCATCAGCAGATGCGGCACCCTCACTTGCGGCTATGGCCGCTGCGATCACCGCAATAAGTTCCGTATCATCCATAGCCTGCTCGTTCTTCTCGATCTGAGCCACGGCTCTGTCTACCGAATCGGTAACTTCGGTTGTAGCTGCTTTCTTCTCGCTCGCCTTGTTCTGTAGGTTATTGACGATCTTAAAGAGCGAGATGATCGCCATCAGTATGATGAGCACCACGAACACCGTACCCATACCGAGTACCGTATTGAGGGCTGCGTTGGTAATCAGCTCCTTGGTGGTATAGTTGACATTGGTCAGTATTGATGTGACCGATCCGCTCTTGGGATCCACTTCTATATTCACATCAGCGGTCCTTGGGCTTCCATTCGGAGCTATAGCCGTACCCTTTATGGTCGCACTGATCGTAAGAAGGTCTCCTTCTTCGACATGCGATACGCTTTCTATTCCGTTATATGAGCCAAGGTCCTCAAGCGCTGTCTTGTAATTGGCTACTGCGGCATCCAATACCTCTTCACTCATACCGTAGTAATCTTCAACAGACATATTGTACTGCTTAAGCATAGCGGCAACATCGGAAGCAGTACTTCCGTTAGCCGCAAGATCATTGATCGCAGCCAGATATGAATCTGTCGCATTGATTATAGTATCCTCGTCGAACCTGGATTCTTTTACGGTATTACTCTCACCACATGCAGATACGCTCGCAAGACAGGTCACCATACCTAATATAATCAAGAATTTTTTCGTATTCTTCATATCAAGTATCTTCCTTTCTGTAATCTCTTATATAGCTGCATGCTTCTTATCCGGTATATCAACAGCCTTGGTGTAGAGCATATCAAATGCGCCTATCACATACTTTCTTGTATCCTCGGGAGCTATCACTGTATCCACAAGTCCGCGCCTTGCAGCACTCTCGACACCATTCTGGAGTTCATCATACTTCTTGGCGCACTCATTGATCTCATCCGAGCTCTTACCGTCGCAGATTATCTGTGCGGCAAGCTTAGAATCCATTGTTCCTACCTTGGCCGTATTCCATGCGAATGTCATATCGGCTCCTATAGCCTTGGAGTTCATTATCACGCCGGCACTACCGTATGACTTACCAACGATCACATTGACCTTGGGAACAGTAGCTGATGCGAAAGCCGCTGTAAGCTTAGCCGCCTCTCTGGCCATACGCTTCTCGCCGCACATACAGCTCTTAAAGCCCTCTGTATTGGTAAGTGTAAGTATCGGGAGTTCAAAAGCATCACAGAACTTCACGAAAGCAGAAGCCTTCTCAAGTCCTCTTGCTGACAGTACGCTATCGGACTTCTCCGTACTCTTGCCATTCTCATCAAGAACTTCACTTCTGTTGGCTATCACACCCACCGTATCACCGTTAAGTTTGATAAATCCCGTTACCATATCCTTGGCATAGTTAGCCTTGGTCTCAACGAACTGACTGTTATCAGCAATGATAGAAAGAGCAACTGAGGTATCACCCGCGCATCCTGCTATGCCGTCACATGCTCTGTTAAGGTCATCCTCACAGTCATCGAATGCCGTAGACTCGCAATTGCCGGGGAGTATGCTTACAAGTTCTCTTATACCGTTATAAATGTCTGCCTCATCACCTGCAAAATCAACATTCCCGGCCTCCTCGGACTGGAAGGCAACTGCGGAATTATCACACTTTGCTGCGTTATTGCCCTTGATGGCATCAGGTGAGTTAACGAACATCTTGGCCTTATTCTCCATGAAGGTAAAATCAGACAATGCAGTAACTACCGAGAGTCCGCCGCCACATGAGCCGAACACTGCCGTGATCTGAGGTATTATACCTGAAGCCAAAGACATCTGCGCATATACCTCTCCCAAGGCATTAAGCGCATCCATAGACTCCTCAAGTCTTACACCCGTTGAGTCGATAAGACCTATGACAGGTGCACCGACTTTAAGTGCAAGATCATAAAGATTAACAATTTTCCTGGCATGCATCTCGCCGATACTTCCGCCTAATACAGACGGATCCTGGCTGTAGACATACACAAGATTACCATCAATTACACCATATCCGGTCACAACGCCGTCTGATGGAGTATCGCTGGCATTCAGATTGAAGTCGGTAGACCTTGCCGTAACAGAAGCACCGATTTCAACGAAGCTGTTTTCGTCAAGCACAGAGAGGATTCTCTGGCCAGCCTTACTTGTAGTACTCATTGAAAGCCCTCCATTTATATTAAAAATTATTACACACCTTAGTTCGCCGATTTTATTCTAGCGCACTATCACAGAGTATATCATAAAAAAGTCTAAAGAAAAAGCATTTTCTTCTATTGCGTTATGCCCTTGATAAGTGCATCAAGTCTGTCCTCCTCGGAAGAAGCAGATCCGCTTATGCCTGCTTCGTTACGCTTATCCTTACCCTGTTCGGCTCTTTCATCCTTCTCATTATTGTTGTTCTTAAGCTTTTCAAGATCCTCTTTGACAGCGTCAATATCTTCATAATCGCTTAACTTAACTATCCTGTCTCTGCCACCCTCCTTACCGATGTAGAGCAGTTCGTCAGCAACCTTGATTATATCATCCAATGTATCGTCGCTACCGGGAACTATTCCGAAGGTCATGGTGATATTAAGAAGTTCATCCTTATATTCCACTACATGACTGATGACCTCTTCCCTTATAAGACACAGGTGCTCGTATGCTTCCTCAAAGGTTAAGTTCTCATACACAAGGATAAATTCCTCGCCGCCCCACCTTACGGCGTAGCCTTTACCCATCATCATCCTGTTGAATATCCCTGCGACACTCTGCAGCACCAGATCTCCGCAATCATGTCCGTATGTATCGTTGAATCTCTTAAAATGATCGATATCACCCATGACAATCTGGAAAAGCACTCCATCTTCCTTATACGCCTCATAAGTGTTCATCATTCTTGTTTGTCCAATACGCCTTGTGTAAAGCTTCGTAAGGGTATCTCTCTCTATCATTTCCCTTATGAATCTCTGCACATGTACGGTGAACTTACCCATCTCACCCAGTTCATCATCTCTTTTTAATATATCTGCATCAAGATTGGCTCTCAGATTACCGTCCGCGATCTGTCCTAAGAAGCTCTTCTCCTTTTCGATCACCGAAGCAAGCTTCTTGGCTTCCCCCGCACCTATGGCCGCACCCAGTGCCATCATGATCAAAGATATCAATATGAGCGGAAGACAGCTCAACATCACTTCCTGCTTCACATACCCGGATGGCTTGCAGGTGGCGATCATGCCTATAGGCCTGCCTTCATGATCCGATACAGGGACATAACATGCATAGAAGCTTTTATCACCGATCATCACATTATCGTAGAATACGGTTTCTTCCTTGGCGAATACCTCATCCACGATCTTTTTGCTTGCAACAGTACCATTAAGCTTTTCTCCCGATGCATCCGTCAGAGTCGTCATAAGCCTTACATCATAATAGAGTACGGATATATCGGTTCCCGATCTCTCTTTGAGGAAGGCTATATATCCTTCGTCTATCTCTGCATCCGTCTTATCCGTATCCAATCTGTATCTGCCGCCTTCGTCTATAAAGTATATATCCGATCTGAAGATATCGGCACATGCATATCCCACAACATCAGCCGTATCCTCAAGACCTCGCTCGACCTCACGGCTTACCGTCCTGTATCCGGCAAAATAAGAGAATATCATCGTGACTATTCCCATAAGCAGTAACGGCATATTCACGATATTTATAAGCCTTCTCTTAAGACCGCCTCTTTTTTTGTCATCCTTATTATCTTTTCCCGAAGTACCGGTTGTCTTTTTATCACTCATTATAACCACCGCAACTAATAATCAAGTCCAAAGTCATCTAAAGAAAACTGCACTGCATCCTCGGTAAGTATCATGTCCGAATCATCCTCATCAAAGTAGTCATCATCGGAAGACTCTTCCCCGTCTTTTAAAGGCATCTCACCACCTGCGTCTTTTACGACGGATTCATCATCCGGCTCAGATACGGGTTCAACGTAAGCCTGATCATCTGAATCCGATGCCTCTTCATCATAGGTCTTAGCATCCGTATTGACATCTGCATTGACATCCAAATTGACATCCGTATCGTAATCCGGTTCATAAGCTTCGTCACCTGCATGATCCGATGCATCTTTAAGCTGCTTCACGGCAAAGCTTGCCTCATAGCCGCCGGATTTAAGAATATCCCTTACTTCCTTAACAACTCCCTTTACAGCCTTATCAGGCGGTATGATCACCGTCACCACGGAGTTATCTCCACTTACGGTATAGCCGGCTTTCCTAAGTCTGTTCTTTGCTTCTTCCTTGGTCATAACCTTTCCCCGCTTTTATATATCAACCCTGAGACTAACCTCTTCCTCTGCCTGTTCCTTGAACTCCTCCATCTGAACCTGACTTATCTCCGGAAGATCCTCAAGGCTCTTTACTCCGAAGCTTCGAAGGAACTGATCCGTGGTGCCGAACAGTATCGGCTTACCCGGTGCATCAAGTCTTCCAAGCTCCTTGATCAGGTCGAACTCAAGCAGTCTGTTGATAGCATGGTCGCTGTTGACGCCCCTTATCTTCTCCACATCAAGCCTCGTGACCGGCTGCTTGTAGGCTATTATTGACAGAGCCTCCAGTGCCGAATCGCTTAAGACGAACTTATGATCCGTCTTGGTTAAGTCTATCAGATAATCATACATCTCGGGCTTTGCACACATCTGATATGCATCACCCACCTGATTGATGGTAAGTCCGCTCTCTTCCTTATCGTACTTCTTCCTAAGTTCTTCTATAAGCCCTGCCACGCCTTCATCATCAGCCTCTATCAGGTCTGCCAGCCTGCCTGTCTCCACGGCGTCTCCCATTGTAAAAAGCACCGCTTCAAGTATGGCCTTCTGCTTATTCTTCTCCATTATCCTCACCAATCGTGACGCCCAGGAATTCCTCCTGACTCACATCCTTTACAATTATATATATATCATCAAAAAGCTTATTCTGCTTTATCTCGATCAGCCCAACCTTGATAAGTTCGAGGATTATCAGGAATGTGACTATGATCTCCATCTTGCTTCCCGATTTTTCCAGAAGCTCCCTAAAGCTTGTCTCCTTGCTCATCCACAGATATGATTTAACATATTCGGTCTTCCTGTCCAGGTCTATCTCATCCTTTTCGATGTTACCGAATTGGCTTCTGATAGGGTCGATCTTATCTTCCCTTCGCTTCATGGTCTCCCTGAATATGGAGTTAAGCTTCTGGAGATTCACATCTCCAAGCAGTGTCTCGTAATCAACAGGCTCTCTGTATGCGGATACCTCCTTGGGTATTGTAGGCGCCTTATATATGTACTTCTGCGCACTCATGGACATATCCTTAAGTTCGAAGGACATATACTTATACATCTTATATTCAAGAAGCTTCTGTACAAGCTCTGCTCTCGGGTCTTCCTCTTCTTCTCCCTCTCTAGTCTCCTCCTTCGGCAGGAGCATCCTGCACTTAATATCAAGCAGAGTCGCCGCCATGAGCAGGAATTCGCTCATGACATTCATATCCTCAGTCTCCATGCTTTTGATATACTCCATATACTGCTCGGTGATCAGCACTATGGGTATGTCATATATATCTACCTTATTCTTATCTATCAGATGAAGCAACAGATCAAGAGGTCCCTCGAAGACCTCAAGCTTAACCGATAAAGCCATATTATCCTCTCTAATCCTTATTCGATACCAAGTATACTATTCCGTGTACTTTGGTGCAAGCGGCAAAAGCTTAACTCTGATGACCTCTCCGGGATTAAAAAGCCTTACCGGAAGCGTATGATATCCAAGTCCCCTGCTTAGGATCATCTGACTTCTGCCCTGCTCATATATACCGCCGTCATACTTAGGGAAAAGCTTAAGTCTCGGAGATATGACGCCGCCAATAAACGGCAGCTTAACGATACCGCCATGCACATGCCCCGACAGAACAAGATCGGCACCTGACTCTGCATAAGCATCAAAATACTCCGGATTATGAGCAAGCAAGATATTATACTTACTCTCATCAAGTCCTCCGGTGATCTCATCGATATATTGGGTCGTCATCTCATGATGCTCGAAACGCTTATAGTACATTCTGTCTATCATAAGCCCCTGTATCCTTATGTTAGTACCCTCCACATCGAGATGTTCATTCTCAAGAACTTCTATTCCCATCTCCCTAAGCGCCAGCACATAGTCCGGATATGCAACACCATAGTCCTCAGGATATATCTTCATCCTGTACTCATGATTGCCCAGACCGTAATATATCTTATAATCGCTTATGTATGAGAAAAACTTAAGCGCTCTGTCCGTACTCCGGCCGGGTCTTGCGGTAAGCATATCACCTGCCGCGCATATTATGTCCGGATCAAGCTTTTTGATCGTGTCGATAAGTTTGTAATTATCCTTACCGAATTCCTTGTCATGCAGATCAGCAAGCATAACAATATCAAGTTCCTTATCGACCTTATCGGAATACACCGTATAATCTCTGATAACGAACCTGCTAATATCGACACTTATGATCACTCCGAATACGAAGATCATGACTATCAGGAATAATAACAGATAATTCACCCTGCCTCCCATCCGGCATAATTATGAAAAAGCCCTTGAACCGTAGTCCAAGGGCTTATAAGTACTTAGTTATACTTACGCTTTCTAGCTGCTTCAGACTTCTTCTTACGTCTTACGCTAGGCTTCTCATAATGCTCACGCTTACGAATCTCCTGCTGGATACCAGCCTTAGCACAACTTCTCTTAAAACGGCGAAGCGCACTGTCCAAAGACTCGTTCTCTTTAACTATGACATTAGACATCCGATTCCCAACCTCCCTTCGACACCTAATTCACAAGGTCTATTATAGCAATTTCTTTTTGTTCGTCAATACTTTTTTATTTTTTATCCGCTTCTTATCCGCTTCTAGCCCATCGTGATCTGCTTGGAAAGTACTACAGATGCATGCTCAAGGCAGGAATCTATTCCCGCAGGATTCTTGCCTCCGGCCTGTGCCATATTCGGTCTTCCGCCGCCGCCACCGCCTACAAGAGGCGCAAGTTCCTTGATCATATTGCCGGCATGTGCCCCCTTGCTCATGGCTCCGTCAGTAGCCATCACCACAAGGCTTACCTTGCCGTCCGTATCCGAAGCAAGCACTACAACGCCCTCACCTATCTTATCCTTAAGCTGATCACCCAGATCTCTTAAGCCGTTCATATCTACGCCGGGAACCTTACTTGCAAGGAGTTTTACTCCCTTAACGTCTCTTACCTGATCAAGGACATCGCCCAGCGCATCCTTGGCTGCCTTGCTCTTAAGCGACTCATTCTCACTCTGTAAAGCCTTTAACTCCTTAAGCATGGCACTTAGCTTATCTGCTAATGCCGCAGGTGTTGACTTGACTATTGCGGCCGCTTCGTTAAGCTTTCTCTCTACCTCGGCATAATGCTTCATCACATTGGCTCCCGTCACAGCCTCTATTCTTCTGACTCCTGCAGCTACACCGTTCTCTGACATTATCTTGAAGTATCCTATCTGTCCCGTGTGCGATACATGAGTTCCTCCGCAGAGCTCCTTGGAGAAATCACCCATACTTACGACTCTTACGCTCTCTCCGTACTTCTCACCGAATAAAGCCATAGCGCCTGACTTCTTGGCTTCATCTATGCCCATCACATCCGTAACGACCTCTATATCCTCGGCGATCTTATCATTGACCAAAGCCTCGACCTTATCAAGTTCTTCCCTGCTTACGGCTCTGTCAAAGCTAAAGTCGAATCTGGTCCTGTCCGCATCCTGATAAGAGCCGGCCTGATGTACACCGTCACCGAGTACCACCTGCAGAGCCTTCTGAAGAAGGTGCGTAGCGGAGTGATTCTTGCATATACTGCTCCTTCTTATATCATCCACCTTAAGTGTGGCTTCAGAGCCTGACTTAAGGCTTCCCGATACCACCTTACCTACATGGGCTATCCTTCCTCCGGCGATCTTAACAGTATCATCCACCTTGAATTCACCGTCCGGAGTACTTATAGTACCTAAGTCCGCGCACTGTCCGCCCATTGTTGCATAGAAGGGCGTCTTATCCGTCACTACGATCCCCTCATCACCCGTATCAAGGCTGTCAGTGATGGCATCCCCTTTGGCAAGAGCTATTATGGTTCCCTTATCGCTTAATCTGTCATATCCCGTGAACTCACTTGTCTTGTCATCACCAAGAGAAGCGAATACATCCGCATTCACATCAAGCTTGGCACTAAAGCTCTGATTATCCCTCGCTTTCTGCTTGGCAGCCTCCATAGCCTTATCAAAGCCTGCTTCATCTACCTTAAGCCCCTCTTCCGTAGCCATCTCAACCGTAAGCTCCAAAGGGAAGCCGAAGGTATCATAGAGATAGAATGCGCTGTCTCCGTCTATGGTATCCTTGCCCTCTTTCTTCTTATCCTCAAGTATCTTCTTATATTCCTTCATACCGTTTTCTATGGTACTTAAGAATCTTTCTATCTCCTTATCAAGCTCCTTTATGATGAATTCCCTGTTCTTCTTAAGAAGCGGATAACTGTCATCATATACATTATCTATATAGATCTTAGCCAAATCCGTAAGAGCACTCTTGTCCATTCCGAGGATCCTTCCGTGTCTTACGGCTCTTCTTATAAGTCGTCTTAAGACATATCCGGCTCCTACATTGGATGGAACAAGCCTTGCCTCATCTCCTATAAGCATCACACCTGTTCGCATATGATCCGCCAGTATCCTCATGGATCTTGTCAGCTTTTCATCCTCGCCGTACTTATTACCGCTTGCTTTTTCTATATATGCAATGGCATCAGTAAAAAGGTCTGTCTTATACACATCCTTAGTGCCGTTAAGGAATGCCAGTATCCTCTCAAGGCCCCAGCCCGTATCCACATTCTTCTGCTTAAGCGGGGTTAAGTGTCCGTCCTTATGCTTCTCATACTGCATGAATACATCGTTGCCAAGCTCGGTGTATTTGCCGCATGAACAACCCGGACCGCAATCGGGACCGCAGTCGGGAACATCCGCTATATAGAACATCTCCGAGTCCGGACCGCAGGGACCGTACTCAAGTCCCCACCAGTTATCCTCTGCAGGAAGATAATGTATATTCTCAGGCTTGAAGCCCGATGCTATCCTGTACTTAGCCCCCTCCTCATCTCTGGGTGCATTCTCATCACCTGCGAATACGGTAGCAGCCAGATGGTCTCTGTCGAAACCGAATACCTCTGTCAGAAGCTCATAGCTCCACTTGCACCTCTCTTCCTTGAAGTAGTCTCCTAGACTCCAGCTTCCCATCATCTCGAAGAATGTCACATGGCTCTTATCACCTACGGAATCTATATCGTTGGTCCTGACACAGCCCTGCACATTGCAGAGTCTCGTACCCATCGGATGCTTCTCACCGAGCAGATAAGGCATCAGAGGCTGCATACCCGCCACATTGAACATAACTCCGGTCGAACCGTCAGATACAAGGGACACCGCCCCCACATCCTTATGTCCTCTTTCTATATAGAAGTCTTTCCAGACCTTTCTAAGTTCTTTAGATGTAAATTGTCTCATGCTTTCCTCCTGCTAATTTATTTACACTCATTTTCGATTTCGGCATCTGTATCTTGTTTCTAAACAGTGATATTACCACCTTATAAGGTTCCGAAACATAAAAGGCACTATAATTTGCATTTCGATATGACATTTTCATTTCCTCCTTCTCATATGTCTAACGTCACTTTATCCTTGTCTCCTTTGTATATAACAACATCTACTTCACCATGTATTTTATCCCCATACAATTGAAATAAAGATGTTATTACTCTGAGCGAATCGTCATGTGATAAACCGACTCTTGATAGATTAGTTCCCATCAATGGGATAATAAGCTTATGCCCTTGTCCACGATGATCATAAAAATTGACCAGTGATTTTATACACAATGCCAGGTCATCAGTTGACGTGTGTGCAATATTATCCTTGTCGTATTCAGAATTTGCAAACATTCTTGTATCCTACTGTCGATATCTTCTATTCTAAATCCATTTTTTTGCATCGCCTTTATCCATATACCATGTAAAGAATTAGGTGATACCAAGGGTTTACAGCACGCTGTTATATCTTAATCGACAATAGTATCAAAACACAAATTAACAGGAATTACAAATAGTTTTTCTTCTTTATTTCTTTTGTTAAATCCCTCCTTAATAATATCAGAATAGCATACCTTTATTTTTCCTGACGCACTTTCCCAAATAACTTTTGACCTTATTATAACGCATGTCCAAATAATCGAAAGGATAAGAGCTATCATCCCTAACATTAATATGATGACAAATTTCATTTGCGCTGATTTTATATGTAAATCGTCCCACGTCCAAAACACAAAAAAGATTGATACTATGCTTGCAAAGATTCCTAGAATTTTCACCCATGTTTTACCTATAAATTGTAAATTTTGTCTTATCACTTTTAAACTGTACATAATATTACCAGTTTTCTTCCTTTGCATTATTCTAACTGTGAATTTATTCTTTCAAGCCACCCCAAAATGTTATTTTCAAATAATATTATGAATCTACCAAAATTACTGCTTCCGCCAATAGAATCATCCGAATCCAATTCACTCACTCTTCGGCACATATCCGCATAATTCTCCGCAGTTACACATTCCATAACCCTTTTAATCTGGTCCGTTCTTCCCTTGTAATTCTCCACCCCTGTATATTTCTCAATCAGCGGAGCATTAACCTTCTTTGCCGGTGATTTGATATTCTCGTCCGTCCAATGCTTGATTATGATCTGCATGGTACAAGGATTTGCAAATATCACAACTTCATCTGCAGCGCTATCAACGCCATGAAATTCATTAATCTTACGTTTGATATCCACATACTGCTCATGCGGCTTCTTTTCAGTATCACAGAATACAAGCACTAACTCATATGTGCCATTCTGATAACGATCCTGATATCTCGCCGGAATATTTCCGTTACCACCGGCATTGACCAACGAGATATCATATTGTTCATTCCATACTTTAAGTGCTTTCAAACGATTCAAATACTCGTATTCCTCGTTACCCTCACAGATAATACAGATTTTATGCTTATCAATGAACTTAGGGAGCTTATTTGTCATCGGCATCATCCCCCTTTGCATTACCATTGATACTAAGCAGAGAGTTGATCAGTTCCGGATCAGGCAACGCACCAAG
>CAJONG010000068.1 GCA_905235845.1 uncultured Lachnospiraceae bacterium
TTTTTGCTTTTTTGTCACTATATTTATGATGCGAGGATGACTAAGTTATTCGACGATATGATAGCCTCCAATGGATATCCATGGAAGCTTGAAGATATAAGACCCAAGGTATTATCCGCAGGTGAAGCCGCAGGTACACTTACTGAGGAGGGTGCTAAGCTGCTTGATGAAAGCGGAGCACTCAAGGCAGGCATTCCTCTGTGTCCGCCCGAGGGCGATGCAGGTACGGGTATGGCTGCCACCAACAGTGTATCAAAGCGTACGGGTAACATATCCGCAGGTACGTCCATTTTTGCCATGGTGGTACTGGAGAAGGAGCTTAGCAGGGTATACCCCCAGATAGACCTTGTGACTACACCGGATGGAGCGCTTGTGGGAATGGTGCATTGCAATAACTGTACATCTGAGATCAATGCATGGGTGAACATGTTCAAGGAGTTCTATGAGCTTATGGGACAGAAGCCGGATATGAACGAGCTTTTCACCAAGCTGTATTCCGTTGCGCTTAATGGCGATCCGGATTGCGGAGGACTCATATCATACAACTACATATCCGGTGAGCCCGTTACGGGATTTGACAAGGGAGCACCATTATTCGTGCGTAAGGCGGACGATAAGTTCACGCTGGCCAATGCCATGAGGATGCATCTGTATTCGGCATTCGCCGCACTTAAGATGGGACTTGACATACTCTTTAAGGAGGAGCATGTGGAAGTGGATGAGATGTTGGGACACGGCGGATATTTCAAGACCGAGAAGGTAGGACAGAGCTTCGCGGCCGCAGCCATACATGCGCCGGTATCGGTAATGGAGACAGCAGGAGAAGGCGGTGCATGGGGCGTGGCATTGCTTGCAGCATATATGATCGGCAGGAAAGAGGGACAGAGTCTCGGAGAGTATCTAAACGACGTGATATTCGCAGGCAATAAGGGCAGCAGATTACAACCGACCAAGGAAGACATAGATGGCTTTGAGGCTTTCATGGAGAAGTACCGCAAGGGACTTGCCATAGAGAAAGCGGCAGTAGAAGCATTATAAGGACGTAAGAGAGGACAGGATCATGTTAGAAGAACTGAAAAAACAGGTATATGAAGCCAATATGCTTCTGCCGAAGTATAAGCTCATCACTTTTACATGGGGTAATGTGAGCGGAATAGACAGAGAGAAGGGGTTTTTTGTCATCAAGCCAAGCGGCGTGGAATATGATGAGCTTAAGCCGGAGGATATGGTAGTGCTTGACCTTGAGGGTAAGGTTGTAGAGGGAGATTACAGACCATCGTCCGATACGGCCACGCATTTAGAGATATATAAGGCATTTCCTAAGGTGGGAGGTGTGGTACATACACATTCATCCTTCGCTACATCATGGGCTCAGGCAGGAAGGAGCATACCCTGCTACGGAACCACGCATGCGGATTATTTCTACGGAGAGATACCGTGCTTAAGATGCCTTACGGCAGAGGAGATAGAGGATGCCTATGAGGAGAATACGGGACATCTTATTGTGAATGAATTCGGCAGGATGAATATAGATCCGATAGCCACTCCGGCAGTTCTGTGTAAGAATCACGGAGTATTCGCATGGGGCAAGGATGCCTTAGAGTCGGTACATTCGGCAGTTGTGGTGGAAGAGGTTGCCAAGATGGCATTCAGGACAGAGCTTATCAATAAGGATGTTAAGCCCGCACCACAGGAGCTACAGGATAAGCATTACTTTAGAAAGCATGGTGCGAACGCATACTACGGACAGACGAAAAAGTGAGTTATCTGCTCTTTCTCAGGCAAAAGAGGAGATGACAAGTCAGACAAAGTGTGATATAGTTATTTCGTGCACGCGCACGAACACAGAGTACATTTAGGAGGTATCATGGACAATTTAGAACTTAAGAGATATGCAAATGCGGTCCGCAAAGGCATTGTTACTGCAGTTCACGGAGCTAAAGCAGGACATCCGGGCGGCTCGTTGTCAGCGGCAGATATGTTCACTTTCCTCTACTTTGAGGAGATGAATATAGATCCGAAGAATCCCAAGATGGAGAACAGGGATCGTTTCGTTCTGTCAAAGGGTCACACGGCTCCGGGTCTGTATTCGGTATTGGCTAACAGAGGATATTTCCCAGTAGAGGATCTTCCTACACTCAGACATCTGGGTTCTTACCTTCAGGGTCATCCCTGCATGCAGGAGACTCCCGGTGTAGATATGAGTTCCGGTTCACTCGGACAGGGAATCTCTTCGGCGGTCGGCATGGCGCTTGCAGGTAAGCTTGATAATAAGGACTACAGAGTCTATACTCTTTTGGGAGACGGTGAGATACAGGAAGGTCAGGTATGGGAGGCTTCAATGTTCGCCGGAGCGCACAAACTTGACAATCTTACCGTGATAGTTGATAATAACGGCCTCCAGATAGACGGTAAGGTCGAGGATGTATGTGATGTATATCCCATAGATAAGAAGTTCGAAGCATTTAATTTCCATGTGATCTGCATAGACGGGCATGACTTCGATGCTATCAGGGCAGCCTTTAAGGAAGCAAGAGCCACCAAGGGAATGCCCACGGCGATAATAATGAAGACTACCAAGGGTAAGGGCGTATCTTATATGGAGAACAGCGCCGGATGGCATGGCAAGGCGCCCAATGATGAGGAGTACGAAGTAGCCATGAAGGATCTTGAGAAGATCGATGAGAGTCTCAGATAACGGAAGCAACCCATTAGGATAACACAATAAGGAGATTATTATGAGTGATGTTAAAAAAATAGCTACCAGAGAGAGCTATGGTAATGCTCTCGTAGAGTGTGCCGAGGACTTCCCCGATATGGTGGTACTTGATGCCGACCTTGCAGGTGCGACCAAGACAGGAGTTTTCAAGAAGGCATACCCTGACAGACATATAGATTGCGGTATAGCGGAAGCCAATATGACAGGTATTGCTGCAGGTCTTGCAACATGCGGCAAGATACCTTTCATATCATCTTTTGCAATGTTTGCAGCAGGAAGGAATTTCGAGCAGGTGCGTAACTCCATCGGATATCCTCACCTCAATGTTAAGATCGGTGCAACACATGCCGGAGTTACCGTAGGTGAAGACGGAGCTACACATCAGTGTAATGAGGATATAGCACTTATGCGCACGATTCCCGGCATGACAGTGATAGTTCCCAGCGATGACGTGGAGGCTAAGGCTGCTGTCAGAGCGGCTCTTGAATATAAAGGTCCCGTATTCTTACGATTCGGTCGTGCAGCGGTTCCGGTGATCAATGACAGACCGGACTATAAATTCGAGATCGGCAAAGGACAGAAGCTGACAGACGGAAGTGACGTGACCATAATCGCAACAGGTATCTGTGTGGACAGTGCCTTAGGAGCAGCGAAGCTGCTTGAAGCAGACGGCGTTAAGGCAGAGGTTATCAATATCCATACGATCAAGCCGATAGATAAGGACATCATCATTGAATCGGCTGTTAAGACAGGCAAGGTTGTGACTGTTGAGGAGCATTCAGTCATAGGCGGTCTGGGAAGTGCCGTATGTGATGTATTATGCGAGAACCATCCGGTTCCGGTTAAGAAGATAGGTGTGCAGGATGTATTCGGTGAGTCGGGTACTGCTGCAGAGCTTGTACACAAGTTCGGACTTGATGCCGAAGGAGTATACAATACAGTTAAGGCGTTCATATAAGATAAGAATGAAAAAAGTCTGCACATATGTGCATAATAATCGAATATTTGTTCTGGCATTTTTAACTCCTGTTTTTGTTATGCTTACTATCTTCGCATGTGTGGGGATATATCCTTTCGGAGACAGGAGTTTTCTTCATATTGATATGTATCATCAGTATTTCCCATTCTTAACCGATCTGTACCATTCGGTCAAAGGAGTGGGGAGCGGAAGGGAAGGTTCGGGGCTTTTCTACAGCTTTAATGCAGGCCTTGGCGTGAACTTCACCGCGCTCTATGATTACTATCTTTCAAGTCCCTTCAATCTGCTTGCGTTTCTGATCCCGGAGAGATATCTCATGGAATTCCAGAGCTATCAGGCCATACTTAAGATCGGTCTGTGCGGGCTTACCTTTTCCGTGTATATATGTGAGAGATTTGACAGAAGGACGCTCAGTATCCTGCCTTTTTCCACATTCTATGCACTCAGCGGATTCGTCGCAGCGTATAACTGGGATGTGATGTGGCTTGATGTAGTGGCACTCTCACCCTTAGTCATACTTGGACTTGAGAAGTTAGTGAGATCACATGGAAGGAATATAAGGCTTTATGTGATATCCCTTGCTCTGTCACTTATATGCAACTATTATCTGAGCATCATGCTGTGCATATTCTTAGTGTTATACTATCTGCTTGTGCTGATGCCGGAGATTGCTTGTGATACCACCGATGCATCAGATGCCTTGGATTCTTCCCATAAGTACAGATACGCAGGGCATAGGTTAAGGAATGTATGGAGGGTTACCGGTTCTTTTTTCTTATGTTCGCTTCTGTCGGGAGGGATAGCGGCTTTTCTGCTTATTCCATCATATATGTCTGTTCGTATGACCAGATTCATAGGAACCTCCTTTCCTTCGGATCATAAGACTTACTTCAATGTATTCGATATGGTCGGAAGACATCTTATGGATGTGGAGGTGGAAACCGGATTAGACCACTGGCCGAATATATATGCATCGGTTGCGGTCTTCATACTTCTGCCGTTATATGTCATATGCAGACAGTTGTCATTAAGGGAAAAAACAGGCAGACTTATTCTTCTGTCCTTCATATTCTACAGCTTTTCGTCGAACGCACTGTCATTTATATGGCATGGCTTCAACTATCCGGATTCACTTCCTGCCAGACAGTCGTATCTGTATATATTCCTGCTGTTAAGCATGTGCTATGAAGCCTTCATACATATTAAGGAATATACGCACATACAATTGTGCATAGCATCCCTTGTGTCAGTAGGTATACTTGTATGCGTACAGAGGTTTATTAAGGATGATGCGGTGACGAGGAGAGGTATTGCGCTTTCCGCAGTTGTGGTATGCATATATCTTGTACTCATATATATATACAGACAGACAGACGGACAGGGCAGGTTCATAGTGTATGTGGCTGTAGCCGTCACTATCCTTGAGGCGGGCATCAATATGTCGCTTACGAGTGTACCAACGGTCTCAAGGACGACATATCTTGAGAACTTCGATGACTATAAGGAGCTGTATGATATGTACAACGAGCTTACCGGGACATCAGAGGATACGAAGGTGACAGAGGGTAGGCTATATCGCTTCGAAAGGGAGAACAGACTTACCAATAACGATGCCATGCTTAAGTCCTATCCGTCTTTATCCATGTTCTCATCCATAGGCAACGGCATGGTCAACAGCTTCTATTCGGACTATGGGATGCGTTCAAGCAAGGTATTCTTCTGCGCCGACGGAGTGACTCCATTTATGAGGGCACTGCTTGGCAATAAGTATGTGTTCGTTGAGGATAAGGATGATGGCATCTGGAGAAGCAAGGTTCGCCCGATTGACGGTGAAGGGATGCCTGATGGAGATGATGTCGGAGTGAGCGTCAGGTACATAGCCAAGAGGGGAATAGTCAATCTCTATGAATATGATACCACACTGCCTGTGGGATATATGCTGTATGATACGGACTGTGATGCATCGCTTATTATATCCGACTATGCTGCCGTGTCTTCCGATAATAAGGATAAGGATGGTGAAGCTGCCGCTTCCGGCAAAAAGGATCTTACTCCGGTGGAAAGGCAGAATATGTTAGCCGAAGCTCTTGGCTCAAAGTATCCGCTGTATATATGTAAGGACAGCATATATCAGGCAGACAGTACCGATATCATGGTGACAGACGACGGGTATTACATCGCTTATTGCGATACCAAGAAGATCAATACCCTTAAGGTATCGGCTCCCTACGGCGAGACAGAATATAAGAAGCTTAAGAATCCCTATATCATCAATATAGGCTATCTGGAAGCAGGAGATACGCTACATGTAAGTAATGATGACGGAGCCGATCTGCATATGAAGCTGTACCGGATGTATGATGATGTGTATAACGATATAACAGAGAGACTTGGCAAGGATACATTGCGTATAGATGAAGGCGGATACGGCGGCGGAAATCTTAAGGGGCACATAGAGGCTAAGGATGACGGATATCTGATACTCAGCATCCCATATGACCCGGGATTCAGGGTGTATGTGGACGGAGCAAGGACAGAGCCTAAGCTGGCATACGGGATGATGTATGCCATAGAGCTGACTACAGGCAGACACGTGATAGAGCTTGACTATCTGCCCCAGGGACTTGTGCCCGGAATAGTGGTATCTCTCATATCTGTTGCAGCATTTATCATTATATCAAAAAGATTTATAATGATTTAATAGACTTAAAACAGGACATAAGGGTATAATGTGAATGTTGCTATGTAACAGAGGAGACGGATATGCATAACGAGTTATTGACAATCGGACCCGTGACAATATACGGATACGGGCTGATGATAGGCATAGGAGTGATCCTTGCCATGATCATAGGAGATAAGAGAGCGGTTAAGCGAGGTATGGACGGTGAGCTTGTATACGGTCTTACGATCACGGCAGTGATCTTAGGCTTTGCTGCAGCCAAGGTTCTCTTCATCATCACGGAGTGGAGCAGCTTTATCAAGGATCCCTTAAGCTTTCTCTCCACGGAGGGCTTTGTAGTATATGGTGGCCTTATGGGAGGAATTCTGGCAGCTTTAGGCTATTGTAAGCTTAAGAAGGTCAACGGCTTTGATTATATAGACCTTATGGCTCCGTCAGTTGCTCTGGCACAGGGCTGTGGTCGTATAGGGTGCTTCTTAGCCGGATGCTGCTACGGAAAGGAGACGACATCACCGCTTGGGGTTGTATTCACACATTCAAGCTTTGCTCCCAATAACGTGAGGCTGATCCCTACACAGCTAATAAGCTCTGCGGGAGATTTCATCATAGCCGGTATACTTATATGGTTCGCATCCAAGCCACGTAAGCGCTTCCAGACCACCATACTGTGGATACTGTTGTACAGCATAGGAAGATTCTTCGTTGAATTCCTTCGTAATGATGACAGAGGCAGTGTAGGCGTGCTGTCCACATCACAGTTTATAGCGGTAATATGTGTACCGGCGTGTATACTCGGATTCTTATTCTTAGTGCCGGTCTTAGAGAAGAGCAAAGCCTCAGATACTGTCATTACGGCAGAAGCCACACAGGATATGACGGACACCGATAAGGAGGATGTGGGTGAATAAGATCGAATTCATAGATATGCTCCGTCGCCATATCTCAGAGGTGGGCGATCCGGCATTTGTTAACGATACCATAGACTATTATCAGGATTATATAGATACCGCCATCAGGAAGGGCAGTTCCGAAGAAGAGGTTCTTGCGGGCTTAGGTGATCCTAGGCTTATTGCCAAGTCCATTGTAGCCAGCAAGGATGATTCATCAGGTGGTCATACGGACAATATATACGGGCGAAATGATGATCACGACGAAAGCGCCTATGGCTATAACGATCGGGGGAGCGAGGGCTACGACGGACCCAGGGGAACAGGTATATATGATGGCAGGTTTCATGTGATAACAAGGAAGGGCAGAGATATATCGCTGCCTGTGGGTATAGTAAGATTCGCAGGGGTGCTTGCCGGTATATTTGCGCTTGTGGTTGTGGGCAAGATCGCCTTTTTCTTAAGCCCGGTTATAGTGGTTGCAATCCTTGCGATACTCTTATACAGGTTTTTCAGGGATAATTTCTGACGGAATGATATGAATACGATGGAACTTATAGCGCCGTGTCACTTCGGACTCGAAGCGGTCTTGAAAAGAGAGATAACAGACCTTGGTTATGACATATCCGAAGTAGATGACGGACGTGTCACTTTTATAGGGGATGCTGAGGCTGTCGCAAGGATCAATATATGGTCCAGGACGGCGGAGAGAGTACTCATTAAGGTAGGTGCCTTTGAAGCTTTTTCGTGGGATGATCTCTTCGAGGGAACCAAGGCTTTACCGTGGGAGAACTATATACCTTCGGACGGAAGATTCTGGGTGACTAAGGCAAGCAGCATTAAGAGTAAGCTCTTCAGCCCATCGGATATACAGTCTATCATGAAAAAGGCCATGGTCGAGCGTATGAAGCAGACCTATCATGTGGAGAGATTCGAAGAGACAGGGACAGATTATCCGGTACGGACTTTTATATATAAGGATAAAGTCACCGTAGGATTGGATACTACCGGTGATTCTCTTCATAAGCGGGGCTACAGGCTGCTTACTGCCAAGGCTCCGATAGCTGAGAATCTGGCGGCGGCTCTTATCATGCTTACCCCGTGGAGGGCTGACAGGATACTCATAGATCCGTTCTGCGGAAGCGGAACTTTCCCCATAGAGGCGGCACTTATGGCTGCCGGTATCGCTCCGGGACTTAACAGGGAGTTCAGAGCCTGTGAATGGGAGCATATAGTGGCGGGCAGGATATGGAAGGATGCCTATGATGAGGCAAGAGAGTCCGTCAACATGGATGTGGAGACGGATATACAGGGCTATGACATCGATGATGAGGTGATCGCCGTGGCAAGGCAGAATGCCAGGCTTGCAGGAGTAGAGAACCTTATACATTTTCAGAGAAGGGATGTCTCTGAATTAAGTCATCCCGGGAGATACGGGTTCATCATCACTAACCCTCCCTATGGTGAAAGGTTAATGGATGAATCAGAGCTTGGTGAATTATACGAAAAGCTTGGCAGACAGTTTGCTTCGCTTAGGGATTTCTCAATGTATATGATCACGGCATACGAAGGAGCCGAGAGGGCGATAGGGCGCAGGGCGGATAAGAACCGCAAGATATATAACGGTATGCTTCAGACCAGATTCTATTCCTTTATGGGACCTAAGCCGCCTAAGAGAAGGCAGGAGAATATATAATACGATATGAAAAAATGGGTAATGATCTCCCTTGTGATCTTAGTATCAATAGCTACGGGGATAGGATATTACTATTACAATGACATATACAGGGCTCCTACGGCTGTGGAGAGCAGGGGACTGATGGAGACCAATTCCTCCTATGAGTATCTTATTGGGGATGCAGGTATCAGGCTTTCTGAGCATGATTATGAATACAAGGTTCTCATTAATCCTATCTGCGGAGGATATGACTCCGGTAAGGTGGTGCCGGGACTTAAGGAAAGCGATGTGGCACTGTCTGTGGCCGGATATGTGGAGAGCCTTAATACGGATGATACCCTCGGGATATTCCTTACAAGGGATACGGATACTGCTCCTACATTCGAGCAAAGGTATAAGTTCGTGGATATTGTAGATCCCGATATAGTGATAGAGATAGGTGTGGGGAGTGATAATGACACCAATGTCATAGGAACCTCGGTATACTATGATGACGCATACTATGATTATCATCTTGTTAATTCGGAGTTGGCGGATATGATGGAGAGGAGTATAGTAACCTCCATAGAAGGAGTGGCAGAGGGAGTGTTCCCCTTAGAGGAGGGAGACTCAGAGTATATCAAGAGATGCCACAGACCTGCGGTATATATAAAGTGCGGATATATAACCAATCCCAAGGAAGCACAGGCGCTTCTTAGCGAGACCTACAAGAGTAATATAGCTAAAGGTATACTTGATGCCATTGATAAAGCCAGAGGAAAGGAATGACATGATCTGATGGAACAGGATAAAATGAGGGATCAAAAGAGCAGCAGAAGAATAGTTTTTGCCACAGGCAATCAGGGCAAGATGAGAGAGATAAGGGAGATCATGTCAGACTTCGATATGGAGATAGTCTCCATGAAGGAAGCGGGGGTTGAGACGGACGTGGTCGAAGACGGCAAGAGCTTTATCGAGAATTCGTTCTTAAAGGCAGAGGTCATTGCTGCTAAGTGCAAGGAGTGCGGTTATACGGAGGATATAGTTCTGGCGGATGATTCGGGACTTGTGGTGGATGCTCTTAATGGTGAGCCGGGCATATATTCCGCAAGGTATCTTGGCGAGGATACGCCGTATTCTGTCAAAAATGCAGAGATTCTGAGACGTATGGAGGGTGTTCCTAAGGATAAGAGAAGTGCAAGATTCGTATGCGCCATCGCTTGTGTGATGCCTGACGGTTCTAAGCTAAGCGCCGAAGAGACATATGAGGGTGCCATAGGATATGAAGAGAAGGGTAAGAACGGCTTCGGATACGATCCAATATTCTATCTTCCCGACAGAGGTCTATACAGTGCGGAGCTTGATCCGGATGAGAAGAACCGGATAAGTCACAGGGGGAAGGCGCTTATGAAGATGAGGGAGCTGCTTGCGGATAAGCTGGCATCTACACCAATCCTGTGAGTAATTGAGAGTTAAAGATGAGTGATATTACCCCTAAGAAGATACTGATAGTAAGTGATACCCACGGGCAGAACGGTCTGTACCTGCAGCTTGTGGAAAAGCTTGCACCTCTTGACATGGTCATACATTGCGGTGATACCGACGGTACGGATAATACGATAACAATGTCCCCGGGCTGTCCGGTGTGTCTGGTAAGAGGCAATAATGACTACTTCTCCGATGCGCCTAAAGACGCTGAATTATATATAGGAAGATACAGGGTGATGGTCACTCACGGACATCATTATTATATATCCATGGGCAATGAGATACTTAAGCAGGAGGCTATGGCAAGGGGCTGTGACATTGTTATGTACGGTCATACGCACAGACCTGTTGTGGATAAGTCGGGAGGTGTGATCGCCGTTAATCCCGGCTCTCTTACTTATCCCAGGCAGGAGAATCGCAAGCCAAGTTATATCCTTATGACGATAGATGATAAGGGTGAGGCGGATTTTGAGATAAAGTTTCTGAGATAAAGTATCTGTAAAAAACAGTTGACATAGCAGAAATGCTGTCATATAATAACACTTGCGTCGCAGGACTTCGGGGTGTGGCTCAGCTTGGCTAGAGCGCCTGGTTTGGGACCAGGAGGTCGCAGGTTCGAATCCTGTCACCCCGATGTTGCATTGTTTTATCGGAATAATTTTTATGCGGGTGTAGTTCAGTGGTAGAACACCAGCCTTCCAAGCTGGATATGTGGGTTCGATTCCCATCACCCGCTCTAACAAAAAACATCTTAGGCAACTGCCTAAGGTGTTTTTTGTTAGGACAGGCAAGACCTCGGACCCGTGGGTCCGAGTCTCGCCTGCCGGCTCGGTCGGTTCGCAGCGTGCGCTCCACCGGAGCGCGCTCACCCCATCACCCGTATAAGCAAAAGCCACAATAAAAACTGTTTGACAACTATTATATAGCTTGCTTTTCCATAAGTTGATAGAATAAGCGTGTGTCTGTAGCTCAGCTGGATAGAGCAACGGCCTTCTAAGCCGTGGGTCGGGGGTTCGAATCCCTTCAGGCACGTTATGGTGGGTATAGTGCAGCTGGTTAGCGCGCCAGATTGTGGCTCTGGAGGTCGAGGGTTCGAATCCCTTTACCCACCCGTTAGTTTTGCGATTAGCAGAATGGATCTCGCAAAACTTTTTTACTATATCGGGTTTTTTCGGCATAGTACATTGGGCCATCGCCAAGCGGTAAGGCACGAGGTTTTGATCCTCGCATGCGCTGGTTCGAATCCAGTTGGCCCAGCTTGGGCGGATTGGTAAGCCCCATATGTTCGGGCCACTAGCTCAGTCGGTAGAGCACTTGACTTTTAATCAAGTTGTCGCGGGTTCGATTCCCACGTGGCTCATGAAGAAAAGAAGCTGTCACTTGTAGTGACAGCTTTGTTGCATAATCTATATGACATGAGGTGATATATATATGAATTCCGGAGAGAATAAGATGGGAACAATGCCGGTGGGCAAGCTGCTTGTGACCATGTCAGTGCCTATGATGTGTTCGATGCTTGTACAGGCACTTTATAATATAGTAGATTCCATATTCGTTGCCAGAATAGAAGAGGATGCGCTTACAGCCGTGTCCATGGCTTTCCCGTTGCAGACACTTATGTTCGCCATGGGTATAGGCATGGGTGTGGGTGTCAATGCCATGCTTTCCAAGTCGCTTGGGGAAAAAGACTATGTTCTGGTGAATAAGACTGCCACCAATGGTATCTTCTTATCTGCGGTCAACTACATTATCTTCCTTATGATAGGTCTTACTCTGGTAGAGCCATTCTACAGGAGCCAGACCGATAATGAGAATATCATAAGATACGGCGTGACATATCTGACGATATGTACGACCTTAAGCTTCGGGGTATATTCACAGATCATATTTGAAAGGCTTCTACAGTCTACGGGTAAGACCATCTATAATATGATCACCCAGGGAACCGGAGCGATCATCAATATCATCCTGGATCCCATACTCATATTCGGTCTTATAGGCGCACCGAAGATGGGCATAGCAGGTGCCGCCGCAGCCACTGTCATAGGACAGGTGATCGCCGGGATACTGGCATTTATATTCAATCTGAGGATTAATAAGGAGGTCTCTGTTTCTTTTAAAGGCTTTAGGCCTGATCTGTCGGTGATAAAGCGTATATATACGGTGGGACTTCCTTCCATAATAATGCAATCCATAGGGTCTGTCATGGTATACGGCTTAAACCGTATCCTTAATTCATTCTCATCTACGGCTGTAGCTGTGTTCGGAGTGTATTTTAAGCTTCAAAGCTTCATATACATGCCGGTATTCGGACTTAATAACGGCATGGTGCCAATAGTGGCATACAATTACGGTGCCAAGAAGCGTCTGCGTATGATCAGGACGATAAAGCTTGCAACACTTTCTGCCATATGCATAATGAGCGTGGGACTTATGATATTCGAGTTGATCCCGGGACCTCTTTTTAGTCTGTTCTCGGCGTCCGACCATATGCTTAGCATGGGTGAGCCTGCGCTTCGAATAATCGCCATACATTTTCCCATAGCGGCGTTTTGTATTGTGATGAGCTCAGTATTCCAGAGCCTCGGCAATGGAATATACAGCATGATCAATTCGATCATGCGTCAGATAGTGGTACTTCTGCCTGCGGCGTACCTTCTGGCACTTACAGGCAATGTGAACAACGTGTGGTGGGCTTTCCCCATAGCGGAGCTTATGAGCGCGCTTGTGACCACTATCTTCTTATTTAAGATCAATAGGAATATCATAAACAGGGTTCCGGATGGGGAGCTGTAACGGAGTATAAGGAGCTGACAGGGATTACATATGGAAGAAAAGGATTTTGAACTGTGTATGAGCAGGCTATGCGAGGGGGATAAGGAAGCCCTGCATGATATCTATACGGCGCTTGGACCCTATATCTATCATTTTATCCTCGGTATCCTTAAGAATAAAGAGGATGCGGAGGATGTCACCAGCGAGTTTTTCATCCGTCTGTGGCGCAGCGCCGACAGGTATAAGCCGGGTAACGGCTATAAGACCTATATCACGGTGATAGCACGCAATATGGCAATAGACTATCTGCGCTCCCGTGGACGGGAATCTCTGATCGAAGATATTTTTCCACAAAAAAGCGAGGACTCATCCGTATATAATACAGAAGATAT
>CAJONG010000069.1 GCA_905235845.1 uncultured Lachnospiraceae bacterium
AACGAAGGCTCGTTACAGTAAAATGTTGGAGATAAATGAAACCATTGTATTCTCAGAACATCTCTTTTTATTTCCAACCAACAATAAGTTTACGCTATCCATGCATAAAATGTGGGTAGTGAACTTGGAGATAATATGATAAAATTAATATATGACAGCAGAGAGGAGAACACAGATGGAACCTATTCAAAGTATTGATGCAGAAGACGATCAGTTCGCATACAGATATGATACACAGCTTCTTATAGACAGAAGGGATGAGGATCTGGATGAGGATGAGATTGCTGATTATATCACATCCCATTTCGAGGGCAATTCGCTGATAGCGGCAGGAGATGAGGATCTTATCAAGATTCACTTCCATACCAATGAGCCGTGGAAGATACTTGAGTATTGCAATACTATCGGCGAGATATATGATATAGTTGTTGAAGATATGATTCGTCAATCAGCCGGGCTTCAAGGCTGATCGATCCTTTTTTAGGTTCAGATAGGAGGATCGTAATGCATGTAAGATTGGCTAAGGCAGGAGATATTTCGGCTATTCTTAAGCTCTTGGTGCAGGTGGACATGGTGCATCATAACGGCAGACCTGATCTTTTCAAGGGACCGGCCACCAAGTACAGTGAGGGAGAGCTTAAGGAGCTGCTTAAGGATGACAGTACACCCGTCTTTGTGTGTGTGGATGAAGATGAGCATGTATTGGGACATGCTTTCTGTGTGCATAAGCAGATAGTCGGAGACAGTGTACTTACGGATGTTAAGACATTATACATAGATGACATATGCGTGGATGAGAGTGCGAGAGGCCGTCATGTAGGCAGTATGTTATATGAATATGTCACCGATTATGCGAAAAAAGCGGGATTCTACAACATCACGCTTAATGTGTGGAGCTGTAATCCCACGGCGATGAAGTTCTATGAGGCTATGGGACTTAAGCCTCAGAAGATATGTATGGAGAGGATACTTAAAGAGTAAAAGGAGGGTTAGTATGCAGGATTATAAGAAGATTGATTATTCCAAGAATAAGGATGTGGTGCTTCGTTATATACCGGGGCACTTCGTTACACCCAATTCACATGTCAATTACTATATGGACTTAAGTGACATGAAGTCCAGACAGCGTGAGGCAAGAGCTACGGGTGAAGAGCTTGCGGAGATGTATCTGGCATCGGATGTTATAGACACAATACTTTGTCTTAACGGTATGGAGGTCGTGGGTGCATATATGGCCAATAAGCTTACGAAGGCCGGTATCATATCGGCTAACAGGCATCAGACCATGTATATCACAAGCCCGGAGTATAATACCGGCGGACAGATGATGTTCAGAGAGAATAACCAGCATATGGTCAAGGGTAAAAAGGTGCTTATACTGATAGATACGGCTACAACGGGCGAAACCTTAAGAAGCGCCATACGAACCGTCGGATTCTACGGAGGACAGGTCATAGGCATATCCGCAATATACTCCGTATCACCGAAGATAGGAGAGATTCCGATAAGAGCACTGTATTCCAACAGAGATATTCCGGATTATGCCAGTCATACGCCGGAGAATTGCCCTATGTGCAGGGATAACGTACCTATTGATGCCATATGTAACGGCTTCGGATATTCAACATTGAAATAGACGGAATATGGTATGTGGTATATGCACAGATTACTGCATAAGATAAGAGATAGGTAAAGAATAAGACGCTGCAATGTTTCACGGCAGCGTCTTATTTCTTATATGGCGAAAAGTTCTACAGTCATGATAGTATACTAATCAAGCTGATCGAATTCGCATTCGTCAAGATATTCGTCAAAAGCGTCGATCACGGCCTCGTATTCTTCATCCGATTCTATATAAGTAAGCTCTGGCTCGACATTGGGATCGTCAGGGTCTTCGCTGTAGCCGTAGAACCATACATCCTGCTCATCACCTGTCTGACCTTCGGGGAGTAAGGCTATATAGTCCTTACCCGATACCTCAAGTATAGTTATCACTTCACAATTGACCTTGGTACCGTCTTCAAGCTCGATCTCCACGCTCATTACCTCTTCGGGTTCCTGCATATTAGCCATAGTTCCTCCTTACAATACATTCAGCCTTGTACAAGTAACACTATTATATTTTACGTGAAAATATATCCGATAGCAATAGATTTAATGCCACATATATGTTAAAATACGGATAATTGTTGTTTTTAATACGTTACGCGGGAACAGCATTGAAGATAATGACTTAGAAGGAATGTATAGTGTGAAAAATATGATTGATATCATATTTTTCACACAGCGATTTGTGCCGAGCCCAAATCGCCTTATCGCATCGGCGAATCTGAAATTCGCCTCCGCACAATGAGCTCGGCATGGTAGATTAAGATGACAGATATCAGGATTCTTCCGGGAGATTCGTATCCACTGGGTGCTTACTGTACGAAGGATAATGAAGTTAATATGGCTGTGGTATGTGCTTCGGATGAACCTGCCGGAGTGATACTATATGACAGGATCTCGGGCAAGAGCAGGAGATTGCAGTTTTCTTCCGATAACAGAGTGGGCAATATCAATTGTATGCGCCTTACGGGGATCGATATTGACAGATATCTGTATTCCTTCTATGAGGGTGATGAGGAATACTGTGATCCCCACGGCAAGTTGATAGTGGGCAATGACAGGTGGGGCAGGCTTCCGCATAAGCTTCGTTCGGGTATAGTATGTGAATCGCAGAATATGGATTATTCCGGCGACAGACCGATTATGCGTTCCTATCAGGATTCGATATTCTATCTTATACATGTAAGGGGATTTACAAGGCACAGATCATCAGGAGTGAAGCATCCCGGCACATTTTCCGGAGTGGTTGAGAAGATACCGTATCTTAAGGATCTGGGGATCACGGCCTTGGAGCTTATGCCTGCATATGAATTCATTGAGCTTGAACCGGTATCCGAGAAGAATATGGACGTGATGGATGCATATAAGGAGCTTGAGCCCAAGCTTAATTACTGGGGCTATAAGGAAAGCTTCTATTTCGCGCCTAAGAGCAGCTTCGCTGAACCCGGTGTCAAAGCGACGGATTCCTTCAAGAATATGGTGAATGAGCTTCATAAAGCGGGTATTGAGCTTATCATGCAGTTCTATTTCCCGAAGCATATCATGCCGTCATATATACTTGAGGTGCTTAAGTATTGGGTGCATGAGTATCATGTGGACGGCTTCCATCTGATGGGGGAGAATATACCTCTTACTCTGCTTGGAAGCGAGCCTATGTTCTCCAATACCAAGCTTATGTACTATGGCTTCCCGACGGATGAGATATATGGGAATTCCGTGCCAAGATTTAAGAATCTTGCGATATGCAATGATGATTATATGTATGATATCCGTAAGTTCCTTAAGAGTGATGAGGGAATGATACGCAATGTGCTAAGTGACCTGAGGGCTGTGGATAAACGACTCGGCCGGGTGCATTATATAACTGCGAGCAACGGTTTTACTCTGATGGATCTTGTAAGCTACGACAGGAAGCATAATGAAGCTAACGGAGAGAACAATAAGGATGGTAATCCCTATAACGCATCATGGAACTGCGGCTATGAGGGTGCGACGACCCGTAAGGCGGTACTCAGGTTAAGGCGCAGGCAGATACGTAATGCCATAGCCTTTAATATATTCAGTCAGTCCACTCCCTTGATCTTATCGGGAGATGAGTTCGGCAATTCACAGAAGGGTAATAACAATCCCTACTGTATAGACAGTCCGTTGACATGGCTTAACTGGAATGACTTGGAGCGTAACAGGGATATATATGATTTCTGTAAAAAATGCATAGATTTAAGGATGTCCAATAAGATACTGCATATGGACAGACCCTTCGCCATGACGGATTACTGCGCATGCGGATGTCCCGATCTGTCGCTTCACGGTGAGGAAGCATGGAAGATAGAGACGGATGATCTTACGAGGCATTTCGCCATGCTATATGCCGATCATTATGCCGATGTGGATAAGGACGGCAAATGGCTTAAGAGTGCCGATAAGAGCAGAAAGGGCGGTTTCATATTCATTGCTGTCAATATGCACTGGTCACTGCATACCTTCGCAATGCCCAAGATCCATCCGGATAAAAAGTGGAAGGTCATTATAGATACGGCCGATGCGGAAGATGAGACATATGAGCTTGGTGAGAATGTGAAGCGCATTATGGTCAAGGAGAGAAGCATTATGGTACTCATGACAGAGAGTTAGGCTGTCATGAGTCGTTAATGAATACAGGAGGATGAAGGAATGAAAAAATTGTTGTTGCTCGCAGCCACGACACTTGTCATGGCTTTGGTACTGTGCGGCTGCGGAAGCAGTGCGGGTGATACGGGAAGTGTCGTAGTGTACAACTGGGGTGAGTATATCGACCCTGAGACACTGGATATGTTCACTGAGGAGACCGGTATCAAGGTCATATATGATGAGTTTGAGACCAATGAGATCATGTATCCGAAGGTGGAAGCCGGAGCGACGGTATATGATGTAATATGTCCCTCGGACTATATGATACAGAAGATGAGGGATAATGACCTCTTGGCAGAGATTAACTGGGATAATGTACCCAACGCCAGGCAGTATATAGGCGCCCAGTATTATGAGCAGGCTAAGGAATTCGATCCGGAGAATAAGTACGCTGTTCCGTATTGCTGGGGAACCGTAGGTATACTCTATAATAAGTCTATGGTAGACGAACCCGTGGAAAGCTGGGATATTCTGTGGGATGATAAGTATGCCGACAGTATACTCATGCAGGACTCTGTGAGAGATGCTTTCATGGTAGCCCTTAAGAGAGCGGGATATTCCATGAATACCATGGATGAGAGCGAGCTTAATGCGGCAAGGGATGCTCTTATAGAACAGAAGCCCATAGTACAGGCATATGTTGTGGATCAGGTCAGGGATAAGATGATAGGCAACGAGGCTGCCATAGGTGTTATCTATTCGGGAGAAGCTATATATTCACAGCGTGAGAATCCGGACCTTGAGTTTGTTATTCCCAAGGAAGGTACCAACGTATGGATTGACTGCTGGGTGATACCCAAGAACTGCAACAATAAGGAGAATGCCGAGAAATTCATTGATTTCATGTGCAGACCGGAGATAGCCGTGAAGAATTTCGAGTATATCACATATTCAACTCCCAATGAAGGAGCAAGGGAACTTATAGAGGATGAGGATATCAGGAACTCCGAGATAGCATTCCCTGATCTGTCACAGTACGATGATCTTGAGACCTTCACATATCTTGGTGAGGAAGGAGACGAATTGTATAGCTCTCTCTGGGAGGAAGTAAAATCCAAGTAACGGAATAAAAGGATAAGTCGATAGAACCAAAATATCATGGAATAACAATGGGCGAAGGAGTATTCTCCTTTGCCTTATTGTTTTTATCGGGCTTATTGACAAGTATAAGGAGGATAAGTACCGTTACGAATATGATCGTGGACAGTGCATACATCTCGGGCTTGATCCCTTTCTTGACTTCCGTATATATCTTGGTCGAAAGAGTGTCGATGCCTGCCCCCTTGGTAAAATGGGTGATGATGAAATCATCAAGCGACATGGTGAAGGCAAGTAAAAATCCGCTTAATATGCCGGGCAGAAGCTCCGGCATAACGACCTTGATAAAGGCATACATGGGAGATGCCCCCAGGTCCATGGCGGCCTCATATACCGACATGTTGAGATTCTTCATACGAGGCATGATACTTAATATCACATAAGGAATGTTGAATGTGATATGCGACAGCAGTATAGTACCGAAGCCGAAGCGCATACCCATACTTAAGAACAGAAGCATGAGCGATATACCGGTGACGATATCGGCATTGAGCATGGGGATATTGGTGACACCGAGTATAAAGGAACGCGTGCCGGGACGCATAAAACGCAGTCCGATACAGGTAAGCACACCCATAACGGTAGCTACGGCTGATGAGATAAGCGCAATCATAAGGGTTGTATATAAGGCTCCCATGATATCCCTGTTGCTAAAGAGGGACACATACCATTTGAATGTGAAGCCGCCCCACTTTGCCCTTGTCCTGCTGGCATTGAATGATAAAACGATAAGAGTCACTATCGGTGCATACAGAAAGATGAATATAAGCGCTATGTAGAGTCTCTTAAGCGATGAAGATAATCTGTTTTTCACAGTACATTGCCCTCCCCGTTCTTATCGAATACGGCAGATATCACCATGTTGAAGATAATGAATACCATAAGTACTATTGAAAGGCCGCTTCCGAGATGCCAGTTGCCTGTCTGGGTGAACTGCTCCTCTATGACGTTGCCGATAAGCAGGATCTTGCTGCCGCCTAAGAGCTTACTGATAACGAAGGTTGTAAGAGCCGGTACGAACACCATGGTTATACCGGATATGATCCCCGGTATCGTAAGCGGAAGAGTGATCTTAAGGAAGGTCTGGACACCGTTGGCGCCAAGGTCTGCTGCAGCGTTCAGTACGTTGTCATCTATTCTGGTAAGGGAATTATATAACGGCAATACCATAAAAGGCAGGAAGTTATATACCATACCCAGAACAATGGCGTACGAAGTATTGATTATATTAATTGACGGCAGGTTAAGGGCGGCAAGGACGGAATTGATGACTCCGGTCTTCTCAAGCAGAGTCTGCCATGCAAGTGTACGCAGAAGGAAGTTCATCCACATGGGCAGGATGAATATGAACACGATGATCCCCGATCTGTTCTTCATACGTGCAAGTATGGCCGCAAGCGGATAGCCCAGAAGAAGGCATATCAGTGTGGCTATAAGAGAGAGTCCTATCGAAAGCCACAGCGCCTTACTGTGCTCGGCAGTCGCGATCGACATGATGTTCTGCATGGTAAAAGCGCCGCTTCTGTCCGTAAGTCCGTAATAGAATATCATGCATAAGGGGATGATTATGAATGCCAGAGCCCAGAACAGATAAGGGCCGGACATAAGCTTAGTCCTGTCTTTTTTATTCTTCAATGCTTACGGCCTCCTCATCCTCACTGGCGGGCTTATTCATTATCTGAATATTGAAGGGATCAACACTTAAGCCCACCTCGGCTCCTACAGGATACATGGTGGTGGAGTGAACAAGCCATTCATAGCCTCCGGCCTGTACCTCCATCTCGTAATGCACGCCTTTGAATATAAGGTGTGTCACGACACCGTTAAGAGATCCACGTTCGGGAGGGGAGAGGATTACATCCTCCGGCCTTATGACCACATCGACGGGCTTATTGGTCCCGAAGCCGGTATCCACGCAGGGGAATTTCGTGCCAAGGAACATAACAAGCTCATCCTGAAGCATGATGCCGTCTATGATATTGGAATCACCGATAAAGTCCGCTACGAAGGCATTCTCAGGCTCATTATATATATCTTCCGGAGTACCGATCTGCTGGATATAGCCCTGATTCATGACGACGATGGTATCAGACATCGTAAGGGCTTCCTCCTGATCGTGTGTCACATATACGAAGGTTATACCAAGCTCTTCCTTGAGTCTGATAAGCTCATACTGCATGTCCTGTCGTAGCTTGAGGTCGAGAGCACCTAAGGGTTCGTCAAGCAGAAGCACCTTTGGTTCGTTGACGATGGCTCTTGCGATGGCTATACGCTGCTGCTGGCCGCCGGAGAGCGAGTCGGGCATCCTTTTGCCATAGCCTTCCAGATTCACAAGACGCAGAGCGTATTCTATCTTATCCTTGATATATTTATCTGACTTACCCTTGATCTTAAGACCGAAGGCTATATTATCCTCGATGTTCATATGCGTGAAAAGAGCATACTTCTGGAAAACAGTATTAAGCTGGCGCTTATTGGGCGGAAGGGACGTTATATCCGTACCGTTGAACATAACGCTGCCCGTGTCGGGAGTCTCAAAACCTCCGATTATACGCAGAGTGGTGGTCTTGCCGCAGCCCGAAGGACCAAGCAGTGTCAGGAATTCATTCTCCCTGATATACAGATCAAGCTCGTCCAATACGAGATTGCCGTTAAATGACTTGGATATATTATTAAGTTCGATAAGACGCTTACTCAACCGCTCATCCTCCGTATTGAATAGATATAGTCGTACCTTCTGTACATACTTATGACATTATAATGGAAAACGGATAAAATAGATAGGAAAATTTGTCATAATCGGCATGAAAATGAAAACAAAAAATATATTTTAGATACAAAAATTTTGGGTTTTATTGTAAAATGGAATAGTATACAATACAGATTCGGACAAAGGAACAGGAGAGACCGATATTATGGATAAGTACGTTGCATATGTATCAACCTACACCTACGGGGACGATCATGGCATAACAATATATGATGTGGATATGGATAACGGCATACTGACACAAAAGGACAGGGTGAAGATAACCAATTCCTCATATGTGACCATATCGCATAACAAGAGATTCTTATATTCCATCACCGACTTCGGCGTGGAAGGCTATAAGATTGAAGCGGACGGAACGCTTACAGGGGTAGGAAGTTCAAGTATCAACGGTATGAGAGGCTGCTATCTGTCTACGGACTATGAGGACAGGTTCCTCTTCGTGGCAGGATATCACGACGGTAAGATAACGGTACTTAAGCTTAATGAAGACGGAAGCATCGAAGGTATATGTGATGAGATATTCCATAAGGGATGGGGCAATATCGCTGAACGTAATTTCAGGCCACATGTCAATTGTGTCAAGATGACCAGGGACAATAAGTATCTCTGTGCCGCAGATCTTGGAATGGACTATATTGATGTATACAGTCTCGACCATGTAACGGGTAAGCTTAAGCTTGCCGATATAGTCCACAGTGAGCAGGAGAGCGCACCGAGACACATTAAGTTCTCCAAGGACGGCTCGTATATGTATGTGGTCCATGAGCTTAAGAATTATATAGATGTATACAGATATGAGGATCAGAACGGGAATCCCGACTTTGAGAAGATACAGAACATCAGCACACTCAATGATTATCATGCTTCCAATTCGGCAGCCAGTGCACTGAATCTGTCGGAGGATTTTAAGTATATCGTAAGCTCCAATGCAGGTGACAATAGTGTCATAATGTACAGAGTGGATGAGAATACGGGGATGTTAAGTAAACTGTTTTGTCTGCCCATAAGCGGGGATTATCCCAAGGATGCCGCACTTTTCCCGGACAACAGACATCTGGTAAGCCTTAATCACGAGTCCAACACCATGACATTCTTCACGGTAGATACTGATAAGGGTCTCATAGTGATGAACCAGAAGGAGATCAAGGTTGATAAGCCGAATTGTATCATTTTCCACAAACTGCAACATTAGAGCACGGACATAAAAGGATAAGATGGTCAACAGTCTGAATATCAAATCCATTAATAAAATAAAAAAGCTTGCCGCCAAGGGTAAGACAGGACTTTTCTTCGCCACTCTCTGGCTTGCATCCATAATCATATGCCGCAAGGTCTGGCAGTATGTAAGGATGCCTGTGGTCAGATTCGTATCAGTGGCGATGCTGTGCGTGGTATTTTTTGCCACATCAAGCTTCGCTCCTGTGGAAAAGGCGTATGCCGACAGCTTTGATACGGCATATTCAGATTCGGACGTACTCTTTGATGAGAACGGAATGCTCATAATAGATGAGCTTCCCGAGGAACAATATCTGGTGACGGAGGTGACGGATGAGGATGATGTGGCATCCCTTGACGACCTGCTTGAGCAGGTTGATGAGGAAGAGGTAGAGGAAGAGAGTGAAGTCTATGAGGAACCGGAGGGATTCGAATTCGACAAGTCCTCATGGAATCTTGTGCTCATCAATAAGCAGCATCCGATCCCGGCAGATTATACGTTTTCACTGGGTACGATAAAGGGCAATATGAAATGCGATGAGAGACTCATTGAGCCTCTTACACAGATGTTCAAGGCAGCGGCGGCGGATGGTATCAATCTGGAGGTCAGATCTCCCTACCGTGATATGTCCCTTCAGCAGTATCTCTTCGACAGGAAGGTCAAGAACTATATCAATCAGGGTTATTCGTATATAGATGCTTACAAGATATCCTCCGAGGTGGTGACTCTGCCCGGAGCCAGTGAGCATCAGATAGGGATATCGTTAGATATAACATCGGATACATACTGGCAGCTTAATGAGGGCTTTGCAGATACTGTTGCCGGAAAGTGGCTTATGGATAACAGCTACAAGTATGGATTCATACTCAGGTATCCCAAGGGCAAGGAGGATATCACCGGCATAATATATGAGCCGTGGCATTACAGATATGTAGGAGTGGAAGCGGCGACTGTCATCTATGAACAGGGGATCACGCTTGAGGAATTCATCGATTCGCTTTGAATGGAATGATATCACTTAAGAGCGGATATTACCCGCACCGGAGGGCAGCAGGAATATGCCCGCACCGGGGTGCGGTAAGTAAGATTTGTTAAGGAATAAGAGGTGCGATTTTGGCAGAGTATACTTTATTACGTACAGAGGGCAGAGCCAAGAGAGGAAGATATGATACTGTACACGGGGTCATTGAGACCCCTGTTTTTATGAATGTGGGAACGGCGGCTGCCATTAAGGGCGCTGTGTCAACAGAGGATCTTGAGAATATCGGCTGTCAGGTGGAGCTGTCCAATACATATCATCTGCATGTCAGACCCGGGGATGAACTGATAAAAAGCCTTGGAGGTCTGCATCACTTCATGAACTGGGACAGACCGATACTCACCGATTCGGGAGGCTTCCAGGTATTCTCGCTTGCAGGCTTACGTAAGATAAAGGAGGAAGGAGTGACATTCCACAGTCATGTGGACGGACGGATCATCTTCATGGGTCCCGAGGAGAGTATACAGATACAGTCCAACTTAGGCTCTACCATAGCCATGGCCTTCGATGAATGCCCGCCGGCCCTGGCAGAGAGGGAATATGTCAAGCCTTCGGTGGACAGGACCACAAGGTGGCTTGAAAGGTGTAAGAAGAGGATAGATGAACTGAATGCAATGGAGGGAACCGTCAATCCGAATCAGTTCCTTTTTGGTATCAATCAGGGAGCGGTATATGATGATATACGTATAGAGCATGCTAAGATCATAGCGGATATGGAGCTTGACGGTTATGCCATCGGAGGGCTTGCCGTGGGAGAGAGTCATGAACAGATGTATCATGTACTTGAACAGACGGTTCCGTATCTGCCCAAGGATAAGCCGACATACCTTATGGGTGTGGGAACGCCGGCCAATATACTAGAGGCGGTGGACAGAGGAGTGGATTTCTTCGACTGTGTATATCCGTCCCGTAATGCCAGACACGGACATCTGTATACAAGATACGGGCGTATCAATATCAAAAACGCAAGATTCGCCACAGATGACAGGCCTATAGAGGAGGGCTGTGATTGTCCGACCTGTAAAAGATACTCAAGAGCCTATATCAGACATCTTATGGTGGCCGGAGAGATGCTTGCCATGAGGCTGTGCGTCATACATAACCTCTATTACTACAATAAGCTTATGGCTGACATAAGGCTTGCACTTGATGAGGGACGCTATGCGGATTTTAAGAATGAAAGACTTGATGAACTTAAGGCCGGAGCGGAGTAAATCTTTATTGACATTATATGTGGATTTGGGTAATATAGTCTAAGTCGGTGTATACAATATATATGCATTATATACATACATAGGTAAGGAGAATATAAGATGTTATTAAGCGGTACAGAGAGTTTTATGCAGAACAATTCGGGATTGTTGCTCGTTATATATATCGTGGTGTTCGGTGCGATCATGTATTTTCTGATGATCAGGCCCCAGAAGAATGAGCAGAAAAGAGCCAGAGCCATGTTAAATGCGCTTGAGATAGGTGACTATGTGCTGACTACAAGCGGCTTCTATGGTACGGTCATAGACATTCAGGAGGATACAGTCATAGTAGAGTTCGGTAATAATAAGAACTGTCGTATTCCCATGCAGAAGGCTGCGATCAGCCAGGTAGAGAAGGCTGAATAAGAATAAGAGTTATGGAGCGTGGGATATCCTCTTAGGATGTATCCCACGTTTTTCATTACAGCAAAGCGATAGGATATACAGTTCCGGGGCTGTGAATCAGGGCCTTGGAGGGATGTTGTGGAGTAACATGATGGATATGAAGATTGCAGTCATAAGCGGAGACGGCATAGGACCAGAGATAGTGGCTGAAGCCAAAAAGGTTCTTAACAGTGTGTGTGCCAAGTACGGACATACAATAGAATACAGGGATGTACTTATGGGTGGCGCATCCATAGACGCATACGGAGTGCCTCTAACTGAAGAGACAATTGATGTGTGCAAGGCATCCGATGCGGTGCTCATGGGTTCCATAGGAGGCAATACGCAGACCTCGCCATGGTATAAGCTGCCTCCTGAGAAAAGACCTGAAGCAGGACTTCTGGGTATACGTAAGGCTCTTGGACTCTTCGCAAATCTTCGTCCGGCATATCTCTATCCTGAGCTTAAGCAGGCCTGCCCGCTTAAGGAAGAGGTGGCGGACAGAGGCTTCGACATGATGATCATGCGGGAGCTCACAGGCGGTCTGTACTTCGGGGAGAGATATACCAGGGAGATAGACGGGCTTATGACAGCCGTGGATACCCTTACGTATAATGAGAATGAGATAAGAAGGATAGCGATCAAGGCTTTTGATATAGCCCGCAAGAGAAGATGCAGGGTGACTCTTGTTGATAAGGCCAATGTCCTTGATTCGTCAAGACTGTGGCGTAAGGTCACGGAGGAAGTGTCTAAGGACTATCCGGATGTGGAATTTATCACGATGCTTGTGGACAATGCCGCAATGCAGCTTGTGAAGGACCCTGCACAGTTCGACGTGATGCTTACGGAGAATATGTTCGGTGATATCTTATCCGACGAGGCTTCGATGATAACAGGCTCGATAGGTATGCTGCCTTCGGCATCCCTTAATGAGACAAGGTTCGGATTATATGAGCCATCAGGCGGTTCGGCACCGGATATCGCAGGCAAGGGTATAGCCAATCCCATAGCTACGATATTAAGTGCAGCGATGATGTTAAGGTATACATTTGATCTGGATAAGGAGGCCGATGTCATAGAGAACGCGGTCAAGGAGGTTCTTAAGGAAGGCTACAGGACGATTGATATAGCCAAGGATGGCGAGGATAAGATAGGAACTAAGCAGATGGGCGATATGATCGCCGAACATATAGTATAGATATACAGGTATGTAGTGTGAAAAATATGATTGATATCATATTTTTCACACAGCGATTTGTGCCGAGCCCAAATCGCCTTATCGCTAGGGTCTGCAAGTACATCCGTGTACT